>DASUYO010000422.1:0-24954 GCA_036377375.1 Pyrinomonadaceae bacterium
CGCAGCTCGCCTTGGCGCCGAGCTGATAATTCGCGGCGAGGAACCATTTCAGCTCGACGATGATCTGCTCGTGATTCCCACGCCGGGACATACGCGCGGGCACGTCGTCTATCTTTACCGCAACAAGTTTTTGTTCACGGGTGATCACCTGGCGTGGTCACCTGCGCGCCAAACGCTGACGGCTTTTCGCAGCGTGGCGTGGTATTCATGGCCCGAACAAACTCGCTCGATGGAAAAACTTCTGAAGTATGAATTCGAGTGGGTGTTGCCGGGACACGGCGACATTCATCACGACGACACAGCGACTACGCACCATCACCTTCAGCGCTGCGTCTCATGGATGCGAACCATTAAATGATTATTTGTGCTTTTGTGGCTGATCCTATCTAAAGAGGCTAAACAATGACTCGGAATCAGTGGCTTGCTCTAGGTTGTGGTGGTGCGGGATGCCTGGGTTTGATTGTCGTCGTAATCGCCGGCGGGCTGTTCTATTTCCTCTACAGAGCTCCGGCTAGTCGCCGCGACTACAACTTCAACGTCAGCACCGATCGTAATTCAAACTCGAACTCAAATGACAACTCCGATCTCACTGCAAACACTAACGACAACTCGTCCAACTCCTCCAACTCCTCGCGCTCGTCTTCAAGTTCAGCATCGACGCTCTCTGAAGACGATAAGCACAAGCTCTATCAGGCTGCTGGAATGACCGGTGACGCAGAACTGATCAGGCGCGTCTCGATCAAGATCGGGTTGATGGACGAAGACTACACGCCCGGCGAGAACTATCAAAAGTTTATCGAAGAGCACGTTAACTGGGCCATTAGCAACACTGCTTTCATTCAGTCGATCAATACCGCCGAGAAAGCGCGTGCCTATATCCAGGCGCATCTGCCTGAGTAGAGTTTTTGTTTATCGATATGGATCCTGCTCGCATTCGCAACTTCTCGATCATCGCCCACATCGATCACGGTAAGTCGACGCTCGCCGACCGCCTGCTCGAGCTCACCGGAGCTTTGTCTGAACGGGAGATGTCGGAGCAAGTGCTCGACAACATGGACCTGGAGCGCGAGCGCGGCATTACCATCAAAGCACACGCGGTCCGGCTAGATTACAAATCGCGCGACGGACAACCGTACGTACTTAATTTGATCGACACACCGGGCCACGTCGATTTCTCATACGAAGTGTCGCGATCACTCTCGGCATGTGAAGGTGCGTTGCTGATCGTCGATGCTTCGCAGGGCGTCGAAGCACAAACACTCGCGAACACTTATCTCGCGATCGAAAACAATCTCGAGCTGATTCCAGTAATCAACAAGATCGACTTACCGGGCGCGGAGCCCGAGAAAGCGATCGAACAAATCGAACACTTCATCGGTCTTGAAACTCACAATGCGATGCTCACGAGCGCGAAGACGGGCGAAGGCGTGGCCGACGTTCTCGAAGCTATTGTGCGCGACATTCCGCCGCCAAAGGGCAATCCCAACGCGCCGCTCAAGGCTCTCATCTTCGATTCGTGGTACGACTCGTATCGCGGTGTCATCGTGCTGTTTCGCGTTATCGACGGCACGATCCGGCCCGGGATGAAGATCCGTTTCGTCAACGTCAGTCGCGACTATCAGGTCGAAACGCTGGGCGTGAATCGTCCGACTCCCACGCCGATCAACGAACTCAGTGTCGGCGAAGTCGGTTTTCTGACTGCGTCAATCAAGGCTGTCGCGGATGTGCAGATTGGCGACACCGTGACCGAGGCAGCGCGGCCGACAAGTGAGCCATTTCCGGGTTATCAGGAGATCAAGCCGATGGTGTTTGCCGGGTTGTATCCGGTAGACACGGCGCAGTATGAGGAGCTGCGCGACGCGTTGGACAAGTTGCGACTGAACGACGCGTCGTTCTTTTACGAGCCTGAATCTTCGGCAGCCCTCGGATTCGGTTTCCGCTGCGGTTTTCTCGGATTGCTGCACATGGAGATCGTGCAGGAGCGTTTGGAGCGTGAGTTTAATCTCGATCTGATCACGACTGCTCCGGGCGTGCGTTACCTGGTGACGACGACTGACGGTCAGGTTTTGGAGGTCGATTCTCCGGCGAAGATGCCTGATCCCGGCCGCATCGCAAAAATCGAAGAGCCGGTGATTCGCGCAGTCATTCTCACGCCTGACGAGCATCTCGGCGGCATTCTTCCATTGCTCGAGGAGAAGCGCGGACTGCAAAAAGGTTTTGAGTACATCACGTCAAACCGCGTAATGCTCACGTACGAATTGCCGCTCAATGAGATCGTGCTCGACTTTTATGATCGGCTGAAATCGGTTTCACGTGGGTATGCTTCGCTCGATTACAACCTTGCGGGTTATTGGGAAAGCGATCTCGTAAAACTCGACGTACTGGTTGCGGGCGAGCCGGTGGATGCGTTGTCGCTGATTCTGCATCGCAGCACTGCGCAACCGAAGGGTCGTGCGCTGGCGGAGAAGATGAAGCAGTTGATTCCGCGACAACTGTTTGAAGTGCCGATTCAGGCCGCTATCGGAAACAAGGTGATCGCACGCGAGACGGTGAAGGCGCTCGGCAAGAACGTCATCGCGAAGTGCTACGGCGGCGACATCACGCGAAAGCGAAAGCTGCTCGAGAAACAGAAGGAAGGCAAGAAGCGGATGAAGAAAGTGGGTCGCGTCGAGATCCCTCAGGAAGCCTTCCTGGCCGTCTTGAAAGTGAATGAATGATTTGTTACTGCGCAAACAGCTGTAGGGGCGGCCCTCCGTGGCCGCCCATCTTTCGCCATAATCAGTGCTCCCCGGAACGGGCGGCCACGGAGGGCCGCCCCTACAGTTGATGCAAGCTGCGAACGTAAATCATCAGTTGTTGCTTTGTTGCGCGCGTACCATCGGGTCGCCGCATGTGCGGGAGCTTGCGGCGGGCGATGTTGATTGGGAGTATCTCTTTCAGCTCGCGCGACGGCATTCAGTCGTGCCGCTGCTTTACGTTCAGTTGGACCAACACGCTGCTGACCTCGTGCCGGCTGAGCAGCTCGCTCGTCTAAAGCAACACTATCTCGAAAACTCTGCCCGCAACACCATCCTGACTGCTGAGCTTTGTCGTCTGATTACTTTACTCGCAGATACAGGCATTGAGGTCATTCCGTACAAAGGTCCGGTGCTGGCCCAGTTCGCGTACAACAACGTGTCGCTGCGTCGCTTCGTCGATCTTGACGTGATCGTGAAGAAGACCGATGTGTTGAAAGCGCGCGAGATCCTCGTCAATGAAGGCTACACTCCAACCAAATCGCTTTCATTCGACCAGCAGGAGCTGCTGCTGCGAACACAACACAACATGCAGTTCTCTCGCGACAATCACCGGTTGATTGTAGAGCTGCACTGGCAAGTCGCACCGCATCTGTTTGCTTCGACTGTCGATGCCGAATGCCTTTGGCAAAACCTCACAACCATTGATCTCAATGGCACACAGGTGAAAACTCTTTCCGCCGCAGATCTGCTGTTCTCACTGTGTGTGCATGGCTCGCGTCATCTCTGGGATCGACTGAGCTGGATTTGCGACATCGCCGAGCTGATCGCGCGCCACCGCTTCGATTGGACCACGCTGCTGAAACGTGCCGCAGACGCCGATAGCGAACGCATGTTCTTGCTCGGTCTGTATCTCGCTCGACAACTGCTCGATGCGCCGCTGCCGGCCGAAGTGACGCAACGTTGTGATGCCGATCCACGCTTGCACTCACTTGCGAATAATGTCATCGAGCATCTCTTCAACGGCGCGACGCACGTGCCCGCTACGTCGCGAGAGATCTTCAAATACAATTTCGGCGTGCGCAAGACGCTCAGCGCTCGTGCTCGCTACGTTATTCACGCGCTTCGTCCCACCGACAGTGATCTCAGCACGCGCCCGCTTCCTGCAAGTTTAAGTTTCGCTTACTACCTCACAAGACCGTTTCGTCTAATACGGCAGAGTTTGTTTCGGGCGAAAATTTGACGGATTTTTTTGCGCGTGTTAGTTTCACGCCAATGAAGACCTTAGCGTTGAGCGTCTTTGTGTTCTTTGCGTTATTTGCAACTTCTCTTGCACAAAAGCCCTCGACTCCTGAAGCAAAACAGACTTCCAAAGAGTCAAAACCGACAGGCGCGAAACCCGGCTCCAAGCCGTCGTTCGCGCTCACAGTCAAGACTCGCCCGCTCCTGAACATTTCTCTCAAAGCCGAAAAAGCAAAAATGTCGGAAGTGGCCCAGGAGCTTTCAAAGCGACTGAAGACGCCGGTGTTCCTCGGAACAGAAAGAGAAAAAGAGTTGCTGACAACCGAGTTCAGCGAGCTGACACTCGAGCCTGCTCTACAGTTGTTAGCGCCGACGGTTTACATTGATTACGAGATCGATACCGGCTCGGCTGAGCCGGCGAAAGCACTCGCGATTTATCTCTTTGATATGAATCAGGGCGAGCCTCCATTAACTGCGGTGGTGAACGGATCGATGCAGTCAATGCTGATCGAAGGCAACACCGAAGACGGAGTTGAACCGAAGACTGACGAAGAGAAGAACAAAGTCGAAGAACAACCTCTTCGCATTTCGTTCAAGGACAATCTGTTAAGCGTGAAGGCCAAAAAACAGCCGTTGCCTTTAGTGTTGCTGAAGATTGGTGAAGAGCTCGGCATTCCAGTTGAGATTCAGGACCAGAACATTTCGATCGTAGATAAAGAGATCTCGAAACTTCCGGTAGAGGATGTGGTTCGGCAACTGTCTCCGCATATTCGACTCTTTGTTCGCGCGGATCTCACGCACGCCGAAAGACGAGCTCTGCGATTGGTTCTCGCTGAGCCACCCAAAACGACTGGGCAGAACCCTTAAACCGATGGCCCATTTTTGTGTTGCCATGCGTCGGTCAAGAACTTATAGTTACCAAACTGACCGGAGGAGGCAGCTAAACTTTGGCTAAGCAAAACGAGATTATCAACGAAGAGATCGCCGGTTTGCACAGTGGGGATGGTGTAAGCAGCGAGTGCAGCAAGATCAAGAAGGAGTTTGTCGAGCCGACAATTTCCGTTCCCGTTGATGTTCTTGAAGCAACCACGTTCTTTCAGTCGACTACCAGCGGCGTAACCAACCCATAGAAAATCGGTTTGATGCAAGTTATTCACGCATCTGACCGGCCGGTGTCCGAAGCTTTTTACTCGGTTGCCGGTCGGTTGTTATTTATCCAGAGCACTAATCTCGAACTACGCAACCGGATAGAACAACTCTTCGCGGGCTGGCAACTTGAATCAGTCTCCTTCCTTCAGAGATCACCTGACGTTCGAATCAGTTTTTCCTGCGGCGGGACAGTGCCGGATATTCCGCGTTGTCTAAGTCATTTCGAAATTGCTGACGGCGGGAAGTGCTATACAAATGGTGCTGATCTGTATCTGACGCTCGGCAATTCGGTGGTCCATCTCGAAAATCGTAGTCCGGTGAATGTTAACGTTTCGCTTCGGGAATTGCCTGGACCAGTAGATCCCTGGTTGGCGAGAGTTGCGTCGTTTGCAGTGTGTGCGGCGCTGCGTCGTTACGGATTGTTTGATATTCACAGCGCTGGAGTAGTTGAACCGGAAAGTGAAAAGGGAGTTCTGATAATTGGTCCATCCGGAAGCGGCAAGTCGACGCTGGCGTTGCAGCTCGTAGCATGTGGTTGGCCTTATCTTTCTGACGACGAGTTGCTTTTAAATATGACTGATGCGACGGTTAAAGCGCGTGGCTTTCGCAGTTTCTTCGCCGTCAGCAAAGACAAGAATGACGCTTTCAAGCAGTGTTTTGAGCCCGAAGCTATAATGGGGGCGAAGCGAAGAGGGTGCGCGTTACCGGGTTTGTTGCTTTTTATCAGTTTGAGTGGCGAACAGAATTCACAGCTCCATACATTGACGCAAGCTGAAACCATGACGCGATTGATCAGAGCCTGTCCATGGGCAACATACGACACGTCGATTGCCGGTGCGAATCTGGGAGTGCTGTCCGTTCTCGCTCGACAAGCAAGCGGCTTTGATCTCGCGGCCGGTCGTGATCTCCTCGATCCCGGCTTCGCTAATGAGTTTCTAAAATCTTTTTTGTGACTTTTGTGGCTAATGAATGCTGAGCTCACGTTCGCTGACTATGGACCACGACGTTTAAGCGTTGAGTTGGCCAACATCTGCAATCTTCATTGCAGCTACTGTCTTCGCTCTGACGAGAATCTCTACAGCTCACATGCGGAGTTTTTTCCGCTCGAGTTGTTGCGTCGCGTAGTCGGTGAAGCTTGCGTGGTCGCGAATATCAGCCGAGTCAACTTCACGGGCGGTGAGCCGACACTGCATCCACAGTTTGCTGAAACACTGCGTGCCATCGGCGACGCAGGTCTGACTGTCAGTTTTGTTACCAATGGCTGGCACTTCGATCGCATCTGGCCGGCGATTCAGGAAAACCGCGCTGCCGTTTCGCATGTCGCGTTCAGCCTCGATGGAGTAACGCGCGAAGATCACGACCGCTGGCGCGGCAACGGGTCTTTTGATCGCCTCGTGCGGGCTTTCTCCCGTTGTTACATGTCGCAACTGCCCTTTTCGATCAAGATCGTGATTCGTCACGATCTGGTGGACCAGCTCGAGCAGATTGCTATCTTCGCCGCACGCATGGGAGCCGCCTCGCTGCACTTCGTACATGTGATGCCGACTTCAAATGCCATCGCCGACGAGTCAGCTTTGAATCTCGACGAGCAGCGAGCCGCCGAGCAGGAGATCGCGATCCTGGCGCGTATTTTCAAGATGAATATTGGAATCGATGTTGGTTACTACAACATCGACGAGACGCGCGCTCCCTGCGCCCCGCTCGCAGGCGTGAACTTGAATATCGATTATCGCGGGCGACTTTCGCTGTGCTGCAATTTGTCGGGTTATCGCGGTGCTGCGGAGGAGAATGATGTTGTGGCGGATTTGAATGTGGAATCGTTCGCGTCTGCCTACACGAAGTTTACGGCCTTATCAGCAGCGCAACTGCAAAGACGAAAAGAGGCCCTGGCCGCGTTCCGCGCGCAAGCATTAGCGCCTGACATTTACACGGGCTCGCCATGTCTGTTTTGCCTGCAAAGCTTCGGCAAAATTCCGTGGCACTCTTCGCCTCAGCATTTTAGCCACAAAAAGGCACAAAAAGCGCAAAAATGAATTTCCGGTATTTGTGATTATTGCGCGCCCTTGTGACTTGTCTTTTTTGTGCCTTTTGTGCTTTTTTGCGGCTAAACAATGCTCCGTGATCTCAAAGGTTGGTTGCCGGTGGATGCTGTCGTCGTCAATGGGCGGCCGGGGCTGCGGTGGATGGACATGGCTGGCATCAATCTAGCCGAGCCTTTCTTTCAGCAGACAGTTGCACGTGCAAAGGCTGAAAACAATCGCGGCGAGTTGTTCACTGAATTCGATGTGCTGCTGCAACTCGAGAGGGTGCTGGACAGTGTTACGCCCCGCGGCTTTATTTTCCACTCCTCTCGTTGCGGCTCGACGCTCCTCGCCAATGCCTGTCGCGCAGTTTCGAATTCGATCGTTCTCTCCGAAGCGCCCGCAATCGACAAGCTAATCGCGCGGTTCATCACTGACGCCGCTGAAGGTGGAGTCAAAGAGTCGCTTTATTCCGTGTTTTTGCGCGGCGTGGTCCACGCGCTGGGCCAACGTCGAAACGGCAACGAAGAACATCTCTTCATCAAGTTCGCCTGCTGTAGCTTCTCGCAGATCGAGCGCATCACGCGTATCTGGCCCGACGTTCCGTGGCTGTTTCTTTACAGGGATCCCATCGAGACAATCGTTTCCAACATGACTGACGTTCCGCCATGGCTCATTGACAATGATCGGCGCGTGCTGGCATCAATCACTGGCGTTTCATCTGAGGCCGCATCAGTATTGAGCCTCGAAGAGTTGTGCGCTCGGACTCTCGGAAGTCTCTACTCGACCGCGCATCGTCTTGCAACATGCAACAGCATGTTGCTTAATTACAACCAACTGTCAGTACCCGTAATCGCCAATGTGTTGAGCTTTTTTAACGTCCATCCGTCAACAGAAGAGATGGACACGATCGCGCGCGGCAGTGGAGTCTATTCAAAAGAAGTTTCCGGCACGCATGAATTTATTGCTGACGCGGAGGCGAAACAGAAACGTGCTTCCGATCTGGTGCGGGAAATGGCAGCAACATGGGCCATAGAACCTTATCGTCTTCTCGAACAGAAGCGCTTGCAGTCAAACAATCTTAGAGCGGTGAGTCGATCATGAGTTCAAGCAATCTCGTTCCGGGTAAACACGTAGTGGCTACCGATTTTGACGGCGGCGAAGGAATACTCGTAGATCTCAACACGAAAAAATATTACCAACTGAACGAGACCGCGATGGTGGTTTGGAAGGGTCTGGAAAACGGCAAAACCGTGGCTGAGATTGTCGCCGACATCACTGCGAACTACGAAGTCGCACCCGAGCGAGCCATCTTAAGCGTGCAGCGAATTGTCGATAATTTCCAAACTTACAAACTGGTCGGCGCCCAGTGACCGCCGACTGATCGTTAAATACACAGTTCTCACAGCGGTGATCTGCCTGCCGTTGGTTTGGGCATTCCTCTTCGTCCGCAATGTCTATCCGATCGGTGCATGGAACGTCATGATGGCCGGCGGCGATCTCGAACGCGGCCGCAGTTATTGCATCCTCCGCGGCGAAACTGTTTCAGGTGAAACAATCGAGATCCGGCCCATCGATCTAACAAACGCTCTCTACAGCCGCACGTGGACCATGGTCAATGCGACCATCGATAACCGTAGTTTTAAGCTGAAGTCGATTCACCCTGAAAACGAAGAATTGCTGCGACGAGTTGGTGGAATCGAGAACCTTCCGCCCGGTGTGCGCGTGCCTGATCTGCTGAAAGCGTGGGGCGAGCTCTACAACAGCGAACAGCCTGAATCCTCGTCGCGGCGCTTGAAGGCGATCCGGCTTGATATGTATCGCTGGGAGAGTGGTGGTTATTCGGATTACGACAAGTTCATAGAATCGTGGCGCAAGGAATTGTAAATCGCGTCGTTCCGAAAAGCGCGTTTGCTCTTGGCGTCGTGCGTTGCATCGTGCACGGCACGTTCCTGATTTCGGTTCTCCTCACATCGTTCTCGGCACTTGGTTCACTCCCCGTGACGATCCTGCGGCCCAATGGAGCCATGCAATTCGTGCCATGGAACTTCTACGATCGATTACTGACGCCCGCTGGAATGGTGACGTTTAAGACACTGTTGGTGCTTTCGTTATTGTTCAGCACCGCCGGTCTTTTTACTGTTTTCTCAACCAAGACGTCGCTTTTGTTGGTCCTATTTTACCAGGGTCTTTTGCGGAGCTTCGGCCACTTCAATCACGATGAGATGCTGGCGGTTTACTACCTTGTCGTACTCGCATTTACCCCGTGTGGCGACGAATTCTCACTCGATAGGTTGATATTCAAACGACACCAGCAGCGCCCGCTATTTGCGTATGCATATCCGGTTTTGCTGATGCAGTTATTGATGGCGTGGGCCTACTTCAGCTCTGCACTGATCAAGCTTCGGATCGCGGGATGGAGCTATTTAAGTCCCGACAACCTGCCGGTGCTGGCCATTTTTCACTCACTCGACAACCTGCACGACACGCAGTTTAAACTCGCTTTCTGGTTACCACAGATCAAAGCGTACCTGCCGTTCGCAGTTGCGTTCATTCTCATTTGGGAGCTGGCATTTCCGCTGGCGATCTTCTACCGGCGCATCCGTTGGTTGATTCTGGGCTTCGGTCTTTTGTTTCATATCTCGACTCTGCTTCTGATGAACATCTTCTTCCCGCACCAGCTCGCGATGTATCTGATCTTCATCGATTGGGATCGAAAGAAAATTTAAGGGAAGCTATAAGTGATGATGTATTCGGGCGGATCATTTTCCAGGATCGGGCGCCCGTTTTCTTCAAGCCACGCATGACCGGCAAACTTGCCGTCAGTTTCATTCCGCACGCCAAACACGATTCGCGTGCGCTTTCCGTTTCGCAAAAGATAGCGATGCAGAACAGCCGCGCGTTTCCAGCAGATTGGCTTGAACATTAAGACGTCCGCTGATAACAACAGATCAATCGCGCGTGCCAACTCGTCCTGATTTGTCGCCAGTCGCGAATGTTTGCCGTTCTGATCGCCAGCAACAATCTTGAGTGCGCGCGGCAATGAGTAGCAGCGCGCAATCGCTGATAACACTACGACCCACCACGCCATACGGCATAACAGAAAAGCCTCACCGGGACGTGAGATGAACTTGCGGCCACCGCGGCCAATCAGTCGAACGAGCTTCCGCATTCTCCGCGATTCTAAACAGGATTTTGGGATTTTCACAGGATTGGCTTACTTGTAAATCTTGGAATCCTGTCATAGTCTTGAATTCCATAAGCCTTATATCAATCCGCAATGTAGTCGATAGGAGGATCTGTGGCGGTTATTCGTCCCTTTCGCGCTTTGCGTCCGCAAGCCGACCGGGCGCACCTGGTGGCAAGCGTCCCGTACGACGTTGTAAATACTGAAGAGGCGCGCGCTCTGGCTGACGGTAATCCTCTGAGCTTCCTGCACGTGTCGCGGCCCGAGATCGATCTGCCGCCGGGCACCGATATCTACAGCGACGCGGTCTATCGAAAAGCAGTCGACAATTTTGAAAAGCTGATCGCCACTTGCCCGCTGGAAAGAGAAAGTGAGCCGAGTCTCTATCTCTATCGACTGATTATGGGTAACCACGAACAGATCGGCGTTGTGGCTGTTTGCTCGATCGATGAGTACGACAACAGCAACATTCGAAAACACGAGCGAACCCGGCGTGACAAGGAAGACGATCGCACGCGTCACATGCTGATGTTGCGTGCGCAAACTGGACCAGTGTTTTTAACGTATCGGGCACGCCCGGAGATCGACGAACAAGTGTCGGCGGCAATCAGCGCGGAGCCGTTGTTCGATCTGACTGCGTCTGACGGCGTTCGCCACACGATTTGGCGTCTCGGCGAGACTGAATCACTCGTCAAAGGCTTTGAGTCAGTGCCGCTTCTTTACATCGCCGACGGACATCATCGTGCAGCGAGTGCGAGTCGCGCACGCGCAGAGCTGAAAGAACAAAGCTTCGCGCATACAGGCAAAGACGATTACAACTATTTTTTGACAGTGATTTTTCCTGATACGCAAGTGCAGATACTTGCCTATAACCGCACCGTTCATGACCTCAACGGACTTTCGCAGGAAGAGTTTTTTGACGCGATCAAAAAGCAATTCATCATCAGCGAGAATGCGAGTCCGGAGCCGCAAAAACGCGGCCGGTGGAGCATGTATCTCGGCGGCAAGTGGTATGGCTTACAACTTTCACCTGACGCTACTATGCCGGTCGGCACGGTCGCATCGCTTGACGTGAGTGTTCTTCAGGACCGGCTGCTTGATCCAATCCTCGGCGTCAAGGATATTCGCACTGACAAGCGAGTTGATTTCATCGGTGGCCTTCGTGGTACCAAAGAGCTGGAGCGTTTGGTGAATGAAGGCAAAGCGGCAGTCGCGTTTTCACTCTTTCCGACCACGGTGGGCGAGCTGTTAATGGTTTCGGATGCGAATCAGATCATGCCGCCGAAATCCACCTGGTTCGAGCCGAAGCTGAGAGATGGTTTGTTGATTCATACGATTTGATTATGCGAATCCTCATTGCAGACAAATTCGAACAGTCAGGCCGCGACGGCTTGCAGGCGCTTGGCTGCGAGATCTCTTACCAACCCGATCTGAAAGACGACGCTCTTATCGATGCGATTCGAAAAGAAGTGCCGGATGTGCTGGTCGTGCGAGGCACGAAAGTGACGGAGCCGATGCTGGAGGCTGGACCAGTCAAACTGGTCGTGCGCGCAGGAGCCGGCTACAACACGATCGACGTCTCTGCCGCTTCGAAGCGAGGCATTTACGTGTCGAACTGTCCCGGCAAGAACTCGATCGCAGTCGCTGAGCTTGCTTTCGCACTGATTCTCGCGCTTGATCGCCGCATTGCTGATAACGTGATCGCGTTACGACGAGGCGAATGGAATAAGAAAGAATTTTCAAAAGCGCGTGGACTGTTTGGTCGCACGCTTGGTCTGATTGGCGTCGGCAAGATTGGCCAGGAAATGATTCCTCGCGCACGCGCGTTTGGCATGCCGGTCGTGACCTGGAGTAGAAGTTTGACGTTCGAAAAAGCGGCGCTTCTGGGTGTGGAGCTAAAAGCGTCGCCGAAAGAGGTGGCGAGCGCGGCTGACGTTGTGAGTGTTCACCTGGCATTGAATCCCGAAACCAAGGGCGTGCTGGGTTCCGAGTTTTTTAGCGTCATGCGGCCAGGCGCTTACTTCATCAACACTGCGAGAGGCGAGGTCGTCGATCAGGCCGCACTGGCTGCGGCGATGAAGAGCCGCGGCATCCGTGCGGGTCTGGACGTTTATGCAGTTGAGCCGACAAGTGCAACGGGCGAGTTTCACGATGAAATTGTCAAAGAAGAAGGGCTCTACGGCACGCATCACATCGGCGCCTCAACGGACCAGGCACAGGAAGCGATTGCTGAAGAGACTGTCCGCATCGTGAAAGAGTTTAAGGAAACTGGGAAGGTGCCGAATGTAGTTAACCTCGCACAACAAACTCCTGCAACGCACCGGCTGGTGGTCCGTCATCTCGATCGACCGGGTGTGCTTGCCGGAGTGCTCGAAGCGATCAAGGCGGAGCAGATTAACGTTCAGGAGATGGAGAACATCGTTTTTGAAGGTGCGGCAGCAGCCGTAGCTCGCATCAACCTGGACAACGCGCCGACAATAGAAACCCTCAATAAACTTCAGGCAGGCAATCCGGATATCATCGAGCTCGACCTGCTTGAGTTAAATCTTTAATAATGAATACAACCCTCATTACTGGAGCATCCTCCGGAATCGGAGCGGCGTTCGCCAGAAAACTCGCTGCGCGTGGAAGAAACGTCCTGCTCGTCGCGCGCTCTGAAGACAAGCTCATTGCGCTTTGCAACGAGCTCGGACGTTTGACAAGCATTCGCGCGCAGTACCTTGCGCTCGATCTGCAACAACCCGATGCTGCTGCGCAGTTGCTCGAAGAGACAAAGAAACGCGAGCTCGAGATCGAGATGCTCATCAACAATGCCGGCTTCGGCTCGATGGGCGACTTTACCAAACTCGATCTCGATCACGAGCTCGAAATAGTCGAGTTGAACATCAGAGCTGTTGTCGATCTGACGCACAGGTTCCTTGGTCCAATGCGCGAGCGGAAACGTGGCACGATCATCAACGTTGCTTCGACCGCCGGCTTCCAGGGTGTTCCTTACATGGCCACGTACGCAGCAACGAAGGCATTTGTGCTTTCGTTCTCAGAAGCACTTTGGGAAGAGAACCGGCTGCACGGCGTTCATGTGATGGCGCTGTGTCCGGGCGTGACGGAGACCAATTTTTTCCAAGCGTCAGGAATCGATCGGCCGCCGATGCGAACTATCCAAACGCCGGAAGAAGTGGTGGAAACTGCACTGCGCGCTATGGACCATAAAAAGAACCTGGTCATTTCCGGTTGGACCAACTGGTTCACCGTTGAAGCTGAACGTTTTGTGCCGCGTTCGCTGGTGACAAAGGTCGCCGGCAAAGCTTTGCGTTCGCGTTTTGAAGAATAAGGAGAGAGTAATGACGGAACGAATTTTTAATTTCAGTGCGGGCCCGGCTGTCTTGCCGGTGCCGGTTTTAGAGGAAGCTCAGCGCGATATGGTCAGTTTGCCTGGTGTTGGCATGTCCGTCATGGAAATCAGTCATCGCTCCAAAACATTTGACGCTATTATCGCGCGCACCGAAGCAAGCCTGCGCGAGCTCCTGAATATTCCGAGCAACTACCACATTCTTTTTCTTCAAGGCGGCGCGAGTTTGCAGTTTTCAATGGTGCCGATGAACTTTCTGCCGGCGGATGGAAGCGCCGATTACGTGCTGACTGGAAGCTGGGGAAAGAAGGCGCTCAAGGAAGCGAAAAAAGTTGGCGGCGTGAATGTTGCTGCGACGATGGCTGACGGTGGCTTCACGCGCGTGCCGTCACGCGATGAGATGAGTCTGAATCCACACGCGGCCTATGTTCATTTCACCAGCAACGAAACGATTGAAGGTGTCGAGTGGAAACGTGAGCCAAACGTCGGCGATGTCCCACTCGTGGCCGATGCTTCGTCGAACATTCTCTCGCGTGAGATCGACGTCAACAAATATGGACTCATCTACGCCGGCGCGCAGAAGAACATGGGACCGAGTGGCGTGACGCTCGTCATTTTGCGCGACGATTTGCTGCAACGCGTACCCGAGAATCTGCCGACTATGCTCGACTATCGCGTTCACGTCGAGAACAAGTCGCTCTACAACACGCCAAACACCTGGGGCATTTACATCATGGATCTCGTGTGCAAGTGGCTGAAGGAAAAAGGTGGCCTGGCGGCAATGGAGCGCGAGAATGAGCAGAAGGCACAACTACTTTACGATGCTATCGACGCGACCGATTTTTATCGCGGCCATGCGGATATGGATTGTCGCTCAAACATGAACGTTACATTTCGCTTGCCGTCGGATGAATTGGATAAGAAGTTCGTCGCGGAAACGACGGCTCAAGGACTTGATGGCCTGAAGGGCCACCGGTCTGTGGGTGGAATTCGAGCGTCGATCTATAACGCGTTTCCGCGTGAGGGTGTCGAGGCCCTCGTGTCGTTCATGAAAGATTTCGAACGCCGCAATGGGTAATCCACAGATTACGCAGATTGGACCCGACCATGTTGGCGTTCGTCTCGATGCTTACCTCGCCTCACAGATCGAGGGTTGGAGTCGTGCACGCCTGCAACGACTGATTGAGAACGAAGACGTACTCGTAAACGGCAAGCCGTCAAAACCTTCCTACAAACTTCGAGAACACGACGAGATTGAAGTAGAGCTTATCGCGCCTGCTGCGGACGTCTTTACGCCTGAGAATATGCCGATCAATATCGTTTACGAAGATGACACGCTGGTGGTTGTAAACAAGCCCGCGGGCATGGTGGTCCATCCCGCAGCTGGTGCGCCTTCGGGCACACTCGCTAACGCGCTCGCATATCACTTTCAACAGCTTCCCGGCAGTGGAATCAGGCCCGGAATCGTTCATCGTCTGGACCGGGATACTTCAGGTCTCCTGGTCGTCGCGAAAACCGAAGCTGCGCTCGAAAATCTCTCGGATCAGTTTCGCGATCGAACTGTTTACAAATCTTACGTCGCACTGGTGCACGGGCGTGTGCTTTCGAGCTCGGGAAAGATCGATCAGCCACTCGCGCGCGATCCTTCGAACAGGACGCGCATGGGAGTCGTGCGCGCCGGTCGCAACGCGCTGACACTTTATCGCGTGCGACATTCGTATGAACGTTTTACGTTACTTGATGTTGAGTTGAAGACAGGAAGGACTCATCAAATCCGGGTTCATCTGGCGTGGATAAAACATCCGGTCGTGGGCGATGAGACTTACGGAGGCGGTAGGGACAACACGATTCAGGATCCGCAGATACGCGCGCGTGTTCGCAATCTTAATCGCCATTTCCTGCACGCTGAGAAGCTCGCGTTCAAACATCCTGCGACGGGTGAACGCGTGATGTTTGAGTCTCCTTTGCCTGAGGATTTATCGGGAGTGTTGGCGTTGCTAGAGAGTTAAGGACGGGCGGCCACGGAGGGCCGCCCCTACAGTTGGAGTCGATCATGCAAGTTCATTGGAGGCGCTAGATACGCAACAACTGTAGGGACGGCCCTCCGTGGCCGCCCGTCGCGCAAATCTTCACGGGATCGGCTCGAAGCGTTTAATTAAATCTTTGAACCTCTGATCGCCGCGCAGCGCATCGAACATCGGCTCGATTCGAATGAGGACGAGCCCCGGGTGCCGCGCCTCGAAAGCGTTGTTCAGATACTCAATCGCCTTATCGTTGTCTTTCAGCCCCGCAGACACAATCGCGAAGTACAACGGCGAGACGTACCGTCGTTTCGATAACGCCTCGAGCTGATTGAGTATCGCCCGTGCCTCACTTTGCTTCCCTGCCATTCCGTACGCAAACCCGAGCGATGCCGACGCCTCGGATTCCGCTTCGATCACCTGATCAGGTATCCGACCACTCGGCGGCGCCTTGATCAACTTCCGCAATTCCGCGATCGCGTCGTCGTACATTCCCTTCTGCACGTAAGCCAAGGCGAGGTAATGACGCGCAACCCAGAAATCCGGATCGCTCTGAAGCGTTACTTTGTATTTCGCGATCGCATCGTCGTAGTTGTGTTCGTAGTAGGAGTAAAGACCGGTGTTCGCACTGATGATCGGCGAGAGCGGATCCAGTTTGTGAGCTTCTTCGATCTCATCCTTTGCCAGTGAAAACTTCCCCATCTGCATCAGGTACGAGGCATACCACTGGTGCGCGGTCGGATACTTTGAATTCAGCTTCAGCGCCTGCTGAAAATCACTTTGCGCGCCGAGCCAGTCCCAATCGTAAGCAAGCCGGACGAACGCGCGCGACGTGTAGGCCTCCGCCAGCGTTGGATCGGCATCGACAGCCTTTTGCGCCGCTGCTTTCGCTTTCGGCATTTCGTCAACCGGCCTGACTGCGCCGATGTCACACAGAAGCGCGTACGAATCCGCCAGCCCTGAAAAAGCTAACGCGAATGTCGGATCCTTTTCTTCCGCGCGTTTGAAATAATCGATGCCATTGCGAAAGCCTTCTTCGTTGCGCTTATTCCAAAAGTAACGTCCTTTGAGATAGAGCTGATAAGCCTCCGCGTCCTTCGTGTAACGTTTGGCTAGCTTCTCTTCGTCCTCGCCCGATAATCGCAGCCGCAAACTCTGCGAGATCTTTCTCGATACTTCGTCCTGCACGGAAAAAATGTCGGCAAGACTGCTCTTGTACTCCGCGCCCCAAAGCTGTGACCCGTCCTGGACTTTGATCAGCTCGGTCTTGATCACGAGATTGTCATCGAGCTTGACAAGCCGCCCCGTCAAAACTGCACCCACGTTTAGCTCTCGCCCGGCTTCCAGTGGATCCATGTTTGGACTCTTAAACCGAAACGCCGCGTTGCGCGACATCACCCTGAGGTTCGGCAGTTGCGAAAGGCTGTTGATGATGCTTTCAGTGAGACCGTCAGACAAGTATTCGGCACTGGGATCTTTGCTGTCGTTAACGAATGGAAGAATCGCAACCGAATTGATTGTCGGCGATGACGATCTGCCATAAAGCACTGCGCCGACTACAACTGCCAACACTGCGAGCGCGCCGATGAAACCAAACGCGATCCATCGCGAATTCGTCTGCTGCGGTCTGGAACCCGCAGTCGATACAGTTGCAGGTTCCGCAATCGTGTCGAGCGGATCTCTGCTTATCGTCGGTGTCGAAAGTGAACCTGTTTCTGTAGGTCGTATTGAGGATCTCGTTAATTCCGGGCCTTCAGAAGTGTGAAGCTCATCGCGGAGCTGTTCGAGATCAAGTTTTAAATCCGTAATCGTTTGATAACGCTTGAACCGGTCCTTCGCCAAGGCCTTCGATACGATGCGTTCGAGTTGGCGCGGCACGTTCGAAACATGTTGGACCAGCGGCACGGGCTCGTGATCGATAACGGAAACGCGCGTATGACTATCGGTTCTGCCTTTGAATGGCGGCCTGCCCGCGACCATCTCATACAGGACTACACCGAGGCTGAAGACATCAGTTCTCTCGTCGATAGTTTCGCCCAGCGCCTGCTCCGGCGACATGTAGCCGCTGGTTCCCATGATCGCACCGGGGTTGGTTTCGGTTATTGGAATCGTGACCGCTTCCGGATCTATACCAGGAGTGTCGCGATCCGTTAGTTTTGCGAGTCCAAAGTCAAGCACCTTCACAAAGCGATCGCGCACAAACTTGTCCTGCCGCAACATGATGTTTTCGGGTTTCACATCGCGGTGAACAATGCCGGCTGTGTGTGCAGCTTCGAGCGCCATGGCCACTTGTATGCCGATACCGAGGGCTTCATCGAGCTTCAATGGTCCACGCCAGAGACAGTGACGCAGCGTTTCACCGTCGATGTATTCAGTGGCCATGTAATAGCTGTCCGCCGATTTGCCGATTTCGTAGATGGTGAGAATGTTCGGGTGATTCAGTGCGAGGATGGCACGTGCTTCCTGTTTAAAGCGGCGGAGACGGCTCTCGGATTTCGTAAGCTCCTCTGGCAACACTTTGAGAGCGACTCTACGGCCGTGCTGTTTGGTGTCTTCGCCAAGAAACACCTCACCCATGCCACCCTTGCCCAGCCTGCGCAAGATGCGATAATGGGCGATGTACTCAGGCAGTGGATTGGTGGTGGCTGAATCAGAGTTGTTCGGGCTGTCGGGCATGAAGGTGACTGCTTGCGCGACTAAGTTGGGCCGAGAACAGTGCCAGCGCATTGTAACACTGTGGGAGGCGTCTTATAAGACCTGTAGGTTATGACCTATGGCAACAAGTTCGGGGTCGATGGCATCGAACCGCTTTGCCCAGCAGACTCCGGTGAGTTCCCGAACTATAATCCAAGTAGCATGTCAGCACTTTTAAAATCGTTTTTATTCAAATACTTGTGGACGATGGTCATCGTCGCTGCGGTCGGTGTGTCTGTGTCGGCGCAAAAGCCAAAGCCTTCCCCTACTCCGCAACGTGAAGATCCGCAGGGCACCGTCAGGATCCCCATTCGCCGTGTACGACTGCCAATCACAGTAACCGATAAGAAAGGTCAGTTTGTTCCCGGACTAACGAAGAACGATTTCATTATTCTGGAAGATAAGATTCCACAAACGATCGAGACCTTTTCGGATGACCTGTCACAAACGACTCCACTCTATATCGCAGTGTTGATGGACACGTCTCCATCGACAGCGGGCAAACTGAAGTTCCAGCAGGAGTCGGCAATGAACTTCATCCAGACAGTGGTGAAGCCACGCAAAGATCGTGTGCTCTTTGGCACTTTCGACGATGAGATAAATCTGCTGCAAGACTTTACCGACAAGCTTGAACTTCTCGACAAGGCAGTCTACAGCGTCAAAAAGACAGGGAAACAGACGGCGCTGTTCGACGCGGTGTGGCAATTTTGCGATGAGAAGATGCGCTCGGTGCCGGGTCGTCGTGTACTGTTGCTGGTCACCGATGGTGAAGACACCTACAGCCGCGCGAACATTCGCGACGCCATCGACATCGCACAACGAACTGAGACAACGATTTTTGCCATTTCTACTAAGGCTGGATTTCTGGCGACTGTACCTGGCGTCGAAGCAGGACAGGTTTCCGACAAGAAGGACAAGGATCTGCAAACGCTCGCTGAAGAAACGGGCGGTACCGCGTTCTTCACCGGCGACATGCTTTCACTCGAGCGCTCGTTCAACAAAATTTCCAAGGAGCTGCGTGCGCAATACCTCGTCACATACGACCCGACGAACAAGAGTTACGACGGCACATTTCGAAAGATCGATGTGAAGTTGTCTGACGGACACAACGATCTGAAGGTCAGAACGAAGCGTGGTTACAAAGCGATCGCCGACAGCGTTACGCCATAAGAGTTAGGAAGTTAAAGATGCAATATCGCGGAGTGAGTCGCACAATTTGGTTGTTCGTTTTGGTTTTTGCGCTCTTGTGCGCAGGAGTCGCAAATCGCAGTTTGTCTGCAAAAAACCAGACACAAGGCGCCAAGCCATCACCGTCGCCAACTCCGCGCAATCGTGAAGAGGTCCCGCAGGATTCTGACGAAGTCATCAAGGTTGAAACCAATCTTACAAACATCTTCTTCACCGCCGCTGATAAAAACAAACGCTTCATCAGCGAT
The DNA here is from genome assembly GCA_036377375.1 of Pyrinomonadaceae bacterium. Taxonomy (GTDB): domain Bacteria; phylum Acidobacteriota; class Blastocatellia; order Pyrinomonadales; family Pyrinomonadaceae; genus PSRF01. Next base: position 19,835 of record DASUYO010000422.1, read on the forward strand.
CTCAAGGCTGAAGATATTCGCGTGCTGGAAGACGGACAGCCGCAGGAGATCTTCACCTTCCAACAGAACATCGATCTGCCGCTCTCGCTGGCGATATTGATTGACACCAGCGCATCTGAAGAACGCACGCTGCCCGACGAAAAAGAAGCAGCACGCGCTTTTCTCGAAAACGTGCTGCGGGCAAACAAAGATGAGGCTGCGATTGTCTCCTTTACCGGCGAAACAACTCTCGAGCAGGGCTTCTCCGGAAATATCGAGCGACTCAGGCGCGCAATCGATCGCGTCGAATTTGTTCCGCCTTCCGGTTATGTCGGTGGTGGCGTGGTAGTGAACGGAACTCCTCCGATTTCCGGCACGAACCAGAGTCTCGCCGGCTCAACTGCCATTTGGGACGCGGTGTGGGCCACCTCGGAAGAGTTAATTAGCGGTTCAGCTGAACACACGCGCCGCGCAATTATCCTGCTAACGGACGGCGACGACACCAGCAGCCGCATGAAGATGCACGACGCAATCGAACGCGCCCAAAAGGCTGACGCGCTCATTTATGCGATCGGCATCGGCGACCGTTACACATTCAACGTCAACGAGGGCGCGCTGCGAAAAATCGCCGAGCATACAGGCGGCCGCGCCTACTTTCCAAAGCACGAACAGGACCTTCGCGACGCGTTCACGCAGATTCAGCGAGACCTGCGCGAACAGTATCTGGTCGCATATTCGCCCAGCAACAAGGCGCGGGACGGCTCATACCGGAAAATCGAGATCCAGGTCGTAAACCCTGATCTGAAGCAGCAAAACCTCAAGCTAAACTACCGCTCGGGCTACTTCGCCAAGACCAGCGGTACTGAGCCTGCCACTCGGAAGCGCACCCAGGATCAGTGATTTAGATCACAGATTTTCGCGGATATTGTTAAATTCGTGTAATCCGCGATCAAAGCTGTTATACTGCTGCCGCCAGCAGTTCGCACCCTCCCGCGATTCTTTACTCAAATTGCCGGACACACAGACTGAATGACCACGAGTAGCTCAGACCGGGGTTCGCCGCTTACAGACGAACACGACAACGTGTTAGGCGTCATCAGTGTTGCTACCGACATCACTGAGAATCGAAGAGCAGAAGCTTCAATCCGCGAAAGCGAAGAACGCTATCGAGAGCTCTTCGAAAACGCCAACGACATCATCTACACCCACGACCTTCAGGGCAATTTTACTTCGCTCAATCGCACCGGGGAGCGAATCACAGGCTACTCTCGCGAAGAAGCAGTGATGATGAATGTTGCTGACGTCATTGCGCCGGAGTATTTGAAACTCGCGCGCGAAATGATTGCCTATAAGGCGAATGAGAAAGTCTCAACTGTTTATGAGCTCGACATCATCACAAAAGACGGACCCCGTGTTCGTCTTGAAGTCAGTACCCGCTTGATCTTCAGCGATGGCAAGCCAGTCGGAGTGCAGGGGATCGCGCGCGACCTGACTGAGCGCAAGCATACAGAGGAAGCGTTGCGCGAGAGCCAGGCCGTTCTGGCTCAGCAGGCGGAACGCGAGGCGATGATCCATCGCATTTCGCAAGCTATTCGGTGCTCGCTGGACAGTCGTGAAATTTACCGTACAGCGGTGAAAGAGCTAGGTTCGTATCTCGCTGTCGATCGCTGTTGTTTGTTCATGCGAGATGACCGCACGCAGTGTGCAACGAATGTGGCTGAGTATCACGTTGTTGGCGAAAAACCGTCCGCATCGAACTTCGCTCTGGCCCATCTCCAGTCGCTGATTTTAGCGCTGGATAAAACAGGAGTTTTGGCTTTCGACGATGCCGCGAATGACGCGCGGATTGCCGACCTTTACGCCAACTTTCTCTCCAAAGGAAATGTTAAGTCGATCATGTACGTGGCGATTAGAGTCGGCAACGATGTGTCTGCTGCATTCGCACTTTCGACGACGAAGCAGATCAGGCATTGGAGTGAAGCCGACATTGCCCTCGCCAAAGCCGTTGCAGATCAAACCGAAATCGCGATTCGTCAGGCTGAGCTTTATCAGAAGGCTGAATTGACATCGACACGTGAAGCGCTGCTGAACCGTTTGACGACTGCAATTCGCGCTTCATTGAGATTGCCTGACGTTCTCAGCACCGCAACGGTTGAGCTCGGGCGCGCGCTCGCGGCTTCGAGAGTTCACTTGGCTCTCCTTGACAGCGACGGTGTCAGTGCGGCTCTCGAACATGAATATCGCGCGCCCGACATCCGGAGTATCAAACACGTCGATGCCGTTTATGACAATCCGGTTACTCGGCGACTCTCCAGCTCCAGTGAGCCACTGATCATTGATGACGCTTTCAACTTCAACGATTCATCGACAGTGCTCACGGATTACGTTCGTACTCGGGCAGAAAGACTCGAGATCCGCTCGGCGATCAAGTATCCATTGATCGTTAAAGGGCAGTTTCGCGGCATTCTGTCTATCCATCAAACGGATCGAAAACGCATCTGGACAGAAGACGAGCTCGCGCTGGTCGCAGTGCTTGCCGAGCGATTGGCAATCGGTATCGCGCAGGCCGAGCTGTTTGAAATGGTCGCGCGTGGAAAGACGGAATGGGAAACCACGTTCGATGCGATGTCTGACGGTATTTTCATCTTCGATTCTGCTGGTCAGTTGAAACGCGTAAATCGAGCCGGCGCAACGATGGAAGCCGTTCATCCGCGACTGCTTCTCGGTCGCAAGTGTTGCGACATTCTGCGCACCAGTGAAGAAGAAGCTTGTGTAGTCGAAAAGGCACTCGCAAGCGGACGCAGCGTGACTATCGAGATCACTCCTACTCGTCTCAACCGGCCATTGCTGGTCTCGGTTGAGCCGGTATTGGATGAAAACAACCAGGCAGTGGGAGTTGTATGTACCGCACGTGATCTTTCCGATTTGCGTAAGGTCCAGGCGGTCGCTCGCGAGCATCAGTCGTTGCTGACGAACATTCTCGAGAGTGCGCGCGAGTCGATCTATGCAGTCGATACGGATGGAAACTTCAAGTGGTGCAACACAGCCACGTTGAAAGGCCTGGGCTATCAACGCAGCAACTTCATCGGGCGCCCGTTGCTCAGCATGGTCTATGAACCCGATCGCGATTTAGTGCGCGAAAAGCTTGACGCTGCATTGGAGGGCGTGCCGCAAACTTACGAGATGCGTTACTTCTCTCATGACGGGCAACTGCGCTATGCACGAGTCGACAATTCACCGATCGTGGTTGAAGGACGCACGACCGGCGTGTTGGGTATTGCACGAGACATCACCGAGCAGAAAGAAGAGCGTGAGCGCGCCGCCAGAGCAGACAAGCTACGCGCACTTGGGCAGCTCGCATCGGGCGTTGCACACGACTTCAACAATTCACTGGCCGCGATTCTTGGACGCGCACAATTGCTGCGACGTCAAGTAGACGATCCGGCGTTGGTCCGTAATCTCGATATTATTCAGACCGCCGCTGAAGACGCAGCCGCGACCGTGCGAAGAATTCAAACGTTCGCACGCAAATCTGCGGTAAAGGAATTTGAGCTGGTTGATGTCGCCGGTCTGTTGAATGATGCGATCGAGATCACCAGAACGCGTTGGCAAAACGAGGCGCGCGTGCGCGGGCTCGAATACGAAGTGAAACTCGACACGAAGCGGGGACACTATACGTACGGCAGTGCGTCTGAGCTCCGCGAGGTCTTCGTCAACCTTATTGTAAATGCGATCGATGCGATGCCGAGGGGTGGACGACTGTTGGTAAACTGCCGTCGCAAGAACAACCGGCTGCTGCTGCATTTCAGTGATAATGGAATGGGGATGCCGGAAGATGTGCGGCAGAAGATATTCGAGCCATTCTTTTCAACCAAGGGCGCACACGGCACCGGCCTGGGACTATCAGTCAGCTACAGCATCATCGAACGTCATTCCGGATCGATAAGCGTCGTTACGGAAACCGGCAGCGGTACAAATTTTACAATCGATTTGCCTGCTGTTGCTGCGGACGGCTCGCCTCTGGAACTCTCTGCTGCCGATAGCGAAGCGCCACGACTCAAGATTTTGGTCGTCGATGATGAGCAGCCAGTCAGAGAAACACTTGCTGAAATGCTGGTCGCAGTTAATCACAAGGTGGAATTGGCCGGAAGCGGGCCCGAGGCTGTTGAGAAGATGCGGGCAGGCGCTTTCGATTTTGTCTTTACGGATCTTACCATGCCGGAGATGGATGGTTGGGAAACAGCGCGACTGATTCGACAGGATTGGCCCAACGTGAAAATCGTGCTCGTCACCGGCTATGGTCCAACTACAACTCCACCCGCAGAAGGTTTAGTGGACGCGATCATCGGTAAGCCTTTCGATTTCGCACAAGTCGGATCGACTTTGAATGTGCTCACGAGAAAGAACGATCCGCATTCCTCCGCGGTAATCTGTGGTTGAACCGTCGCACGGACCGTGAGTAGTCCGTGCGTCCGGTTGGTCCTACCCGACCGTTCCAACGCCTTTCTCCTTTACAACCCACGTGCCGCAGTTTTGGTCTTTCGGTGTGCTGTTATTTGTGCGGTTCAGGCTTGATTGATGACTACCTCGGGACGTACAGCTTACGTTCTTTGGATACTCGCTAACCACCTGAGTAAGTCGTAGTCAGCGCTCCGGCTTTGCCCTAAAAGTCGCTGTTGACCCAAAAGTAAGAGAGTTGACCCAAAAGTCACTTTTTCCCCTTGCGCGCTTTCCGCGGTCGGCCCGGCTTCCGATGCTTGACCGCTTCAAGATCTTTCGGATCGATCAGCCACGCATTGCCCACTTTCGTAGCCTTTAGACGCCCGCTATCAATCAGCGCCCGCACTCTGCTGGCGTTTACGCCTAGCCTCTTCGCCGCCTCAGTTGTGCCGATGATCTTCATGGCCCAAAGTATACCAATTCAGTAAAACTATAGCGGGACTGCTAGAGATTCATTGACAAGCGAAAGTCTTGCTTTTATAGTCGCCTGTAGAAAACGGAGCGGGCTGACAAGTGCGTGAACACTCGCCAGCCCTACACAGCCGAATCCTAACCAGTTAAGAGAAAGGAATCGACCATGCAAGATAATCCTAGCACGGACCATACAGACAACACAGATGATAAGACTCCATTGTTTGATA
>DASUYO010000423.1:0-2728 GCA_036377375.1 Pyrinomonadaceae bacterium
TGAACTCTGAACTATTTCTGAAGCCGGTTGAACTCCGGTAAGTTACCGTGGTGCGGCAGGCTGATTGAAGACGGTGTCGTCCACGATCACGTTGTGTTTAATCTCCGTGAAGCGGCGCGTCGAGGGAAACGGCGACGCATCTGAGACGCGAATCGTAAAGGGCAGTTTGATACCATCCACGTCCCTGTAATCCTCGAAGTCTATCTGTTCCGGCAGAGGGACCAGCAGCGTTCGCCTCGTGGTCAACTCGCGCAGGAGTAGCCCTGTCTGCGTGTCGAAGAAATATTTCCTGGTCGTGTCTGCATCGACCACGCTGAGAAGTACGTAAGTCTCCCGATCGCCGATGGTTTCCATGCCGATTACCTTCATTTGCGCGGGCTGCTCTGCAACTTTGATAACACGATAATACTCAGTAGCCCGTTTCAAAGGATCGAAAGCAGTCCCGCTCAACTTCGTCACACCCTTGCTGTTCTTCAGCCAACCGGTCTCCCCGTTAAGGCCGGACGCAGTGATGTCCTGTGGCGTGGTCCAGGTGATTAAATATTTGTCAGGCTGCTTCAGCGTCACCTCGAGCGGATCTTGCCGGCCTTCCGATCTAACGACCGTACCCTTCATAACGGTCGTCTTAAACTTCGTCACCGCGTCTTTCCCACCGACTGCCGCGATGTATTTGGTGAATATCTGTTCAGCGGTCGGTAGTGCCGTTGCCGTTGTCTCTTTCCGAATGGGCTCGTGCGGCGGCAAGGCTGGCAACCGCGCTACGATAACGTTGCCACGATGACAGGTGTAACAGGTCACACTCGTCTGGCTGTCAAAGTTCGCGCGGTTGATGTCCATCACCATCTTCATCATCTGGCGCGCAATGAGTTTCTTCGGCTTATCATCACTCTCCCAAATCCAGTTATCGGCGCCGGTGGTCGGGTTTTTCCCGTTCTTAACATGACAGTGATCGCACCTAACGCCGAGCGAGGTCGCGACAAAATTCATCACCGAAAAGAGTTGCGAGTCCCGCAATCCTTTCAGCACCTGTATGTTCTTGTGCGTCTGCTCGACAGGGGGATCGCTCTGCGCCTGCGTTTGGTTTGTAACAACCAGACCAAACGGTAACGCACACATCAGGATGATAAGACTTAATTTGGCGCTTCTTGGTATCGGCATCAGGCTTGCCTCACTTGGAATATATGAGAATTATCTGGACGACTTTAAGAATATTCGCGGCTTAATAACAAGTTCTTCATGGCTAAGTTGCATGGAAATGGAACACGAAGCGATGAACTCGTCTTGAAGCAACGGAGGTGAATCTCATGGGATTGGTCCTACTGATAATTTTGATTCTTCTGTTAATTGGCGCATTCCCAAGCTGGCCTTACAGCCGAGGCTGGGGTTACTACCCCAGCGGTGGCATTGGGCTCATTCTTCTCATCGTGTTGATTCTTCTGCTTCTTGGACGCATTTAGGAAGTTACGGAATTAACTACAATCATTAACTCGCGTTGATCTTGTCGAACCCGATTTGCGAGAGAAGATCAGTGAAGCGCGAGTCTGTGCGCATCGAGTCACTCAGCGGCAAAACATTTAGCCAGCAAAGAAATGCATCGCGGGCTTCGGCGGCAGCTTGGAGGTATTTAAAGGTGCGTTCCTTGTCGTCCAATGACATGTAAACGATGGCCCAGCACACTGAAGGTACAAAACAATTCTCCGCCAGACGATCGAGCGTGTCGATCACCGTCAACGCTTTTTCTTTCTCGTGAGCCGCAGCGTAAGTCGAACCCAGAAACGCCTGCACCAGTGGGTGTGTGCCGTAGATACTGGCTGCCTTCTCCATGTATTGAATGGCTTCGTCAAAAGTTCCCAGTTCGGCGTGAGCCGCTCCGAGCGCGACCTGTAATTCAGGATAAGTAGGATCGAGCACCAGCGCCTCGTGCAACTTTTCAATCGCCACTCGTGGTCGCCTGGCGTAGTATTCGAGCCATCCTCTTGACGTCTGATACAGCATGTTGAAGGGATCGAGATCGATTGCCTTTTGCAGTGCTGCCCTTCCCTGTTCGAAACGACCGGATTGGACCAGGCATAGCATTAAAGAATAGTACGCTTTGGCGCTACTGGGATTTAGCTCGATCGCGCGGTGGAGATAGTGTTCCGCCTCCAGCCAGTTCCAATCGTGATAAAGCTTTACGTAACCCATCGAGATATTCGCGTCGGGCAACGCCGGGTCGATCTGCAAAGCTTCTCTGGCTGCCGCTCTCGCTTTAGGAAAGACCTCGAGCGAAGGAGCCAGGCCGTGGAAACCAAAAAACGTCAACGCGTCAGCCAGTCCGGCATTTGCGGCGCCGAACGAAGGATCAACCTGAATTGCTTTTTCGAAATATTGAATCGCCTTGTTAAAGCCGTCCGCAGTTTGACGGTTCCAGTGATACTTTCCTTCAAGGTAAAGGTCGTAAGCTTCGAGACGGGCGCTTGAGTTCCGGCTGACAGCCGGGGCGACTGAACGTGCTGGAGCAAGTTTGATCTTCAACTCTTCGATGATGCGTTGAGTGATCTCATCCTGAAGCTCGAAGATGTCACGCATCTCGCGATCGTAACGTTCCGACCAGACATTGAAACCATCAGCGACGTTCGTAAGCTGCACGGTCACACGCAGCCGGTTGCCGGCGCTCCTAACGCTGCCCTCGAGAATGGTCGGTACTTTCAGTTGCTGCCCGATGGTTTTTATATCTACAGCTTGATCC
>DASUYO010000424.1:0-7397 GCA_036377375.1 Pyrinomonadaceae bacterium
TGCTATGTCATCTCCGTCAGAATCGAGAAGCTCAAAGAACGCCTCAGCGGGCGCATTCTCAAAGACTGTTCGCCAAAAAGCCTTTTCAGATTCCGAAGTGCATACTTCGTTTAGTTTTTCTTCTAACGGCTCCATTAAAAAGTCGCGGCGGTTAGTTAGAAGCTGTATGAAGTAAGCCCGAAAGCTGTCATAGTTCGAAAGCCGGCCTAGAATGCGGTCAATGGCAAACTCTCCAATATCAGTGACCGAATCCCGTAGATGCTTAGTTCGCATCGTTAGATTGTCGATGAATTCGAAGAGTCTTTCGTCTGATATTTTCGAACCATCCTGAAGCTCTCTAGCGTCATTAACAGAGCGAGCGAACGTTCTTTCAAGTTCGGTTATCTCATCATCTACATTGACCACGCCGTCATCATAAAACTGCCTCTCCACTCCAATATTAATCGTGTTGCATTCAAAGGGCTCAGAACCTTTGCGGTATACCCAAACAAAAATGGAGTTTTCTTTGCTCGCTTTACTGACAATGCGGCTCGCAAAACCCTGCGTTAAGAATCGTGGTATTTCGTGTTGTCTTTTACCTGCCATTCGCTTACTCCGTGCGCCCTCGACGTTTCACGTATGATACTGCTTTGCACGAAATAAGCCGAAGGCCGATTTGAGACACGGCTCGCGGTCTCCACAGTAAGACTTCGGTTTTTAAAACAGTTTTTCCCCATACAGACATTGGGCCACGAGTGGGTACCTGCCCGCACACCCGAAGGGGCGGAACGCAGTGGAACACTCGAAGCGAAGCGGAGAGTTGTGCCGACGGGCTCTCGTGGCACAATCGTCTCTACGGGGAAACTAATTGAATGTCTCGGTGGAATGGAACGAAGGTTGAATAGAGACCGCAGCCTTATTTTAGACTCGCCAGATATACATGAGGTTGGGCTTGTCCGGTGAACGACCCCCCGACGGCGCAGCGTCGCTACTGACAATGAGCGAGTAACGAATGGCGTTCTGATCACCACTATGGTCCTCACTCAAAGTCGAGCACCCAGGGAACGAACGTCGTCTCGTATCGGATAGTTTGTTGATTTGAGTGCTAAGAAGGATGGTAAGACGATCTAAGTTATCGTCGTAAAACCGGGCACCCGTCGCCAGAGTCGTGATAAGGCACACTGGAAATCTTTCTCTTCCTTATTGCTGACGTGCATCGTGTCGATGACTTGTTCATCGTCGGTGCCGACAACTTCAGGCCTTTCCCTACGTACCGTCGTCACACTAGAAGTCTCAGTTTGCTCATTTTCGATGGCCGAGTCGTTGGGGTTCAAGACGGCGATACCATCACCGTGCTCGATTCGTCTAATGAGAATCACACAATCGCTTGTACCCCTCAAGACAATGTCCCTCTAATACATCTTGACCCTCGGCGAGACTTCGGAAAGAATCTCTATTAGTTTAAAGAATCCTATCTAGTTAGGCCGCAAACTCGTTGGAAGGAGGTCATCCGATGCTGAATTTCACATATGGATCGGGAAAGGTAATTTCCCGTCCAGAACTCTCTGCAATTTTTGCGAATGTGACTGGCCCGGGGCTTACAAACTGGGTGGATCCCTACAATCAACCGCTGATCATTTCCGATGTTTGTAGGATGACCAGTTTTCTAAGGGACCTGGTAGATAGCGCATTCATGGATTTGATCGGGCAGGAATACTCAGTTGGCGGAGTATATATCGGCAGGGCACATTCACCGGGACGTTCTTTGCTCCTGTTGCCGCCAGTCGCCAAACGGTCGCCGGACTCACCGAGGTCGTCGATGCTGACATTAGAAAGATGCTCGACGCCGAAATCACGAACGGCAGTATTCCGGCTGCGAACAACAACTCTTGCTATTTTGTCTTTCTACCGGTATCCACGGTGTCGGTTTCACCCTTCGGACGCTCGGATAGCCCGAGCGCATCCGTTGCTGGCTATCACAGTGTCTTCCAGCTCGCTTCGGGGCAACACGTCTATTATGCCGTAATTGCGTACGACGTATCCGGCTCGGCATATACGGTTTCTCATGAACTTGCTGAACTCACGACCAATCCGGAAGGGTCCGGTTGGACGGCCCCAAGAACCACTGCCTCATCCATCATCAACGAAGAAATTGCAGACGTTTGTACCGAGCCGGCGTCCTTTCACGGAGAATATATCAGTCAGTTTTGACGGTACGGTGACCGGCTCTAACAGACAGGCTCAATGTGTCGTCGTGCCGCCCGCGGCACCCAGTACGATCCAAGTGTCGGTGTTCGCCATTGATCAGCTTGGCTGCGCTAACACGATAAGCCGGGAGTTTCGCATCGTAACCAAGGACCAAGGCGCGAGAGAGGATCGATTTTGTGTGCTTATCAAGGTTGAGTTAGAAACGTCGCTTGACGTGTTGCTGGAGTTGCCTAAAAGACGTGGCAATGGCGGAATCATACAGCGAAGTCTTAGCAGACCGACCAGCTAATGCTTCGGACCAAACAGTGCGGGCGTCGCAGCACGAAGGCAGTCGTAGAAGCCGGTTCAAAAATGAGCGTACGCGATCGCCCTGATTAGGGACAAATCTCTCGCTCCGGAGCCAATTTAACTGGGTGAACAAGGCTTAATTCTTAATACGTGTCGACAAAAGCACATAGATCGGTTCGTCGTCATTACTTCTCGCAATGGATAGCGGTGTCTTTCCTTGATTATTTGCACGATCGACGGCAGCGCCCGCATCTAGTAGGACACGAATCGTATCAATCGAAGCACGCCTTGACACTGCGGCTAATAGTGCAGTGTCTCCCACTGTGTTAGCTGCATCTACGTTTGCCCCTCGATGAAGTAACAGGGTTACCATTCGGGTATCCCCGAGCCCCGCAGCGTAAATTAATGGATGACCCAACTCAATGTTGGCACCTCTATCCAAAAGTACATTAACGGCGCCAAGACGACTCATGCCGACAGCTCTCGAAAGCGCTGTCTCAGAGTTTAACGAAACCGCATTCACTTCAGCGTTATGGTCTATTAAAAGGCTAATAACCTCTGTACGATTCTCAACTGCCGCATACATCAGTGGAGTCTCCCCCTGCTGTTCTCTAGCATTTGAATTGGCGCCGTCGTTCAACAGCGCACGGATTTGCTCTATGTCGCCTGTTGAGCATGCCCTGAAGAGTAAGGTATCCCTCACGCCTGGATTAGGTGCGCGTCTTAAACCATGACATCCCGTGACAATAGACAACATACATAAGTAGGAAAAACTAACGAAATAGGTCAATAGAATTCCTCGCGTTACCATACTGAACCGCCCCTTTTTCGAAACGCACACAATCTCTGCATGATTTGCTTCTTCAAACCCGAATAGTCGCCGCTTTTTCCGGCTAGAGCGGTCGATAGCATCATGTTTCCTACATTCATTCCAGCATAGTCATCCTGGATCTCCGTCAGGGATTCTTGTCGCTTTTGAACATACGCCCCCCGCCAATCAGTAGTGAGAAGTCCGGCACTCGCAGAGTCTCCCCCCGCGGTTCCATGTAACGTGTTTCCAGCTGTGAAGAGGATGTGATGATAAACATCCGCATCTTGTCCAAATCTGGTCAACTCATTCTTAAACCCATCAATTGGGTACACTCCTTTCTGGTAGGGAACTCCTTTTAAGTCAACATCGCGTTGCGCCTGTGCGTCCATTTCATTTGCCAGATCGTGTCTAGAATCTGGATTGTAACCTCCTTCTCGGACGACCGCATCGAATAGCCTTGAAGCTAATTCCTCTGCAAAGGTCTCGCAAGCGGATTTAGCTGGTGCTGGAGAATTCTTCGGTTTCTTCGGTTGTTTGGGCTTTTTACGCTTTTTGCCTTGGGAATGATGAGATGCCGTAACCGTTGGCTGGTACATACGTAATGTCTTTACCGCCAGTCGATGTTAGCTTGGTTAGGGCCGTCCGGAGTTCAAGGATTTGCGATCGATGAATACGCCAAAATCATTAAGCAAAACATTGACCTCTAAGGAGTTCTGCAATTTGTTAAGATCTGCGGTAAAGCCACACACACGTTCAGTTTATAAGCACCGCAAAACAATCCAGCCTAGCTTCACTTCTCCCCACTAACAATTGCAGCCAACTAACCAGTATCAACGACAAAACCACAGCTCCCCGAAAAATGCAGCCGCGCCGAGTCGTTTGAACGTAATAATTCCTTTGATTGACAACATGTGGCTGTCTTAATCCGCTGCTATAGGTTACCGTCGAGGGCTCTGAATTTACACTTTCCGCTGATCGTCACCTGTTTTTTATTGATTGTTCTTGTTGGCGAAGGTGCAGTAGCACCAGACGATCCTACCCATAATTCCACAACCCAATCTTCGCGATATCCGCCGTTGAGAATGGTTGAGCGACTTGATGATATTCCATGCATCTTTAATAGATACCGGGTTGCGAGGCGCGCACGCAGCAAGGCTTCATTTCGGCAAGACTGTTTTCCACCGTATGAAATTAATAATGCTCTGAGAGACCGGTTTGCCTTAAGGTGCTGAGCAAATGCATCGAGGACCTCTCGAATCTTCTCGGGGGATGTGTCAGGGTAATATTCCTCAAAGCGGCTGTAGATTGCGTCACGACCTATCTCCTGCGCAGTTACATTTAAACTAAAGGCTCCAAGCATAATACTGACCGCAATTACTCCATATCGCAGAATTGTTAGGAATTTCATGGAATCACCTTACCCTGCACGCTTGAAATATGATGTCATCAAAAGCATAGGCGTTAGCATAATCTTTTCCCCCAGGATCTTTGTCACCAGGCTTCCTACCTAATGTGAAGCCTCCCAGCCTCTCAGCCACCGCATAAGCCGCCTTGAACATTTGATAATGGTTGTAATCAAGGTTTGTACTAGATCCTACGTGCAACAATTCATGAATCATTGTTCTACCAACATTCGCAAACGCAAACCTGTCGTCTGCAAAAGTCCAGTTACCAATGTTGATGTACGCATCTCCATTCCCGACTGTACTTCCCCCTTCGGCGCTATCGGACATTGATCGCTGACCAAAGCCTCCCTGTTTTCTAACAGCATCAAAGATATCGACTATGTTGTCCGAAAATGCTTTGCGATTTGTGTCCGCACCAATTTGATTCAACAATGCTTTTACGAAACTGCTGCACTTGCTGTCCTTCAATAGTGATTCGAGCGCTGCCTTCAGGCGGTCAACTTCACTTCTTGGAAGCGGTGTGCCCTTATTTACAGGATTCTGCGGGTTGTCTGGCGTGTACGGGTTTTCTCTTGGTTGAACGTGCTACCCGTTGCCTGCCTGGACGCACCCACTCAATATGCGCCCATCGTAAGAGCGCCCGCGTTTCATCTAAAGGATCCAGCTGTGCGATATGTACTCCGGTGAGATAGGCGTTCTCACCGACCCGCAACTCATCCTGCATACCCGGCAAGTTCAACCAAAACTTTGAATTAAATCGTTCCAAAGTCAGTTGGCGTGCTACATCGCTGCACAGTGCAGGGTTGTTGTTCTGCGCTGAATAACACCCCAGAAAAATTATTCGCGTTGATGAAATCGTACCAACCTGCGGCCGAGTAACCCGGGGCGGAGAACGAGGAGATAGGAGGAGGTCCAACTACCGGTGGCTGGACATTGTGGATCAGATTGCCGAAGGGATCGTAAGCCTAGCCGTTCTCCTGTATTCCCGACGCATCGCGTTTCCTTGCTACCACCTGTGAAGACTGTGTCATCACCGAGCGCCGGCATCTCTGAGCATATGAACTATGTTGTCAAGATTTTTCCTAACAGCAATGTTTATTGCCGAAAGCTTCGGCAGTACAGTCACACATGGCGCAGAGATTAGTTCTACAAAACGAGCGACTTGTGACTGCGGGCGAACGTCAGTCAAAGGCCTCGTTGATTTCTGCCCAAGCAGCCGAACGAACAACAAGATTGGCTCAGCAGCTTAACGTGGCCTATCAAGTGAGAACGATTGGCTTTCAAGATGATAAGTTGGAAGCCGAGTTGGTTCTACTGAATAAGATAACATTACTGTCGAAGTAGAGGCCTCTTCGATCAAATTCGTGGTCAGCGACAATCCCCGGCTAACCCCTTCGTTTCGCGAGGCGATCGAGCTGAAACCGTTCACGGCACTACCGCAGTCCGAAGTCGCATTCGCGCGCATATCCAGAAATCTGACAGAATCGGAAACACTAGCGGTACGGGAGGGCAGATCCTATGCGTACATCTTCGTAAGGCTTTTAGTTAAGGGAGGTATTCCTTCGGATTCTTGTTGGGTGTACGAACGATTCTCAAAAACGTTTGCCTATTGCTGGCCAGAGTTCATTCTCCGATAAGATACATCTGAACAATGGTCGCTATAACTGCTTTTTTTGATTGTCACGTCTGTCACACATCGCGCCTCACGATTAGATAGCCAGCGTCGACCATCTGGAGAACGGTGACAGGGCTCGCAGGCTCGCCAGCCTCTATTGCCACGCCATCGATTGTAAGTGCAAGAATTTCGTCGATCCGCGATACGTAGGATATGTCTGTTCCATCGATACCTGTGCTGTTTACTCCAAATACAGAGCCGCTCCGAGAGAATACCGGCCCCCCGCTAGCGCCACCGTGGATACGAATACTTGTGCGATAGCACGGTTCGGGAAGGAGGACACTATCGCGACCATTTGGGTAGTACTCTTTTATATCACCATCATAAAAAGTCGGAATAAAGTTGATCTGTTGGCGCGTGTCAGTAATTAAGTTCGCATGTTTGGGATATGCGTAGGTAACAACCCTTGCGTCGACGCCGGGTGGAACAAGTGTGAGCGTCAACACCTTGTTCGTCAAATGGAGCCCGGTTGTATTGGACTTCATTGGAGCTGCGACACCTACTGTAACATCCGCAGTCGGATGTGAAGCACATCTCAAGATGGGACGATGAAGGTAAACTGAGGCTGGGAGAAATTGGATTATCCCAATAGAGTATTTCTGTTGACCCTTATTATCGAAAGTATCCATGAGAACATGACGCGCCGTAACAAACAGACCGTTCGTGGTGATAAAAAAGCCTGTGCCCAGCAGATGCATTTTACCTTGGGAATCATACCTAACGATGGCAAAGACGGCTTGGAACAGATCGGCTCGCTCACCACGCGCGGTCGAAGCATCGTACGCTCTCGGCATTGCTTCACCAGGTAGTTGGTTGGCTACTGGCGCCACCGTGTCATGTTTCATAACTGGAGGTTGAGGCACTTCCACAGGCACCAGCCCAGCGAGAGACGTCCTCAAGGAAGTATTCCAAGATACCCTTAACCTTGCAATCTATGAGGGGAAATGGCGTTACAATCGCGCAGTCGTCCGCATACCCTTCTTTGCGTAGAATCGGCACATCCCCACTCCAGCAGCAACGAATGGTAAAG
>DASUYO010000425.1:0-20205 GCA_036377375.1 Pyrinomonadaceae bacterium
GGCGCGCAGAAGTTTTCGAGAGCAGCTACAGCAGGTGCGCGAAGTCTGTTTGGGAGCATACGCGCATCAGGACGTGCCGTTCGAGATGGTGGTGGAGGAGTTGCAGCCGGAGCGCGACATGAGTCGCTCGCCGTTGTTCCAGGTGGTGTTCGTGTTACAGAACGCGCCGCTGGGTGAGTTTGAGATACCGGCGGGGCTGAAGCTGGAAGCATTGGAAGTGGAGCAGGAGACGGCGAAGTTTGAGTTGATGCTGACGGCGATGGAGAGGGAAGCTGGGTTGGAAGCCTGGTGCAACTATCGGACCGACTTGTTCGAAGAGACGACGATCGCGCGGATGTTGGAGCACTGGCGAGAGTTGCTGGAGGCCGCAGTGGCCGACCCGGAACAGTCGTTGTCAGAGTTGCCTCTGTTGCTTAGTGAAGGACCACGTAACTTTGTCGAGGAATTGATCGCGGAAGTGTGGGCAGATGTGTTGGGCGTCAAGGCGGTAAGTATCCATAGCGACTTCTTTGCTGCTGATGGTAATTCACTGATGGCGACGCAGCTCATCGCGCGACTGCGCGAAGTATTTCATGTCGATATCCCTCTTAGCAGCCTCTTTGAGAAACCGACCATCGCTGGACTGTCAGACACGCTGAGTGCAACGATGAACGACGGCCTGTTTACTCATTCTCAGTGACAGCGAATTAGCCGCAAAAAGGCACAAAATTCACAAAATTACTTATTGATTTGAGAGCGTCTGAAGGCTTTCTGTTATGTGCTTTTTGTGCCTTTTCGGCAAGTAATCAAAATCCATACTCGGAGGTAAGACAGTGAGCACACAAAACAACAAGATGTACCTGAAAGGCAACATGATGATCGAGCCTTTGTTCAATCAATGGTACGCGTGGTCCTATTTGATCTCTCCGTCAACAGCTCCGATGTATGTCGCCAACCTGCACCTGAAGTTGATGGAGTCTTTCATCGTGGCGCCGCAGGTACATATGTCGGCACTGAAGAATCCCGCCAATTTGGGAGGACCATTCATCGACTACGACGCCAGCAAGGTCCCACAGATAAAAGCTCTGCGTGAAACTACGCTGAAAGAAAACCAGCACATGCTTGCTTTCGCAGACGCGGTGAAGACGCTCGACAAGATCCTTGCCGAAGAAGCAACAGGTCTCTCGCTGGAAGCGCTCTACCAGAAAGTACCCGATCCGCTGAGGGGTTATGTGGAGCTCGTTTATGATCTCAACAATCATCCCTCAATCCGCTTCATCGAAGGCCTGCTGTATCACAGTCCTTATTACAACGAGGCGTCGCAGAGTTTGACACTTACGCTGACAGAGAGAGACCAGCGCTCTTTCGTCTTCAGCACACCGCGGTTGGACCAGGGCTCCGGCCTCACGCTCAATTTGCCGTTCAACCACCCGGGTCTTGCGGAGTTATTCAAAATGAAGCAGACGCCGCAGCCAGTCGGCCTCGCAATGGAAGCTCTCGGAATCAAGGCCGATCAAGCCGAGATGTTTTCTACTTTCTTCACTCCTGAACCACCGGCTCCTCGTTCGAAATTTAAAGGTCCTGGCGTGCGCATTCGCTACTTTGGTCATGCCTGCATTCTGGTGGAATCGGAACATACCACCATCTTGTGTGATCCGGTGATCAGTTATCCGTGCGCGACTGGTCTCGAGCGCTACAGCTTTTGTGATTTGCCTGAGCAGATTGATTACGCGCTTATCACACATAATCACCAGGACCACTGTATGTTCGAAACGCTCCTGCAACTGCGTCACAAAATCAAGAACGTCGTAGTGCCAAAGAACAGCGGCGGTAACCTGGCGGATCCGTCGTTGAAGTTGATCCTGCAACACGTCGGATTTCCGCAAGTCAGGGAAATTGATGAGATGGAAACGATTGAGGTCGAGGGCGGTGGAATCACCGGGCTCCCGTTCCTTGGCGAACATGCCGATCTCAACATTCGGACGAAGATTGCATACCTCATCAATCTTGAAGGCAACACGCTCGTCTGCGCTGCCGATTCGAACAACATCGACCCGCAACTATATCGCAACTTACAGGAGTTTGTAGGCGCGGTTGATGTGTTCTTCGTGGGCATGGAGTGCGATGGCGCGCCGCTGAGTTGGCTTTATGGGCCATTACTTACCAGGCCAATGCCACGCAAAGTAGATCAATCGCGAAGGTTCGACGGATCGAACTTCGAAAAAGCCTTTGACATAGTCGAGCGCTTGCGTCCAAACCAGGTTTACGTTTACGCGATGGGCCAGGAACCTTGGCTCACCTATTTGACGTCAATTCAATACACGGACGAATCGCGGCCGATTGTGGAGTCGAACAAACTCGTGCAGGAGTGTCGAAACCGCGGCATCACAGCAGAGAGACTCTATGGTCACAAAGAGATCTTCCTGAATTGGGAGTTGCGGAAGAGATCTGTTGCCGCCTGACTCTGAAAGGGTGAGTACATGGACCAGATAACTGTCGAGAATGTTTATCCACTGAACCATCGGCAGGAAACTCTCCTGCTGGAGGCGGGATACGCGCCTGACGCGAAGGAGTTGACGGAGACGTGGAATTTTGTTCTGCGGGGCGAGTTGTCTGAAGCGATGTTCGGCGCCGCCTGGGAGAAGGTTTGCGAGCGACATGTCGCTCTGCGCACGATGCTGGTTTGGAAACGGGTGGAAACACCGCTTCAGGTCGTGCAACGAAAAACGCGACTGCCGCTGAAATATTACGACTGGCGCGAGCTGACACCTGCACAGCAGTTCGCTGAGTTCGTGACGCTGGTCCGTAAAGAGAGTGAACAGGGCTTCAACGCTGCACTGGCTCCGCTGGTTCGCTTGTGTCTTTGCCGCACCGCCGATGACACGTATCAAGTTGTATGTAGTTACTCGCCGCTATTGTTCGACAGGCGCTCGCTCATATCACTCTTCAAGGAAGCGCTCGAAACGTATGCTCAAAGCGGTAATGGCCATGATGTAGTTGTCGATCGAATCAACGTGAACGACGGGCAGTATTCGTCAGCGCGCGACTGGTGGAGCAGAACCCTCGCAGATTTTCGCACTTCAACTCTGATCGCTTCGCGCAGTGAGAAAGCGGCGGAAGAGGAGAGCTTTTATGGCGAGGCAGAGCTGAAGCTGAAGGCAAATCTACAACGCACCAGATGCACTCTTGACACGCTAATCCGAAGTGCGTGGGCAGTAGTGCTTGCAAACTACACCGGAGAAAAGCGTGTCACGTTCGGCGCCGATACGGAATCCGGTGATGAAACTTTACCGCTGCGAGTAGACGTTGAGAACAGCAGCACCGTTTCGGCGTGGCTGAAAAAACAGGATGCTGCATGGGCTCAGCTTTCGAGACTAGCGACGGTGCCGACAGCGCTCATCCGTAAGTGGGGCCAACTGGATCCGAACATGAGTCTGTTTGAAAGCCGTCTCGTGTTGCAGCCGCTGGAACAGACGAATTTCTTCGGAGGTTTTAGCGTCGAGCAAGCGCGAGCGTTCGCGCTGCATGAGACACCATTGATTATCGAGATTCTTACGCGCGAACCGCTGAAACTGCGCGCAACCTTCGCGAGTCATCTCCTTGATTCAGCAGGCGCAGCTCGTCTGCTTCGGCATTTTGAGCAAGTGTTGAAGCAGATGGTGACGCGGCCGGAAGCAAGGGTCGGAGAGTTGGAGCTGGTCAGTGAGGCGGAACGTCAGCAACTGCGCGAATGGAATCAGACGGAGCGTGAATACGGACGCGAGCGCAGCATTGCAGCCATGTTTGAACAGCAGGTGCGCGAGCGGCCCGATGCGCAGGCGGTCGTGATGGGCGAGCAGAGTTTGACTTATCAGGAGTTGAACCAGCGCGCCAATCAACTGGGCCATTATCTGCGAGAACTAGGAGTGGGACCAGAAGTATGCGTGGGCCTCTGCGTCGAGCGGTCGCTGGAGATGGTGGTTGGGATGTTGGGGATCCTGAAGGCGGGTGGCGCGTATGTGCCGCTGGATGCGAGCTATCCAACAGAGCGGTTGGCTTACATGATGGCCGATGCAGGCATCGTAGTGGTGTTGACGCAGGAAGCACTGTTGGATGCGCTGCCGTTGCATTGGGCGCAGGTGGTGAGTCTCGATGGCGATTGGGAAGAGATCGCGCAGCGCAGTGACGCGGATGTCATCAGCGACGCAGCGGGAGACAATCTGGCGTACGTGATGTACACGTCCGGCTCGACAGGCGAGCCGAAAGGCGTGGCGGTTGTGCAGCGCGCAGTAGTGCGACTGGTGAGGGAAACTGATTATGCGGAGTTTGGACCAGCAGAAACGTTCATGCAGATGGCGCCGCTCACCTTCGATGCCTCGACCTTTGAAGTCTGGGGCAGTCTGTTGAATGGCGGACGGCTCGTAGTGCTGGAGCCGGGAGCGCCGACGTTGGAGGAGTTGGGTGTAGCGCTACGGCGGTATCGAGTGAGCACGTTGTGGTTGACGGCGGGTTTGTTTCACCTGCTGGTGGATGAGCGGCCGGAGGAGGTGCGCGGGTTGAAACAACTGTTGGCTGGTGGTGATGTGCTGTCGCCTCCGCACGTGCGCAAAGCGTTACAGTGGCTGGATGGCGGTTATGTGATCAATGGCTATGGACCAACGGAGAACACAACCTTCAGCTGTTGCCAACGAATACAGCGCGAGGCTGACGTCGGCACGACGGTGCCGATTGGACCACCCATCGCGAACACGCAAGCGTATGTGCTGAACAGGCAAATGCAGCAGGTTGCGATAGGCGTCGTTGGAGAGCTGTATCTAGGCGGCGACGGATTGGCACGCGGTTACCAGCAGCGACCAGACCTGACAGCGGAGAGATTCATCCCGCATCCGCACAGCGAGACGCCCGGCGCACGGTTATATCGCACGGGAGATCAGGTGCGTTATCTGGAGGATGGGCGGCTGGAGTTTTTAGGACGAGTGGACCATCAGGTGAAGGTGCGAGGCTTTCGCATCGAGCCAGGCGAAATCGAAACTGTTCTCACCAGGCATCGCAGCGTGCGTCAGTGTGTGGTCGTGGCGCGTCAGGAGGGAATCGAAAAACAATTAGTTGCTTACATCGTGATTGATAAAGAGCAGTCGCTTACGGCTGACGATGTACGCGCGTATCTCCGAGAACACGTGCCGGATTACATGGTTCCCTCGCAGATAGTCTTTCTCGATGCTTTCCCCCTCACCGCTAACGGAAAAGTTGATAAGAGCGCGCTACCGTCGCCGGCTGAATTAGCGGACATAGCGTCACAGGATTTTGTCGCGCCTCGCACTCCTGTCGAGATAGCGCTGGCAGAAGTATGGAAGCGCGTCCTGGGCGTAGATCGTGTAGGCATTCACGACAACTACTTCGATCTGGGCGGCGATTCGATTCGCAGCATTCAGGTGCGAGCTCAAGCACAAAAAGCAGGTTACGACTTTTCAGTGCAGCAGATTTTTGAACACCAGACCATCGCCGAATTAGCGGTTGAAGCAAAGCGCATTGATGGCAGAACCGAGCAGTCTTTCAAAGTCAATGCGTTCGATCTGATTACGCCGGAAGATCGCGCGCGCATACCTGCGGATATTGAAGATGCATATCCACTCTCGCTATTGCAAAGAGGGATGCTGTTTCACAGCGAGCTGAATCGGCAGGCTGCGATTTACCATGACATCATCGGATTTCACGTGCGGACTCCGCTGGATCGCTCAGCGTTGGAAGCAGCGTTGCAACAAGTTGTGACACGACATCCAGTGTTGCGCACGTCGTTCGATCTGCAACACTACAGTGAGCCTCTACAACTGGTCCATCGCACAGTGAAGCCGCAGATCTCGTTCACTGACCAGCGACATCTCTCTACAACTGAACGAAAACAATTCCTGGCGAGATGGATTGAAGAAGACAAGCAGCGACGTTTCGAGTGGACGCAACCCGCCTTCATACGTTTCGCAGTCTTCGGCTACGGCGATGACGATTTTTATATCAACTTCAGTTTTCATCACGCCATTCTCGATGGATGGAGCTTGAACCTGCTGATTACGGAGATCTTCTCCAATTATGTTTCTCTCCGCGATGGCTCAGCTCAAACTAACGACGCGCCACTCTCGATTGCTTTTCGTGATTTCATTGCGCTCGAGCGCCAGGCGCTACAGTCTGAAGAAACCCGCAGCTATTGGTCGGAAAAACTCGCCGAACTTCCCGTCACCACACTTCCGACCAGGGAAGGCGCGGCGCCGCCCGATGCAAAGAGAGAAGTCATCCAACTGTCCTTCGATAGCAAACTGGTTGAGCAACTAAAATCGTTCGCGAAATTGGCGCGCGTACCTCTGAAGAGCGTGTTTGTGGCCGCGCACATGAAGATACTGGGCTTGTTGAGCGGCCAGGCCGAAGTGACGACGGGCCTTGTTACCAACTGCCGGCCCGAAGAGGCGGACGGCGATCGCGTGCTCGGTGTTTTTCTCAACACGCTTCCGTTTACGATAGCTGCCGGCGATCAAATGTGGGTTGAGCTGGCCCAGGCAGCAGCGGAGGCAGAGCAGGAGTTATCGCTTTACCGCCGCTACCCGCTGGCGGAACTACAAAGAGAGCATGGAACTCAGCCGCTGTTTGAGACTACTTTCAACTTTAACCATTTTCATATTATTCAGGAGTTGCGGGATGACTCGCCTCTGGAGATCGAAGACGTAAACAGTTTCACGCGCACAAATTTCCCGCTCAGCGTCGGCTTCGAGCTGAATTCCATCACGTCGGAATTGGTGGTCTTTCTCGAGTACGATGCGGCGCGGTTGAGTCAGGAACAAGCCGAGGCGATCGGAAAATATTTCTCCCTCACTCTGCACGAAATGGCCAGAGATCCGTTTGCCGTCAGCGGAAACAGTTACCTGATTACCGAAAGCGACCGCCAAAAACTGCTCTTCGATTTAAACGATACCAAGGAGGATTATCCACGCGAGGCTTGTTTGCATGAATTAATCGAAGTGCAGGCGGAACGTACGCCGCACGCGACTGCATTAATTTCTGACGATGAGGAGTTTAGCTATCGACAGTTGAACCGTCGCGCGAATCGTCTGGCTCATTACCTGCGCGAGCAAGGAGTGGGACCTGAATCGCTGGTCGGTGTTTTGCTGGAACGCTCGAACGATCTAATCGTAGCGCTCCTGGCCGTGCTCAAAGCGGGAGGAGCATACGTACCACTCGACCCGGCTTATCCGCGTGAACGTTTGCAGCTCATGCTCGAAGATGCCGGCATCAGCCTGCTGTTGACCGAGCGCAAACTTCATGATCGCTTGCCGTCACACAATGCTCTGATCACTTCGATCGATGATGAGTCGACTCACGAGGCGCTGAATTCTGTTTCGTCGCAGAACCCAAAGCCTGTCAGTTCTGCCGACAATTTGATCTACCTGCTCTACACTTCCGGCTCTACCGGTGTGCCGAAAGGAGTGCTCGTCACGCACCGCGGAATAGTCAACTGCATGGCGTGGATGCAGCGAACGTACGACCTGAACGCCAGCGACCGTTTTTTGTTCAAGACGTCACTCAACTTTGATGCTTCGGTTTGGGAAGTCTTCTGGCCGTTGACCATCGGCGCGGCGGTGGTGGTCGCGCGTACAGGTGGAGAGCACGATGGTCCATATCTCGTCGAGACGATGAGAAGGGAAGATGTGACCTGCGCTTACTTTGTACCTTCGATGCTGACGCTGTGGCTTGAAACACCTGGCATAGAGCAACTGCGGGTGTTGCGCTACATGATCTGCGGCGGCGAAGCGTTGAGTGGTCAGTTGCTGACAACTTTCTTTGAGCGTCTCGGCGAGCGAGTGGAATTGCACCACTCTTACGGCCCGACGGAGACGTCGATCGCTTCCGCCGAATCAGTCTGCTCACAGTCATATCGCACGTGGCGACGAATGCCGATGGGCCGTGCGCTGGCCAATACGAAGTTGTACGTCGTTGACGCCTCCTTGCAATTGGTGCCTCTCGGTATTGCCGGCGAACTCTGTGTGGGCGGCGACGGTGTTGCGCGAGGCTACCTGCACCGGCCGGAGCTGACAGCGACTGCTTTCATTCCCGATCCATTCAGCACGGAACCGGGAGCTCGCCTCTATCGCACTGGCGATCTTGTGCGTTACCTGCATGATGGTCAATTGGAGTTTCTCGGTCGAGTGGACGATCAGGTCAAACTGCGCGGTGTGCGCATCGAGCTTGGTGAAATCGAAGCGACGCTGCGACGTCATTCGGACGTTCGTGAGGCAGTCGCCGTAGTGCGCGAATTTGCAGTCGGCGATCCTCGTCTTGTTGCTTACGTTGTCTCTAACAATGGAGTGGACCAGACTGCGCTGCGTGAATACCTGCGCGGTAAGTTGCCGGAATACTTGCTGCCTTCCGCTTTCGTCCTGCTTGAAAAATTGCCATTACTGCCGAGCGGTAAGGTGAACAGGAAAGCATTGCCTGCACCGGAGATCACGCGCCAGGCAGTGGCTGAGGCGTATGGCGCGCCGCGCAATGCAATGGAAGAGATAATCGCCGCTATCTGGTCAGAGTTATTGGGTGTTAAGCGAGTTGGTGTCTACGACAACTTCTTCGAGCTGGGCGGTCACTCGCTACTGGCTGCGCAGATCATCGTGCGAGTGCGCGACAAATTCGCTGTCGATGTGCCGCTGGAGAGTCTGTTTGATTCGCCAAACGTTGCGGGCATGACAGTCGCAGTCATGCAGAGTCAGTCGCAGATGTTGGATCTCAGTGAAACGAAAGACGTGCTTGCTGAATTGCAGGCGTTATCAGAAGAAGAGGCGCAATCCCTCGTCGCCGGCCACGGCGGTCGATCATAACGACGGCATTTCATCCTCGATACCGGTCCCCAGCTACTTGCTTTTCTTAGCCTGCGAAGCAGGCGTGAGCATAAAGCCTGGGGCGTGAGCCCCAGGAGTAAAACGCGTTCTCGTCAGAGCCTGCGATAGCGGGCGAAAGATTGTAAGGACTGTCGCCCGCTTCACGGGCTGAAAATACATTTGGTTTGGGTTCCCTGGGGCTCACGCCCCAGGCTTTACGCTTACGCCTGCTTCGCAGGCTAGAGATCGTCAAATTCTTACACCATTTAGTCCTTAAAACTAACAACTATGAATCACAGTGTGTTGAAAGCAATTGGCAAGACTCCGCTCGTGCAATTGTCGCGAGTCATACCAGATCTGCACTTTAAACTTTTCGCTAAGCTGGAAGGCCTGAACCCGGGTGGGAGCACCAAAGATCGTCCCGCCTTCAGCATCATCCAGCACGGCATTGATAGGGGCCGAATAGAGCCGGATACCATCGTGATCGAATCAAGCTCGGGCAACATGGGCGTGGGCCTGGCCCAGGCTTGCGCGTATTTCGGATTGCGTTTTATCTGCGTTATCGATCCAAAGACCACCACGCAAAACAAGCGGCTGCTGAATGCTTATGGTGCTGAGGTCGATATGGTCGCGGAACCAGATAAAACGACGGGCGAGTTTCTGCAAGCACGTCTCAATCGCGTCAAAGAGCTGCTTAACTCGATGGACAATACGTTTTGGCCCAACCAGTATTCGCACCGCTACAACCCCATCGCTCATCATCAGACGATGCACGAGATCGTCACTGAGCTGAATGGAGAGGTCGACTTCTTTTTGTGTGCGACGAGTACCTGCGGAACGATCAGAGGATGTGCCGAGTACGTGCAGCGTCATAACCTGCGGACAAGAATCTTTGCAGTAGATGCAGTCGGTAGTGTCATCTTCGGGGGAGTCAATCGAAAGCGTCTGCTGCCGGGTCACGGATCGGCAGTGCGTCCGGCGCTATATCATCCTTATCTAGCGGAGCGCTGCATTCATATTACAGATCTTGAGTGTGTTTTAGGCTGTCGTCGCCTGGTCCGGCAGGAAGCGATCCTCGCAGGTGGTTCATCGGGCGCGGTGTTGATGGCAGTCGAGCGAGTGAAGGATGAGATTCCTCCAGACGCGACCTGCGCCGTCATCTTTGCGGATCGTGGCGAACGATATCTCGACACGATTTATTCAGACACTTGGGTCACGCAACACTTCGGCGACATCGAACACCTTTGGCAGGAGCCGAGACAAACGTCTGCCTGCCTTGCGGCGACCCATTAAAGTGGTCCAATGAGCACTCTTTCATCGGAAATTCCGAAGTTATCCGCCGCCAAGCTGGAATTGCTGGCACGACGCCTGAGAGAGAAGGGCCGGCAACCGCTGTACGCGCCGCCGATATCGCGTCGTGATGCGAGCCGTACTCGTCCGCCGCTGTCGTTTGCGCAACAAAGGTTGTGGTTCATTCAGCAGCTCGAGCCAAACAACGCTGCGTATAACATCCCGCTAACTGTGCGCTTGAATGGACCACTGAACGTTGGGATGCTGGAGCAAGCTTTGAGCGAAGTCGTGCGACGTCATGAAGTTCTCCGGACTGCCTTCGAAGACGACGAAGGAGAGCCCGTGCAAGTCATCTCACCACCGCAGCACGTCAGTCTCCCGGTAGTTGATCTCAGCGAACTTTCAGAGCAGGCGTGGGCGAACGAGATAGCGCGGCACCGGCGGAGTGAGGTGGAGACAAATTTTGATTTAGCGGTTGGTCCATTGTGGCGTGCCAAGCTGCTGCGGCTGCGACCGGACGAGCACCTCGCGCTCTTCACGATGCATCACGCCATTTCCGACGGGTGGTCCACGGGAGTGCTAATAGGAGAGATCGCCAGGTTGTATGAAGCGTTCTCCACGGGCCGTCCGTCGCCACTGGAAGAATTGCCAGTGCAGTATGCGGATTACGCTGTTTGGCAGCGCGGATGGTTGCAGGGCGAAGTGCTCCAGGCACAACTGGATTACTGGCGATCGCAACTAGCAGATGCACCTGAGCATTTGGAGTTACCTACGGATCGACCGCAGACACGAAACCGCACCACTGCCGGTGCGAATCACTATTTCACCATTCCACCTGACGTGACTGCGCGACTCAACGAGATAGGTCGGCGTGAGGAAGCAACGCTGTTCATGCTGATGCTCACAGCCCTGGCGTTATTGCTCTCGCGCTACAGCGGGCAGGAAGACGTCCTGATCGGAACGGTGATAGCAGGTCGTCAACGATTAGAACTGGAGCGGCTCATCGGTTTCTTTGTCAACACGCTGGTGATGCGCGTCGATCTGAGCGGCAATCGAGACTTCCGCGATGTGCTCAGCCGCGTGCGCCAAACAACCTTCGCTGCCTACGCGCATCAGGATGTTCCTTTCGAGAAGCTGGTCGGTGAGTTGCAGCCTGGGCGCAGTCTGACTCACAACCCATTTTTCAACACATTACTCGTGATACAGAACGTGCCACGCAGCGACTTCAATCTGGATAGTCTGCGGATTGAGTGGTTGGACCCCGATTTGGTGGCCGCAAAGTTTGATCTCTCGCTAACGATCAGCGAACTCGATGGCCGTCTGTCGGGAGTGTTCGTTTACAGCACTGACCTCTTTGACGCTTCGACCGTTGCAGGAATGGCCGAAAGTCTACAGCAGATCCTGCGCGATGCTGCCGGCAGTCAAGACCGCGGCGCCGCAGCGATCGAAACAACGCAGACCGGCGAATTGCTCAACGCCTTCAACGCCACCTTGCAGTAAACCCTCGGCATTGGAATCTCGATTGGATACGGTCAGTACCACCTGCGATAGCGGGTGGGTGAACGACCAGCATGCGAATCGTAATTGCCTTTTGAACTTGATTTGACCCACCCGCTACCGCAGGTGGTACTGACCGTATCCAATGAGCAAAGTCAAAATGGCAAGTTCTCTGGTCCAACATCCGGACGATGTGCTCGGCGTGGTCGGCGGCATGGGCCCCCTCGCCTCGACTGAGTTTCTTAAAACTATTTACGAACAAGGCTCATGGGAGCGCGAGCAGGAGGCGCCTCGAGTTGTCGTCTACTCCGATCCTACGTTCATCGATCGCACTGAAGCATTTCGCAATGGACACGATGCGCAGTTGCTCGAACAACTGATAACAGCGCTGACGCGCCTCCGCGCCATCGGCGCCTCGCACATTGTGATCTGCTGCGTCACGATTCATTACCTCCTGCCGAGAGTTCCACATGAGTTGCAGTCGCAGTTGCTGTCACTCATAGACGTGATTTATGACGAGTTGACAGCGACCAATGAGCCGCACCTGCTGCTCTGCACGAGCGCGACGCGCGAAATGGGAATCTTTGAAAAGCACAAACTGTGGACGCAGACCCGCGGCCGTTTCGTGCTGCCCAATGATTCGGACCAGCGGGAAATTCACCGGATGATTTACACGATCAAGCAGAGTCAAGACGTGCGGCAGCAGATCCCCTTTGTCAAAGACCTCCTCGCGAAATATCACGTCAACGCCTTCATCGCGGGTTGCACAGAGATTCACTTGCTCTCCAGACATTTCGCGACGAACCGCCGTTGCATAGATCCCCTGATGAGCATCGCGCGTGAGTTGACGAACCGGAGTGTCAAATCAGCCGCAGCACATTGACCTCATGCGGCAAACATTAACGAAGCCCCTAACACTTATGGAGCACGGTAAGATGAATAAACCGGGCTACATCACGAACGTCAGTCAACTTCCCCAGTTAACTCCGGAAGAGCGCGAGGCCCTGGCCCCCGTCACCTCCAGATTTATCTTTCGTAGCAACAGCTACTATCAGCAATTGATAGATTGGAATGATCCCAACGATCCGATCCGCCGCATCATCGTTCCACTCGGAGATGAATTGGAAAACTGGGGGCGGCTCGACGCCTCAGACGAAGTGTCGTACACGGTCGTGCCAGGCTTGGAACATAAATATAGCGACACGGCATTGATGCTTGTAAACGACGTGTGTGGGGGCTACTGCCGATTCTGTTTCCGCAAGCGCCTTTTCATGGAAGACAACGACGAGGTGGTGCGCGACGTCAGTCACGGGGTTGAATACATCCGGCGCCACCCGGAAATCTCGAACGTTTTGTTGACCGGCGGCGACCCGCTCATCATGTCTACGGAGCGGCTCGCAGAGATCATCGAGCGCCTGTGGCAAGTGCCGCACGTCCGCATCATTCGAATTGGCACCAAAATGCCCGCGTTCAACCCGTCGCGCATTCTGGACGATCCGAAGCTGATAGGAATGTTTGAGAAGTATCGTCACCCGGAGCGGAAGCTCTACGTTATGGCCCACTTCAATCATCCGCGCGAACTGACGGAGCTCGCGGCCCAGGGGTTGAATACGCTGATGCGAGCCGGCGCTGTCATTGTCAACCAGACGCCGCTTATCGCCGGCGTGAACGACTCGGTTGACACACTCGCGACTCTCTTTGAGCGACTCTCTCATATGGGAGTACCGCCTTACTACGTTTTCCAGTGTCGTCCGACTCTTGGCAATAAGCCTTACTCGGTTCCCGTCGAGAAGGCATTTCAGATCTTCAAACAGGCGCAGGCACGGTGCTCTGGTCTTGCTCGCCGCGCTCGCTTTGTCATGTCACACACGAGCGGAAAGATCGAGGTTGTGGGCAAGGCCTACGGGCTCGTCTACATGACATATCACCGGACTCCAAATCCTGCCGATAACGAGCGTTTCCTGGTTTTCAAATCGAATCCCGATGCGCATTGGTTTGACGATTACGCGGAAGCGAAAGTCATTTGTGCCGAAGAGACGAAAGCTCTGCGAGCAGCGGCAGCGCCGGGAAACCTGCAACATATTCATACCAAGTGCAATTGATGTCGAAAGCTCTTAGCCTGCGAAGCAGGCGTAAGCATAAAGCCTGGGGCGCAAGCCCCAGGATCTCGGAACAAATGTTTTGCAGCCCGTGAAAACGGGCGACAGTCTTAAGGTTGCAAGCTTTCGCCCGCTATCGCGGGCTCCATCCCTGAATGCAATTCACAACCTGGGGCTTGCGCCCCAGGCTTTATGCTTTCGCCTGCTTCGCAGGCTGAGCAAAGCCTCTCGAAACGAACAATGGACCAGTCAAGTATTCACGAGATATTCAGCAAGGTGGCGGCGCAGTATCCGTCGCATGTGGCCCTGGAGCGGAGCGATCGTCTCATCACTTACCGCGAGCTCGAAGAGGAGTCGAACAGGCTCGCTAACTTCCTAATCGCCTCAGGCGTGAGCAGCGGTTCAATCGTGGCGATCATGTCTCGAGATCCGGCGCGAGTCGTGACGGCAATCCTCGCCATACTCAAGGCGCGCTGCGCTTTCGCTCCGTTCGATCCGCTGATCCCTGACAACCGGCTTCGCGTGATGGTCGAGCAGATCACACCGCGCTGGTTCATCATCGACTCCGACTACCTCGAAAAGTTGACCGAGATCGTGTACGGAATGAAAGACGTGAAGGTGATCTGCTCCGACGGCGATGAGCCTGAGGGCGGCTCGGAAACGGTGACGGTGGTTCGTGGCTATGCGCGGTTTAAAGTGACCACGAACCCCGCCATCGAATCCGATCCGGATGACATGTGCTCGATCTTTTTCACCTCCGGCTCGACGGGTAAGCCGAAGGGAATTGCCGGCCGGCTCAAGGGCATCGCACAGTTTGCGTTGTGGGAATCGAACGCGGTCGGCGTAGGCCCCGGCACACGTGTCAGTCAACTCACGTCACCGTCATTCGATGGGATCCTCAAGGATGTTTTCGTGCCGCTATGCGCCGGTGGCACAGTCTGCATTCCCAAGAGCAGGGAAATAACACGCGACGCGAAGGCGCTCGTTGATTGGCTCGAGTCCGCGCGTATCAACCTCCTGCATTGCGTGCCATCAGTTTTTCGATCACTCATCAACATCGGCCTAACAAGCGACAACTTCCCAGCGTTGCGACATGTGGTCCTTGCGGGGGAACCGCTGCTGACGGCAGATGTTAGCAAGTGGTTTGAAACGTTTGGCGACCGCATACAGCTTGTCAACCTCTATGGTCCAACGGAGACAACGCTCACGAAGCTTGCGTACTTCGTGAAGGTATCCGACAAAGATCGTCGGTCGATTCCGATCGGGAAACCAATGCCGGGTGCCGCCGCGGTAGTCATTGATGCGCAGGGACGCGCGTGTGCGCCAGGTGAAGTCGGTGAGATTCTCATCCGCACGCCGTATCGCGCGCACGGTTATTACAACCAGCCCGAGAAGACCGCCGAGGTTTTTGTTCCTAACCCCTTCAACAACGACCCGAACGACATCGTCTATCGCACCGGCGACTACGGTCGTGTGTTGCCGGACGGAAATTTCGAGTTTGTCAGCCGGAAAGATCACCAGGTCAAAATTCGCGGCGTAAGAATAGAGCTGACGGAGATTGAAAACGTGTTGCGCGCGCACGAGAGCGTGACCGATGTCGCCGTAATCGATCGCGAAGACGCGATAGGAAACAAGTATCTGTGCGCTTATGTCGTGCTCGATGGTGAAGTCGAGCCCAAAGTGCTCAGGCAGCACATGGCCCGTTGGCTGCCCGACACGATGATGCCTTCAGCTCTGGTCCGACTCGATGCCCTGCCGCACACGATTAACGGCAAAGTGGATCGCAAAAGTTTGCCGGCTCCGGGAATGGACGGCAGTCGCGCAGGCACGCCGTACGTTGCGCCTCGAACAGCGATCGAGGAAGTGATAGCCAACATCTGGGCGGGTGTGTTGGGAGTCGAACGAGTGGGAGTGACAGACAGCTTCTTCGATCTGGGTGGTCACTCGCTGCTGGCCACACAAGTGATCTCACGAGTGCGTTCAGCACTGCGCGTGGACGTAGGCGTGCGACAGCTTTTCGAGAGCCCAACCGTAGGCGATCTCGCTGCTTCAGTAGAGGCTGCTCTCAAGAACAACGCCGCCACACCACCCCCGATCGAGCGTGCTTCACGCACAGGGCCGTTGCCACTCTCATTCGCGCAACAGCGCCTCTGGTTTCTGGATCAGCTTGAGCCGGGCAGCGCGTTTTATAACGTACCTGCTGCGATCCGTCTGAGTGGTCGTCTCGATGTCGCTGCGCTTGGCGAGGCACTTCAGGAGATCGTGCGTCGTCACGAGACGTTGCGCACGTGGTTTCGAAATGTGAACGGCGAGCCCGAGCAGTTTGTAGCGCCCGCACTTGAAGTGCCGTTCGACATCACCGATTTCAGTTCATTGGCTGAGCACGAGCGAGAAGCGCGAGTCGCGGAGTACGCGACGGAGTGGTCGTGCCGTCCATTCGATCTCGAACATGGACCACTCGTGCGTGCACGACTGCTGCGGCTTGGCGAGGAAGAACACGTCTTACTGTTTTGCATGCACCACATTGTCGGCGATCTCTGGTCGGTAGGTGTGCTCGTTCGTGAATGGGGCACGCTGTATCAGGCGTTCTCTGGCGGACAGCCGTCGCCACTCGAACCACTGCCTGTGCAGTATGCTGATTACGCTGTGTGGCAGCGGCAGTGGCTGCACGGTGACGTGCTCGAAGCGCAGCTCGATTACTGGCGCAAGCAAATTGCGGACGCGCCTACGGTCCTGAACCTGCCGACAGACAGACCTCGAGGAAACCATACGTTCGAAGGAGCGCGGCTTCCGCTTTCACTTCCGAGTGAGCTCAGCATCGAGCTCGAAGCACTGAGCCGGCGCGAGGGAGCCACGCTCTTTATGACGCTGCTCACCGCCTTCGGAGCGACGCTTCACTACCAAACACGACAGAACGATATTCTGATTGGAACCCCTATCGCGAACCGGCAGCAGCTGGAAGTGGAAAACCTGATTGGATTCTTTCTCAACACATTGGTATTGCGTCTCAACTTCGCCGGCGATCCCAGTTTCCGCGATCTACTCAGGCGCGTACGCGAAACGGCGCTCAGGGCTTATGCGCATCAGGATGTGCCGTTTGAGAAATTGGTCGAAACGTTGCGACCCGAGCGCAGCCTCCATCACAACCCGCTGTTTCAGGTTGCCTTCACGCTCGACCAGGTTCCGGTGCGAGAAACCAGGGTGGCTGATCTGACCATGAGTTCGGTTGAAGCCGAGAAGGGAATGGTCCAATTCGATCTGGTGCTGCATCTTGCAAACAGTCGCGATGGTGTGATTGGGACGTTGCAGTATCAGACTGGATTGTTTGAAGCAGACACGATGAAGAGGTTTCGCGAACAGTTTGAGAATGTGCTGCGTCTCGGCGTAGCGCGTCCGGAAGTAAAGTTGAGTGAGCTGTGCGCGACCTTGGATGAGATTGAGAACAGTCGTTGGGCGAACAAGCAGAAAGAGATTGCTGACTTCGGTTTGGAGAAACTGAAGCGCGCCAGGAGATCAAGGGTGGCTTTAGCCGGAGATTGACGCAGATGAACGCAGATCCTGGTCTTGAAAAGCTGAGGACGGTGAAACGCAGAGCGGTCACAGAAGGTCGCGGTCTGGTGACGGCGCAGCCGTTGTTTACAGACAGAGCGTTGCCGCTGTTAATCGAACCATCTGTCAGTGCACTCGATCCTGTTGCCTGGGCCACGCGCAATCGAGATTTCATCGAAGCCGGCTTGCGCAAACATGGTGGAATTCTATTCCGCAATTTCAACATTAAGACGGCCGAGCAATTCGCGCAGTTCATGGCAGCGATTGCGGGTGAGTTGCTCAACTACAACGAGCGCTCTTCGCCGCGCACGCAAGTTTCAGATCACGTCTACACCTCCACCGATTATCCGAGCGATTACAGCATCTTTGTTCACAATGAAAACTCTTATCAACGGCAGTGGCCGATGAAGATCTTTTTCTTTTGTGAGACTCCAGCGGAGTCGGGTGGAGAGACTCCGATTGCCGACTGCCGCAGGGTTTACGCCAGTCTCCCCGAAACGATCAAGGAGCGCTTCTGGACGAAGAATTGGATGTACGTGCGCAACTTCGGCGATGGCTTCGGACTTCCGTGGCGCACGGTCTTTCAAACAGACGATCGCGCGGTCGTCGAAGAGCATTGCCGCCGGAACGAAATCGACGCGGAATGGAAAAGCGACGACCGCCTGCGACTGCGTGCCGTACGTCGGGCGTTGCATAAACACCCGTACACCGGTGAAGAGGTCTGGTTTAACCATGCGACCTTCTTTCACATCTCGACGATGGAGCCCGCGATTCGCGAAGCCCTGCTGGCGGAAGTAGCTGAAGACGATTTACCGAGTAACTCATACTACGGCGATGGCTCACCAATTGAACCGGAGGTGTTGGAGGACCTCAGGGAGCGCTATCACGAAGCAACAGTGCTCTTTGCCTGGCAGCGCGGAGACACGCTGTTGCTCGACAACATGCTGGTGGCCCATGGCCGCGCGCCAT
Organism: Pyrinomonadaceae bacterium; assembly: GCA_036377375.1. Taxonomy (GTDB): domain Bacteria; phylum Acidobacteriota; class Blastocatellia; order Pyrinomonadales; family Pyrinomonadaceae; genus PSRF01. The sequence goes on from DASUYO010000425.1 coordinate 18,218, forward strand.
ACAAAGGAGCGCGAAAAATTCTTGTCGGCATGGCACAGCCGTTCGGGTACATGCCGCAAAGAAGCACACAAAGCTGAAGGTTACAAAAAATGGAAACGGAAACTGTTCAGAGCTACCGCCTGTCGCCACAACAGGAGCGCCTCTGGTTGCTACAGCAGAAACACCCAGGACCCTACCGTGCACAATGTTCCTGGTTGCTCGATGGCCCTATTGATCACGATAAGTTGCGAGCGGCGCTCGATGCGCTCGTGGAACGTCACGAGATCCTGCGCACCACGTTTGAAAACTTGTCGGATGTCCTAATCCCGGTGCAGGTGATTTCCGAAGCAACATCGCTCGTTTGGGACGTCGAAAAGCTTGAGCCGGAGCGGCACATTCTTAATCTCCGCCTGCCGGCTCTGTGTGCCGACGTAAGATCGTTGCGAAATTTACTTTCCGAATTCAGTTTCGCGTATGCGGCCGCGGATGGTGAACTCGCTACAGAGCCGATGCAGTATGCCGATTACGCTGCCTGGCGTCATGAACTGTTGGCGTCAGAGGAGACAAAGAGCGGCCGTGAGTTTTGGCGGCAGTTAGATCTTCCAGAGCTGAACACGCAACGTCTGCCGTTGGAGCAACGCACCAGTGTCGTGGAACACTTTGACCCTCGTGCGTTGAGCCTGACTATCGCGCCTGAGCGCGTAGCACAGCTTGAAGCACGCGCGCGTGATTATGATTGCGATCTTTCGACCTGCATGCTCGCGTGCTATCACGTCCTGCTTGCTCGACTCAGCGGACAGACCCACATCGCTACCGGCACTTTGTTCGATGGTCGCAGGTATGCTGAGCTACAGAGCGCCGTCGGACTCTTCGCAAGCTACCTTCCCGTACCATCGCACGTCGATAGTGATAAGACATTCGGCACGCTGCTCCGCGAGCTCAAGCAAACGACGCAGGCAGTACGCGCGTGGGAGGAATACTTTAATTGGGAACAGGTCTTTCCGAACGAAGACGAAGTAAGTTACTTCCCGTTCGGCTTCGAGTACATCGATGACAGCGCGACAAGCTTTCGCGCCGGCGCGTTGTCGGTCCACCGTCTGAAAGAATTCGTACTGTTCGATCGCAACAAAATTAAACTTTCGATCGAGAAGATCGGCGACGAGCTACACCTGAATTTTCAATACGATGCTGGTCTACTCTCCGAGCAAAACGTCAACCTCATCAGCCGCCGCTTCGAGACTCTGCTTACAAGCGTTCTCGAAAACAGCGAAATTGCGATTGGCGAATTGTCGATAATCCCGTTGTCTGAGGAGCGACAACTGCTTCATGACTTCAACAATACGCGGGTAGGCGAATTTTCAACGCACTGTCTGCACCAGCTTGTTGCCAAACAGGCGCAACTTACACCAGACGCGCCGGCCGTTCTATCCGGCAACGAAAATCTTGGCTATCGAGAACTGAGCGAGCGCGCCAACCAACTCTCCCACTATCTACAGGAGTTGGGTGTTGGCCCAGATGACCTCGTCGGCATCTGCGTCGAACGTTCGGCAACGATGTTGGTTGGACTTTTAGGCATCCTTGGGGCCGGTGGTGCGTACGTGCCGCTCGATCCGGAGTATCCGGCCGAGCGACTCGTTTTCATGATCCAGGACGCTCAACTCTCAGTGATTGTAACGACGCAGGATCTATTGGATCGTCTGCCGGAATTGCAGGGTCATGTAGTTTGCCTGGACCGCGACGCTGAGTTGATTCGTGCTCATAGCATCGAATCCGCGCCCAGCAGTGTAACGATCGACAACCTCGCCTACGTCATCTACACGTCAGGCTCGACCGGCAGGCCCAAGGGAGTCATGATCTCGCACCGGTCGATCAATAATCGACTCCTCTGGATGCAGAGTGTTTTTCCTCTCGAGCCAAACGATCGACTGCTTCAAAAAACCGTTTACAGCTTCGACGCTTCCGTTTGGGAACTGTTTCTTCCGCTTATCACGGGCGCGCAAGTCTTTATG
>DASUYO010000426.1:0-10365 GCA_036377375.1 Pyrinomonadaceae bacterium
CTTGCCGGTGGTGCCGATCACTGATCTCGCGATTCAGAAACGTGAAAAGGAGTTGGTAGTCGCAACGCAGGGACGCTCGTTCTGGATTCTCGACGACCTGCCGGTGCTGCACCAGTTGATGGATGCCGGCGGTTTTAGTGCAGTAGGAGAAACACGGCTATTCCAACCGAAGGATAGCTATCGCATGCCTGGAGGCGGATTTCCGCTTGGACCAACCGCGACGGTCGGTAGAAATCCTGCGAACGGCGTCGTAGTCTATTATTCATTGAAAGCAAAACCAACGTCGGATGTTAACCTCGAGTTTTTTGATCCGGCAGGGAAGGCGATACGGAAGTTCACGGCGCGAGTTGGGAAGCCTGCTGAAGGAGCGACTCCGGCGCCCACGCCGCCGCCTGGTGAAGGCGGATTCGGTGGCGGCGGCGCACCGCCACCTGTGCCGATCGAAGTTGGGTTAAATCGTTTTGTTTGGGACACGCGATATCCGGATGGAGTGCGCTTTCCGGGAATGATTCTCTGGGCCGGAGAGACTCGCGGTCCAAAGCTGACGCCGGGCATGTACCAGGTGAAACTCACGGTCGACGGCAAGACTTACACGCAGAATTTCGAGATCAAACCGGATCCGCGGTTGACGACTACGCCTGCGGATTACGCAAAGCAGCTCGAGTTGAGTCTGAAGATTCGCGACAAGCTGAGCGAAACAAATAACGCGATCATTCAGACTCGCGACGTGCGCAAGCAGATCGAGGATTTGCTCAAGCGTGTCGCGGGGCAGCCCAACTTCAAAGTGGTCAACGATGCGGGCACGGCGCTCAACAAGAACCTGACTACGATTGAAGAGGCGCTTTATCAGACGAAGAATCAGAGCAGTCAGGATCCGCTCAACTTTCCGATCCGGCTCAACAATAAACTCGCGGCGCTCGGTGGTGTCGTCGGGAATGTTGAAGCGGCGCCGACGGCGCAGTCGTATGCGGTGTACGACGAGCTGGTGACGCAGATCGATGCGCAGTTGCAGAGATTAACGCGGATCATGCAAACCGATGTGCCCGCGTTTAATCAGTTGGTGCGGGATCAAAATATTCCGGCTGTGGTAGTGAAACCACCCAGCACAAATCCGTAAATAAGCCGTGGCAAATATTAGAGAGCTCGCAAAAATCACAGATGCCAGGCTAACCGGTGATGAAACGCGGCTAGTCACGGATATCAGTCACGATTCGCGTCGTGTCGGACCGGGAACTCTCTTCGCGGCTGTCGCGGGTGCGCTCTTCGACGCACACAAATTCATCCCGCAGGTGATGGACCAGGGCGCTGCGGGAGTCTTGTCCGAACGTCCCGCGCCTGAAGGTTTCACCGGTGCATGGCTACAGGTGGCCGACATCCGCCGCGCAATGGCACTTGCCGCGGCCGAAATCCAGCATCATCCATCACGTGAGCTCCAACTCGTCGGCATCACCGGAACCAACGGCAAAACGACGACCGCTTACCTGATTGCTTCCATTCCCGAAGAAGCGGGTGAGCCGGTGGCGATGACAGGCACAGTCGAATACCGGCTCGGCAAGGAACGCTTCAAAGCCGACCGCACCACACCTGAAGCTCCCGACATGCAGCGACTGTTGCGACGCGCGGTCGAGATCGGCTGCCGCACGGCAGTCATGGAGTGCTCGTCGCAGGCAATGGATTTCCATCGTTGTGACGAGCTCGAATATGCGGTTGCTGTCTTCACTAATCTCACCCGCGATCACCTCGATTATCACAAGACGATGGAGAACTACTGGTACGCGAAGCAGCGACTGTTCGATGGCCGGTTGGGAACGCGGCCTCGTAACTCTGTTATCAACGTTGATGATCCATATGGACGCGAGCTTGCGGAGTCGTTGGAGAAAGATGGTCTGCGAGTCATTCGGTATGCAGTGAAGGGAGATGCAGAGATTACTGCTCGCGATCCGGAGTTTTCATTGAACGGAATGCGTTTCCGGCTTGTCACCGCTGCGGGCGAGCGCGATTTTTGTTCACCCTTGGTTGGACCACCGCACATCTACAACACATTGGCTGCGGTCGCGAGTGGTCTGGCGCTCGGCTACAGTTTCGATGTCGTGACGGCGGCGTTGGAGAAATGTACTGGCGCGCCGGGTCGCTTCGAGCGCGTCGCACACGAGGGAGATTTTTCGGTCGTGGTTGATTATGCGCACAGCGATGATGCGCTGTTGAATGTGTTGCGCACCGCGCGTGAGGTGGTGAAGGGAAAGATCATCACGGTCTTTGGCTGCGGCGGCGATCGCGATCGCACGAAGCGAGCGCCGATGGGTGAAGCGGCGGGCAGTTTGAGTGATGTCGTGATTCTTACTTCCGACAACCCGCGCACAGAGGATCCGGAGCAGATTCTCTGCGACGCGGAGGAGGGAATTCAAAAAACCGGCAAGCCTTACCGGAAGATTGCCGATCGCACGCAGGCGATTCATCAGGCGATCGCGGAGGCGCAGCGTGGCGACCTGGTGCTGATCGCGGGCAAGGGCCACGAGGATTATCAGATCATCGGCCGTGAGACGTTTCATTTCGATGATAAGGAAGTGGCGAGGGCCGCGCTGGCGCAGAGAGGTTAGTTTTTGCCACAAAAAGGCACAAAAGACACAAGAGCATTTTTTCTGCAATTGTGCTTCTTGTGCTTTTTTGTGGCGATTTCCGTCTTTGCATCGGCGAAGCCTCAACAGAAGTCAATACCTTATGGTCCACCTTCGATACTCGCCACCATCAAAGACAAATCGATCAACGAGAGCAGTGGCCTCGTTGCTTCTCGTACCACACCCGGTGCGTACTGGACGCACAACGACTCGGGTGATGGACCATTCATTTACGCCATCGACACTCACGGCAATACCCTCGGCATCTTCCGCGTCACCGGCGCACAGAACCGCGACTGGGAAGACATCGCTGCCGGTCCTGGCCCACAGCCCAACAAGTCGTACCTTTACATCGCGGATATCGGCGATAACGATAATTTGCGTCCCGACGTGACGGTCTATCGTGTTGCCGAGCCGACGCTTTCAGCGGCCACTCGCAACTTCACGAAAGCGCGCCCGGGACTAACTGAACCGGCGGAGGCGATCAGACTCAAGTACCCCGATGGCAGTCACGACGCCGAAGCACTTCTGGTGCATCCGACTACCGGGAACATCTACATTGTTATCAAAGTCGTGATTGCAAACCCCGCAGTTTATGAAGCAGTCGCTCCTTTCACTGCCGGCAAATTGATCACGATGAAGCGAATTGGTGAGGTGCATGTTCCGAGTCTCTTCGGCGGTGTCGTTACCGGAGGGAGCGTCTCGCCTGACGGTCGTCGTGTTGCACTGTGTGACTATTTCCAAGGTTACGAGATGTCATTACCTGCGAGTAGCACAAATTTCGACGACATCTGGAAGCAGAGAATGACGGGATTTGATCTAGGCAAGCGCGAGCAGGGGGAATCGATCGCTTATCGCCTCGACGGCAAAGGTCTCCTTGCCACGAGTGAAGGCAAACAGTCGCCACTAATCCAGGTCCTCAGAAATTAGCCACAAAAAGCGCAAAAACTTATTCCAATGCTTCTTTTGTGCTTTTTGTGCCTTTTTGCGGCTCCGATCGGTTTAGAAGCACGAAGTAGACAGGCAGACCAAGCAGTATCAGTCCGAGACCAATCGCGGATTGTCGTGGCGAACTGAGGATAGTCATGAAGATCACCCACCCTGAGATAAGCAGGAACACGATCGGCACCACTGGATAACCCCAGGTACGGTATGGGCGCTCGGCGTCCGGCAATCGCCTACGAAACAGGAAGATTGATCCGGCTACGAGTATATAAAAGAGTGTTAATGCGAAGATGGCGTAGTCGGTGAGCGTGTCGTACGAACCTGACATGGCGACCACGCAAGCCCAGATACATTGGACCACGAGCGCTCGCACCGGCACGTGAGTGCGCGGTGAAACGTGTGCGAGACTTTTGACGATTAATCCATCCTTGGCGAGCGCATAAGGGATGCGCGCGGTCGCTAGAATCGACGCGTGTAGCGCACCAAAGGACGACGTCATCATCGCCGCTGCCATGAGCGTCACCGCCACTGACCCAAGTAATCTTCGTATCACCTCCGCCGCCACTGAAGATGACGCCGGCACACTCGCAACTTCGGTCGGACTCAGCACGTGATAGTAATTAATGTTGACGAACAAGTAGAGACTCATCACTGCCAGCCCGCCGCCAATCAAAGCGAGTGGAAGATTGCGTCCCGGATTCTTCACTTCACCGGCAAGGAACGTGATGTTGTTCCAACCGTCGTAGGCCCAGAGCGCTCCGAGCATCGCGGCTGCAAATCCGGCCATGCCGCCAGTCGTGATCACACCTTCACACACGCCGCCGGTGTTTGCTGAACCAAGATTGCCCCAATCACCACCACTGAAGAAGAACGCGCCAAAGCCGACACCAAGCAGCAAAATGATCTTCATGCCGGTGAGCACACTTGCCACACCACCACTGACACGAACAGCAGCGCAGTTGATCAGCGTCGTGATGATGATCGCACTCAGAGCGACGACTTGCAGTCGGCCGAAAGAAACAACGTGTCCACCTGGAAACGTGAATTGAAAATATGTTGTGGCCAGTGCGCCGTGAAGCAGGTCGTTCAGAAAAATCGCAAAGCCGACTGCAAGCGCAGCCGCTGAAGCGGTGCGCGCGATCAAAAACTGGCTCCAGCCGTAGATAAAGCCTAACGGCCGTCCATACGCGTCGCGCAGGATTCCGTATTCACCCGCGGCGCGCGGCATCATCGCCAGCAACTCCGCATAGGTCAGTGCGCCGGCGAGTGAAAGAAAACCGGCGATGACCCAGACGAGGAGTGCTTTGCCTGGCGTGCCGACATTGCACGTCATTACGCGTGCTTTCAGGAACACACCGGTACCGATGATGTTGACGACATTGACCGATATTGCGCCGATCAATCCGAGCCCGCGGATGAGTTGTGTGCGCTCAGTCTGCATTCGTGGCTAATAGACGTCGCTCGCAATCAAATCCTCGTACGTGTCGCGTCGGCGAATAAGTGTCGACGTGCCATCCTGGCGAATCAAGACTGCGGCGGGCAAGGGCCTGCCGTTGTAGTGAAACATCTGCGCCAGTGAATAAGCACCGCAATTCAACAGCGCCAGCACCTCACCTGGACCAACATCTTCAGGGAGTTTGCGATAATCCGGTAAACGTCCTTCGCGCTCGATATCGAAATACACGTCGCCTGAATCACAGAGAGGGCCAGCCACTTTGTAATCTCGCGCATACGGTGCGCCCGCACGCGACGCTGAAATCAGGTGGTAGTACCACTTGTAATTATTCATTGAGAGCATGATGTTGTAGCCGGCATCGGTCAGAAGCCACACGTCACCAGTCTCAGGGCGGCGCTTGATATTTCGCACGGTCGTGAGCACAAGTCCTGCATCGGCAATGATGCTTCGTCCCGGCTCCAACAAGATCGTCACCTTGTCGAGCAGGTGTTCGGCGTTCGCGGCGCGCGCCGATTCACGCGCGACGCGTAGCGCTTCAGTGAGTACAACAGCAGGCTCGAGCTCCGCACCCAACATGTCGCGCTCGTGCGCCGGAATTTGATCAGCCTGCGAACGATCTCGAAGATAGTTCACAGGGATGCCGCCACCGAGATTGATGTGCTCGAGCGTGTGACCCGTTTCGCGATGAATCGTCACCAGGTGTTCCCACATGCTCCTGAATGCTTCAGCGAACGGCTCAACGTCCGGCGTCTGCGAGCCGACGTGAATGTGAATGCCGCAAACCTTCACGAGATCCGGTCTTTCGAGACCACGTCGAAATGCAGTCAGCACGTCTGACGACGAGATGCCAAACTTCGAAGTCAGCAGTGCGGTTTGCAAACCGAGATGCGATCGTGTTCCGATTTCCGGCACGAGGCGTAGCGTGATGCGCGCCGGAGCCACTTCTTCACCATGCGCGCGCAGTCGCTTGACTGACTGCTCCACCAGGCCAATCTCGTAAACCGAGTCGACATTGATCGCGTAGATTCCGGCGCGGACCGCATCGTCAAGCTCGTCGTCTGATTTGCTCGTTCCGTTGAAGATGATTTGGCCCGGCTTGAAGCCCACTCGCAATGCTTTGAAGAGTTCGCCGCCGCTGTTGACCTCGACATCGATGCCCGATTCGAGCACCACTTTAAGGATCGCCATGTTTGAGTTTGCCTTTGAGGCGTAGCAAAACTTGATCGGGCGGTCCACTACCCCTGCAGCAAGCTCTAAACGCTTGATGTTGTCGCGAATACGGGGTTCAGAAAAGACAAACAGAGGTGAGTTGAATTCTTTTACGAGCTCGAGCGCGTCCACGCCATTGACAGTCAGGTGCTCATCGCGCACTTCGAGATAACCCGGTATGGACCACGCGGGACATAAGGTTGCTAATCCAGAAGACATCCGTTTTCCAATCAGAAATCAGGCCACAGATTAACACGGATGACACAGATCAAACCGAGGCAGCAGTTCTGATCCGTGTCACCCGTGTTAATCCGTGGCTGATATGCTTAATTTGAACGAACGAAATTGTAACTCAGCGTACCGCTGACCCTGACCGGCTCGCCCATCATCAATGTCGGCGTGAATCTCGCCAGGCGCGCGGCGGTTACAGCCGCTGCGTGCAGATTCTGTGGACCAGAGATAGCACGCGCTTCGATCACGCTGCCTTGCTCGTCAATCACGATTGCGACCAACACAACACCATTCGCCTCACCCGGCGGAATCTCAGGCATCGGCAGATAAATTGCTTTGCCGTTCAGCATGCCGCCGGCAATCGGTGGACGTCTTTGAGGTTGCTGTGGCGAAGGCGCCGGATTGGGTTGAACGGTGTTGCCTGGAGTCTCCGAGTTGTTATTGTTGTTCGCAGATGTGTCCGGCAGAGGTGTCTCGTCTGCCGATTGAGCCGCGTTGTTCTTCGGCTGGTTGCTGGCTTCCTGTCCTTCGGTGCCGGCGCCTTGATCACCGCTCGCAGTTGTCTTGGGCGTGTCCATTGGCCGGTCAGGCAATACGAACGAGCTAAGGAATTTTTCTTCGAGCGCATCGTCCTTCTTTGTGTTGAGCGAGATGACGGCGTAGAAGCGCTTCTTTGTAACAAACGCGTGCAGTGATCCGCTCAAGTCGCCAATCGTCAATTTGTAGGATCTTCCGGTGTAGCCGTGAAAAGGACGACTGCTCACGAGCGTCAGCTTCGTCAGAGCATCTTTCGATCGAATTTTTGCTGGAAAGAATGTTTTGAATGCGTCGATATAGGAATTGAAACGTGCAAACTCCGTGTATTGCGCCGGGTCGGATTTAATGCCACTTAGCGAAGTGATGGCGAGCACCGGACCTGCGGACGATGATGCCAGGTACAATCGCGCGCTCAACTCCATTTTGTGAAACGGGAACTTGGTTGACTCCGTGGTCGGGTTCTTGGGCATCAACACTGTGAACTCTTCGTTTTCCGGGCTTATTGTTTCCCACTCAGCCCAGACTTCAACGGGTTTTTGCGCCAGCGCCGAAACCGCGAATGTCGCTAGTGCAAAAACCGCAAGCGCCAAGTGTAAACGACGAAAATGCATGTCATTTCCTCCTCAAGTTTTAAAACGTGACCACGTTGAGAATTGATTTGGACTCTATTCTGCAGGCCGGGAGACTGTCAAGAAGTCCTAATAGATTAAGCCACAAAAGGCACAAAAAGCACAAAAGTCTGATCAACTGGCCGCGGTGCGCTTGACCTTCTCCATTTCGACTAAAACTCGCCGAAGGATCTTACCCGCGGGAGACTTCGGAATCTTGTCGACAAATTCAATGTGCCGGATCCGTTTGTGTGGTGCGACTCGCTCCGCGACATATTCGAGAATCGCTTCGGGTTCGGTGGGCTCTCGCAGCACGATAATTCCTTTCGGCACCTCGCCCGCCTCGTCGTCAGGGTAGGGAATTACTGCGGCATCGGCGATGCACGGATGCGTCAGCAACACCGCCTCGAGCTCTGCCGGCGGAACCTGAAAGCCTTTGTATTTGATCAACTCCTTCGCGCGATCGACGATGAAGAAGTGTCCCTCTTCATCGAAGTATCCGATGTCGCCGGTGTGTAACCAGTCATCGCTGTCGATCGTTTGCGCCGTGGCTTCAGGTTTATTCAGATAGCCTTTCATGATTTGCGGGCCGCGCACGCACACTTCGCCTTTCTGTCCCGGACCAAGCGCTTCACCAGTTTCGAGATCTATGACCTTGCATTCCGTGTTCGGAGCGGGAACACCGACAGATCCAAATTTGATTGGTTTAGGTGGTGCCGGTGAAGAGTGAGTGACAGGGCTTGTTTCTGTCATTCCATAACCCTGGCGAATGTTACAGCCAAGGCGGTCCATGCACGCGCGTGTCAGTTCTTCGCCAAGCGGTGCAGCGCCCGAGAAGAGCGAGTTGAGCTTCGACAACTTATAATTATCGACGATCGGGTTCTTGCTGAGATTCAGAATGATCGGCGGCACAAGATGCGCCAGACTCACTTCGTAATCCTGAACTGCCTGTAAGAAAGATTCCAATTCAAAGCGCGGCATCAACACGATAGTCGCGCCGCTGTAGAGTCCCATGTTGAGGACCACCACCAGACCGTAAATATGAAACAGTGGCAACACGCAGATCAGTGTGTCAGTCTCGTAGAAATAGGAGAGACCCTCCATCTGGCAGATGTTTGCGACGAGGTTGTGATGCGTGAGCATGACGCCTTTGGGCAAGCCCGTGGTGCCGCTTGAATAAGGCAATGCGACGAGATCCTCGCGCGGGTTGATCTCGACTTGTTCCGCGCGTCCGTTGTCGACAAGAAGTGAATCAAAAGATGTCGCACCGGGTAGCGAGCCGAATACAAACAGCTCAGCGATGTGCGCCTTCTCACCGGCTTCGAGCACTTTTTCTGCGCAGGCAGGCACGGTGACGAGGAACCGTGCGCCGGAGTCTTTCAGTTGATGGCCCACTTCATATTTTGTGTACAGCGGGTTGATTGGTGTAACGATTCCACCTAAAGTCGCAACAGCGTGAAATGCGATCGCGTATTCCGGACAATTTGGACTCAGAATTCCGCAGACGTCGCCCTTCCTGAAGCCGCGCTGCGCAAGATTGTAGGCTGCGATGCTGATCAAGTCGGCGAGCTGCGCGTATGGGATCTTGCGGCCTGTTGGACCGTCGATCAGCGCGGCCTTGTCGCCGAGCTCTTTGGCACAATGCAGAATGAATGGCGTAAGCGCAGTTTCGGGAATGGAAATATCTGGATAAGGTCCTTTGATTATCATGTCTGGTTTAACAGGATTTTCAGGGTTTTGCAGGATTTACAGGATAACAGCATAATCCGCCTCTGAAAAGAAAACAAAATGTCTGAAACCGTCAATCGCCCCCTGAACATCATCTGCCTTGCGACCTACTTCAAAGGCACTGACTTCATTCATGAGTGCAAAGCTCATGGTTGCAATGTGATTTTGATAACGAAGGAGAAGATGCTTGAGGAAGACTGGCCGCGTGAGAGTCTCGACGATCTGTTTGCTGTTCCGAACGATGCTGGACCACCACTATTCATCGATCTGCTCGCGTTCCTCGCACGTCAAAGAAGAATCGATCGCATTGTTGCACTCGAAGAGTTTGATGTCGTTACGGCTGCTTTGATGCGCGAGCATTTGTGTCTGCCGGGATTGAGCAGCTCGGGAGCCAAGGTGTTTCGCGACAAGTTATCGATGGCGGTCCACAGCCAGCGCGCGGGAATCAACGTACCTGAGTTTGTGCCGCTTGTGAATACAGAAGAGATCGATGAGTTCATGCGACGTGTTCCTGGACCATGGGTGATCAAACCGCGTTCGGATGTCTCCGCAATTGGAATTCGCAAAGTGAGTGAGCCTGAAGAGGTGCGCGGCGCTGTTCACGAGATGAATGAGCGCGAGAGCCTGCGCGAGCGTGCTTCCTACTATCTGCTGGCGCGCTTCATTCCAGGTGAAGTGTTTCACGTGGATTCTCTTGTCAATGAAGGTAAGGTTGTATTCGCGGGAACGAATCAGTATGGACGTCCGCCGATGCAGGTTGCGCATCAGGGCGGCGCCTATATCTCGCGCACACTCGAGCGCGGATCGGCGGACGAGAAAGAGCTTCTGACTATCAACAAGAAGTTGGTTCGAGCACTCGGATTAGAACGCGGGGCCACGCATGCGGAGTTTATTAAGAGCGAAGCTGACGGAGAGTTTTACTTCCTCGAGATCGCTGCGCGGGTTGGTGGTGCTTATATTGCGGACGTGCTGGAAGCGGCGTCGGGCGTCAATCTCTGGCGCGAGTGGGCCAGGTTGGAGATTGTTGATGGTAAAG
>DASUYO010000427.1:0-36712 GCA_036377375.1 Pyrinomonadaceae bacterium
ACAAACGCTGTCGCCGAGCTCAAACGCGCCGCTCGCACCAGGCTCACTGATTCATTTACTGCAGCCGAAGCAGGTATGCGCGTGAGGTAACGAAGCTGATAAAGGCCCATTCGCAGCGCGATGCGCACCGCGGAGTCCAAACTCTCGATGCGCCGCTTGGAAAAGTGTTCGACGATCTTGTCGAGGAGTAATTGCCAGCGCAGCACACCGAGCACAAGCTCATGACACAAGGCGCGATCCGGAGGCTGAAGATTCGGTTCTTCTGCGGCAAGCAGAACTGAAGAGAAGGCGCCCGCTTCAACCTGCTGAAGGATCTTGAAGGCGGCGAGGCGCGCCGGTGAGATCTCTTTCGACTTAGCCAAAACGATCGCCCGCTTTCACGTGCATGCCGTTGATGAAGTCGCGCGCCGTCATTCTCTTACGCCCTTCCGGCTGGACCTCAATCAAAGCCAGCTTCGTGTTTTCACCGCAACCCACGACAAGATAATCGCCAAAGGCATGGACCACCTCACCCGCGCGACAATATCGAGGGTGCATTTGAATCGGTTCAGCGCGCCAGATAGTCAATCGTTTTGAGTGTAGACTGGTGTACGCGTTGGGCCACGGCTGCAAACCTCTCACACGCCGCTCGATCACGGTAGCGGTTTGCGACCAGTCAATCAAACCATCTTCCTTTTTGAGAATCGGCGCAAACGTCGCCTCTGCATCATTCTGTGGGCGCGGTGTGAGCTCATCCAGGCGAGCGAGAGTTTCGCTGCATAGCTCCGAGCCAATCTCCGCCAGACGTTCCATCAGCTCAGGCGCGGTTTCCGTCGCGCGTATCTCCGTCCGGCGCTGGAGCAGGATCGGACCAGTGTCGAGCGTAGGCTCGATGAACATCGTCGTGACGCCTGTTTCAGTTTCGCCTTTGACGATGGCCCAGTTTGCGGGCGCTGCGCCGCGATACTTCGGCAGTAAGGAGAAGTGAACGTTGATACAACCACGACGCGGAGCACGAAGAAACTCGTCCGGCAGGATACGTCCGTAAGCCACAACAACTGCGACATCAGCTTCGTGTGACGCGAACAGTCGTTTCGCTTCCTCCGTCTTGATGCGCGCCGGTTGTAAAACGGTAAGCCCTTGAGAGAGGGCAAACTCTTTGACTGGAGAGAAACTTACCTTGTGACCTCGTCCGGCAGGTTTATCTGGTTGCGTCCAAACCGCGACGACTTCATGACCGTCATTCAAACACCGCCGCAACGTCGGAACAGCGGCCTGGGGAGTTCCCATGAAAACTATTCTCATCATTTATTAGCCAAAAAGGCACAAAAAGCACAAAATCAATAACATCTTTTTTGCGCTTTTTGTGCCTTTTTGTGGCTCAATTTTTCTGGCTTAATCCGTGGCGGTCCCGGCTTCGGCTCTTTTCGTCGTGGCCCCGACGCGCTCGGACGCCACCTTTGCCTGCAAGAACAACAGCAGGTAATCGCGTCCGCCAGCCTTCGAATCCGTGCCCGACATGTTAAACCCACCAAACGGATGCACGCCCACGAGCGCGCCGGTGCATTTACGATTCAGATAGAGATTGCCGACATGAAACTCCCTGACAGCGCGATGCAGCTTCGCTTCATCAGTGCTGTAAACAGCACCCGTCAAACCAAACTGCGTGTCGTTTGCGATCTTCAGGGCGTGATCGTAATTGTCTGCCTTGATGACAGCGAGCACTGGGCCAAATATTTCTTCCTGCTCGATTGTCGCACCCGGCTTCACGTCTGCGATCACGGTGGGCTCGATGAAAAAGCCCTGCTCGCCATCTGAGCCGCCGCCAACCACAACGCGGCCACCTTCACTCTTTCCCTTTTCGATGTACGAGTTGATCGTCTTGAACGCCTTCTCATTGATCACAGCGCTCATCGTCGTCGTTTGGTCGGCTGGATTGTCGAGCTTGATCTTCGCCGTGCTATCGACGATCTTGTCGACCATCGTGTCGTACACGCGCGCATCGATGATCGCGCGCGAGCAAGCCGAGCATTTTTGACCCTGAAATCCGAACGCCGACTGCACTACGCCCACTGCGGCCTCATCGAGATTCGCATCGTCAGCAACGATGATCGCATCCTTGCCACCCATCTCCGCGACCACGCGTTTGATCCAGAGCTGACCGTCGTGAACTTTTGCCGCACGCTCGTTGATTCTGAGTCCGACTTCTTTCGAGCCTGTAAACGCGATGTAACGGGTCTTCGGATGGTCCACGACCACGTCGCCAACTTCCGCGCCCGAGCCGGTCATAAAGTTGACAACGCCCGGAGGGAGTCCGGCTTCTTCGAGTATCTCGAAAAACTTGAACGCAATCGCCGGCGCGTCAGAAGAAGGTTTCAGAACAACTGTGTTGCCTGTGACAACGGAAGCGACCGTCATGCCGCACATGATCGCGAGTGGAAAGTTCCAGGGCGGAATCACGGCGCCCACGCCGAGCGGTATGTATTCAAGATGGTTCTGTTCCCCGGGAATGTGCGTTAGCGGCTGCTCACCTCCGTAGCGCAGCATCTCGCGTCCGTAGAACTCACAGAAGTCGATTGCTTCAGCTGTATCGCCATCAGCTTCCGGCCACGTCTTTGCGACTTCGTAAATCATCCACGCGGAGAGCTCGTGTTTGCGGTCGCGCATGATCTCTGCGATGCGAAAGAGCAAGGCTGCGCGGTCCGCCGCCGACACGTGCTTCCAGGTTTCAAAGGCTTTCGCGGCTTCCTCAACTGCGCGATTAGCGAGCTCCTTGGTTGCCTTGTGGAATCGCCCGACTACTTGTGTGCGATTGGCTGGATTGATGCTGTCGAGTAGATCGTTCGTGGCGATTCGTTCACCGCCAATGACGAGCGGATACTCGCGTCCGAGCTGACTCTGCACTTTCTGAATCGCGTCGCGCATCGCCTGCGCGTTCTCTTCTTTGGTGAAATCGGTGAAAGGCTCATTCCGAAATTCTGCTGGCATATTCGCTCCTGTTTTTGAGCCGCAGATGAACGCGGATGAACGCAGATCCGATCTGCGTTCATCCGCGTTCATCTGCGGCTCACATTAATCCCACTTTCCGGCTTTTTGCAGCTTCTTAATCTTGCGCTTCACGAGCTCGCGTTTGATGGCGCTCATCTTGTCGAGGAACACGATCCCGTCGCAGTGATCCGTTTCGTGAAGCATGCAGCGCGCGGTCAGCTCCATTCCATCAAGCTCGAACCACTCGCCTTTCAAATTCTGTGCGCGCACGATGGCTCGCAGGTTGCGCTCAACCGGCGTGAAGATTCCGGGAAACGACAAACAGCCTTCTTCACCATTCTGAGTTCCTTCGACGCGCAACACCTCGGGATTGATCAGCGCCACACGCTGCTGCGGATCCTTTCCGCCCGAGCAGTCCATCACAAAAAGTCTCTTTGGAACTCCAACCTGCACCGCGGCCAGACCTACGCCGGGCGCGGCGTACATCGTCTCAAACATGTTGCTGACGAGCCTGGCGAGGTCGTCGTCAAACTCTGTAACCGGATCGGCGGGGGCATCGAGCACCGGCGCCGGCCACTTAACTATCTCCAATAAAGCCATAATCTGATTCTGCCACAAAAAGGCACAAAAAGTACAAAAGCTGAAATTGAAATGGGCCTCTTCGCAAATCAGATCTCTTTTGTGATTTTTGTGCTTTTTTGCGGCTAATATCCTCTCAGTTGTTCGCGATAGCCCTCGAAGTTGCGCTTCATCTCGCCGAGACTATCTCCACCAAACTTCTCGCGCATTGCGCCGGCGAGGACGAGTGCGACCATCGACTCGCCAATGACCCCAGCGGCCGGAACGGCCGTCACATCGGAGCGCTCGAAGGCAGCCGCTTCCTCCTCTTTCGTATCGATATCGACAGATCGTAACGCGCGGCGGAGGGTCGAGAGTGGTTTTAGATGACCGCGGACGCGGATCTGTTCGCCATTCGTGATGCCACCCTCGAGTCCGCCGGCGCGATTTGTCTCGCGAATGAACTCACGCGTGGCCGCGTTGTAACCAATCTCGTCGTGTACTTCAGAACCCGGCAAACTACTGGCTTCCGCGCCTGCTCCGATCGCGACAGCCTTCACTGCCGGTATCGACATCACGGCTTGCGCCAGCAGTCCATCCAACTTCAGGTCCCAGGCTGTGTGCGAGCCCAATCCCGGAACGACTCCATGCGCTGCGACTTCGAAAATGCCGCCGAGCGTGTCGCCTTTCTTTCGCGTCTCATCGATCAGGTCGATCATTTGTTGTTGCGCTTGGTTGTCGGCACAGTGCAAAGGTGCGTCGTCGGGGATGGCGGCGATCTGCTCCCAACTCAACTCGAGCGGCGTATCGGGAATACCACCGAGCTGGATCACATGACTGCGAACCTCGACGGCAAACACTGCTAACAACTGCTTTGCGAGCGCACCACACGCGACACGTGCCGTTGTTTCGCGGGCCGAAGCGCGCTCAAGAATGTTGCGTAAATCGCGCACGTCATACTTCAAGCCACCGGGGAGATCTGCGTGGCCCGGACGCGGGCGTTTCAGGCGACGCGACTTTTCCGGTGCGATGTCGCGCGGCTCTGAAGCCATGACGTCGGTCCAGTTGGACCAATCTTTGTTTTCGATCAAGAGCGTTAGCGGCGAGCCGAGCGTGAGGCCGTGCCGGACGCCCGTCAGTATTTCAGCATGGTCGCGCTCGATCTTCATGCGGCCGCCGCGGCCATAGCCAAGCTGGCGACGGCGCAATTCGTTATCGATCAATTCGTGGTTAACAGGAAGTCCGGCAGGCAAGCCCTCGACGATCGCGATCAGCGAGCGTCCGTGTGATTCTCCGGCTGTAGTGAAGCGAAACATGGCCACAAAAAGGCACAAAAGATTTTAGCCGCAAAAAGGCACAAAAAGCGCAAAACGGAAAACTAAAAGAGCGCGTTCTATCTTATATCGGTTAAGAGTTCTTCGGGGAAAATGTTGCCGCGTCCGAGAATTCCGTTTGGATCGAGAGTCTTTTTTATCATCGCCATTTCGCGGAGCTGAGCGTCGCTGTAGAACAGACGCAGGTAGTCGCGTTTGAGTTTACCGACGCCGTGCTCGGCTGAGAGCGTGCCGCCCACGGATGCAGCGTACTTCAGAAACTGAACATACAAGTCGCGTGCTCGGGCACCTTCAGAATCGTCGCGCGGAAGAATGTTCACATGAACGTGGTTATCGCCGATGTGGCCGAAGATCGTGTAGCGCAGGCCGCTCGACTGCAATGTCTCTTTGTACAAACGAAAGAGGCCGGGAAATGCCTCGTCGGGAACCGCCATGTCAGTTGACACTTTTCGTTGCTTGTAATGCGAAAACCATTCGTTCATCAGCACCGGCAATTGATGACGAAATTCGCGCAGCTTCGCCTGGTCCTGCTCGTTCGTCGCAAACCATGAGTCACTCGATGCGTGATGCTGGTCCAACAGTGCCGTCCATTGATTCAACACCGATTCTTCGGTTGACTCATTAGTCTCCTGCTCGAAAAATATCGCACCGACAGCATCAGCAGGAATCGTCGGATACTTCTGTCGCAGAAAGTTGAGCGATTCGTTGTCGAAGAACTCAATTGCGCGTGCATCGACACGCTCTCGCACGTCGCGCACGAGTGCAAGCACGTCCGATTCGAGCGCAAAAAACACGACGCCACTCAGCAGGCCTTCCGGCTTCGGCAGGAGTTTAACCTCGATCTCGCAAATGACTCCGAGCGTGCCTTCACTGCCGATAAACAGATCGATTGCATCCATTCCGGGCGCAACGAAATACCCGCTCGCGTTCTTTCGCGTTGCGGGCATGCGATAGTCCGGCAGCTTCAGCTCGATCAACTTGCCGATACGGATTCTTCCTTCAGAGCCGGCGTGAACGTCGCCACGCGGTAGATCCCATATCTCACCCGACGCCAGCACGACCTTTAAGCTCGAGACGTAATTCCGTGTTGGACCATACTTGAACGTCCGCGCGCCGGAAGCGTTTGTTGCGACAGTGCCACCAACAAAGCATTCACGCTCTGTTGGATCGGGTGGATAAAGCAGTCCTTGCTGGTCCACTGCACGCTGTAGATCCGCGAGGATCACTCCCGCTTCGACAACAGCAAAGCCCCCGCGCTCTTCGTGAACAATGCTCTTGATGTGATTCAGTTTGTCAGTCGCTAAAACGATCCCGCCAAATGGGACGCGCCCGCCGACCGTACCTGTGCCTGCACCGGAAACAGTCACCGGCACTCGATCCCGATTCGCGGTCGCGAGAATTTCAGAGATCTCTTCGATGCTCTCCGGCAAGACCACACGATCAGCGTGACCGTCGCGAATGAAGCTCGCATCGGACAGAAAAGATTCAATCTCGTCAGGATTCGACTTTACCTGCATACCTGAAGTTTCTACCGGATTTTCAGATAGTTCAGAGTTCAAGCTTTAGCTTGCCGGCGTGACAGCAACGAACTGCAAGCTAAAGCTTGAACTCTGAACTAAGCACAAATCCGGTAGATTCACATCACCTGGAGCTCACGCTCGCGCAACACTTTGATGCGGTCCCGCAGCTCCGCCGCTCTTTCAAACTCAAATCGCTTCGCCGCGCCTCTCATCTCCACTTCCAGCCGCGCAATCGTCGCTTCAAGATTCGCCGGCGAGTAATCTTCAATCTCTTCAACCTCAGACGGCACTTTGAAGTAGTCCGCCTCCGACGCTGTGATCAACGTCGCTTCGATCGGCTTCACAATTGTCTGCGGCGTGATCCCATTCTCTCTGTTGAAGACTTCCTGTATCGCCCTTCGACGCTGCGTCTCCTCGATCGCTCGCTTCATCGAATCAGTGATACGATCCGCATACAGGATCGCCTTACCACGCGCGTTGCGCGCCGCTCGTCCAATCGTCTGGATCAACGACTGCTCCGACCGTAAAAACCCTTCCTTGTCCGCATCGAGAATTGCGACGAGCGAAACTTCCGGCAGATCGAGTCCCTCACGCAACAGATTAATTCCAACGAGCACATCAAACTCACCGCGCCGCAAGTCGCGCAGAATCTTGATACGTTCGAGCGTCTCAATATCCGAATGCAGATAGCGAACGCGAACACCCACTTCGGTGAAATACTCCGTCAGATCTTCCGCCATTCGCTTCGTCAACGTCGTAACCAGCACACGCTCGTGACGCTCTGCACGTTGCCGACACTGCTCCAACAAGTGATCGATCTGTCCTTTGACCGGATGCACTTCCACTTCCGGATCCATCAAACCTGTCGGCCTGATGATCTGCTCGATCACTTCGCCACTCGCCTTCGTCAGCTCATATGGACCAGGAGTCGCCGAGACGTAGATCGTCTGGCCGATGCGCGATTCAAACTCGTGAAAGTTCAAAGGCCGGTTGTCTAAAGCCGAAGGCAGACGAAATCCATACTCGACGAGTGTTCGCTTGCGCGACTGATCGCCTTCAAACATGCCGCGCACCTGCGGAATCGACTGGTGCGACTCGTCGATGATGATCAGCGTGTCGCGTGGCAGATAGTCGATGAGTGTCGGCGGCGGCTCGCCCGGTTTCTTGCCCGTCAGGTGACGCGAATAGTTCTCGATGCCGCGGCAGAATCCCATCTCCTTGATCATCTCGAGATCAAACATCGTGCGCTGATGCAGCCGCTGTGCTTCAACCAGCTTTCCTTCTGCGATCAATTTCGGTTCCCACCATTCGAGCTCTTCGCGAATCGTTTTGATCGCACGTTTGATCGTCGGCCGCGACATCACGTAGTGCGTCTTTGGATAAATGGGCACGCGCGACGTGTGCTTCTCGATCACTTCGCCGAGCAGCGGATCGATCGTTGAGATCGAATCGATCTCGTCACCCCAAAGCTCGATGCGATAGGCTTGATCCTGGTAACTCGGAAAGATCTCTACGACGTCGCCACGCACGCGAAATGTGCCGCGTTGAAAGTTGATGTCTGAACGTTCATATTGCAGCTCGACTAGCCGCTGCAACAGAACATCGCGCGACATTCGCCCGCCCGGCTCTACAAAGAAGAGCAGACCGTAATAAGCATCAGGATCGCCGAGGCCGTAAATGCACGACACACTCGCGACCACGATCACGTCGCGACGCTCGAACAGCGCGCGCGTTGCCGACATTCGCAAGCGGTCGATCTCTTCGTTGATGATCGCTTCTTTTTCGATGTAGACATCGGCAGCGGGAACGTAAGCTTCGGGCTGGTAGTAGTCGTAGTAGGAGACGAAGTATTCGACGGCGTTCTCGGGAAAGAGCGAGCGAAACTCCTGGAAGAGCTGCGCAGCGAGCGTCTTGTTGTGCGCGAGCACGAGCGTCGAGCGCTGCGTGCGCTCGATGACGCTGGCGATCGTGAACGTCTTGCCACTGCCCGTGATGCCCAGCAGCACCTGGTCTTTGGAGCCGTCGTTTAGACCCCTGACAAGGGCGTCGATCGCGGCCGGTTGATCACCTTTGGGTTTGTATTCCGAATGAAGCTTGAAACGCATACGCGGATTTAGACAGATTGAAGACGGATTTACATAGACATCTTGGTAAATCTTGTAAGTCCTGTCAAAAAGGGATCTACAACGATAGGAGTTGATTGACTGATTCGGCGGCGGCGGAGCGGAGCTCGGGGGCGAGGGCTTGGTTTGAGGCAAGTCGTTGCAAGGTTGAGAGAACTTCAGGCTCGCCGCTCGAAGCGAGTAAGCGGATCACGGCGAGACTTAGATCCAGACTGGGGTGTTTTTCGATCACAGTGCTAAGCGGCTCGACCACACCGGCCTTCGCCACGAGAAACAACAACGAGAACGCGCTATAGCAGTTTTCGTGATTTTCAGCCATGAGATCGTCGATCGCTTCGTAGAGCAAACCGGAATCAGCCAGCGCACTGCCGATCCGCCGTCGCTCTTCGGGCGTACCGTCGCGCAGTGCATCATTCACAAGCGTCGCTGCGCGATCCGGATCCATTTCGTAAAGATCGCGGACAGCTTTTTGTCGCACTGCGGGCGACGGATCGTCTAACAGCTCTGAAATCTGATCGAAGGGATTATTCGCAGGGTTCGGTTTTTTAGTGCGGCGCTGCGCCAGCTCCTGTGCGGCTTGTCGCAATGTGGCGATGTCTCTGATCCATCGCTCGTCTTCTGTGCGTCGTGCCGGCGCTTTTTTAGTCTGCTTCAATGTCGACCATCTCTCCGTTATTTCCGGAGGCATGGGCGGCGAGCGATAGCGGCGCGCTCGAGATGAACTCGTCCTCGCTCGCAGTCACAACCTCCGGCTCTTCCGGCGCCACCGTGCGCAACAATTGAAACTTCGTCAACACCAAACGACTAACGGAAAAACCAATGCTGCTATCCAACACGCAGAGCTGTTCCGCAACCACGCGCTGCGAGACTCTTTCAAGCGCCTGCTGCAACTCGTGCCCGGCGGTTGCGACATCATCAGCAATGATCATCTCGAAATCCTGCCCACCACTGACTCGCCGTCGCGAGTGATTTTGCAAGAGAACACCCGCCTCCTTGTGTATGCGGCCGGTCGCGACAATGACCAGATGCGCAGCTTCAGTATCAATCTCGAGATCGATGGTCCAACGCGCAAACGCGGGCGTTAAGTCGCCGTCACGAGTGACTATCAAAAACGACTCGCCGCAAATGTTCGCCATCAACTGGCCGTATCCAGTTCCTTCTGCTGGTCCAACAGCAATCTCTCGCTCAGGCACACCCAGCTCACGCAACAGAAAATGAATCCGGCTGACGAGCCACGATCCGTCTTCGAGCAACGACGACGCTAACTGCGTGGGCGCAATTACTTCCTCAACATTCTCGTCGGCGACTGGCGCGCCGCACTCGCTGCATGTCGCATCGCTGACCGTCACCACCGCGAGCGCATGTGGATTCGGAAGGCGAAACAGCGCGTGTCCTGTCTTGCGGCAACTGATCTGCACTTCTCTTTCGACGAGACCGGCGTCTTCGAGTCGTTGAATAGGCACATGCGCGGATTCCGTGTGGCCGGTGAGAAGTTTTGCAGCGTAGCCTTCTTCGTGCGCGTTGCGTGCGGTGCGCAGGAATACACGCGCGCTTTCGTCCTCCAGCTTCGAAGCGGCGAGGATGCGCTTGCTCATCGTTTCCTTGCGCAGGCTGGTGTAAAGCGAGTCGGAGTCCTGTCTTGCGACAAACGTTCTGAATCCCTGTGGCATCGCGGATGTGCTTGTCTCCCACTCGGGGAACGATATAGCGATCTGCTGATCGTGCAACATCAAAAGATTGCGTACTTCGTTGCAAAATGAGTCGAGCTTTCTGAAGGGCTCAGACGTGTGCGCTTCGTAAACGATTCCCGCGCGAACGTTGTCATCGTCGTCGAAGATTAGAAAGAGGATGTAATCCGGAAAGCAGAAGATATCACCACGCACATACGGCTCGCCGATGGTCGACTCAGTCGAGCGTGAAAGCGCAGTCTCCATTTCGCTGACGTGGTCCACTCCGAGCAAAACGTCTTCGAAGCAACGAAGGCGGTGGGAACGAATGAGTGGGACCATGTCACCACGCTCTTGCAGGTCTTGAAGCAATCGGGTGCGGCCGTCGGCCTTGACGGCGTGATTCAGAGACTTACTTTCGAGAAATAGCATCGGGTGTTCCTCTTAATTTGAGCCGCAAAAAGGCACAAAAGTCACAAAAAATCGTTTTCAGTCTTTAACGTTAATGGTTACAGTCTCGCCGCCAGTTTGCGTCGTCGGGTAACGACGCTGCCTCGCGATGCGCAACGCCATCGCTTCATAACCATCCATTCCCGGTTTGTGATTAGCGATTGACGCCTTCAACACGCGCCCATTTTCAATCTGCATCACGACTTTAATCGATGGTGATGTTTGCTCTGGCTCCCTGGGCGGTTGCGCTTCAGCCGTCATTTTCGTTTCACTCTTTGCCTCCTGTTTCGTTCGCCTCTCTTCTTTGCGCTCACTAACAATGCGATTCGGTTTCACGACTGTTGCAACCGACGCTTTTGGCGCTTCTGGTTCAGCTGCGGATGGCGCTACGTGATTCTCGGATGGCTGCACGGCGGTCTCGGCAGCCGCGTTGTTTTTAAACCCACCGGTCAGCGCAATCACCGTCGATAGTCCAACTACACTGACAAACGCCGCAGCAATAAGAAGCTGAGATCGTTTCCGCACGATCGCCGGTGGCGCAGGCGGAAGCGCCAGCACCTCGGGCTGTGGGGGCGCGGTGGTCTCGATTTGCAGAGCACTCCCATCCCAACATCCAAACAGCTCCAACACTGCCCGCTGTAACGAAGGATCGATTGACCGGCGCGGGCTCTGAATCAACGGGTTGAAATTGAACGACGCTTCGGGTTGGGCCAACGCGACGCAGATCGCCTGAAGTCCGGTCAACTCATTCATGCGAGCATCGATCAACTCGCCGTCCTGAAAGAAAAACGTTGCCGGACCTTTTGCATACTCAATCAGGAGACGCCCCGACTTGCGCTGGTGACGAAGTATTCCGATTAAATCAGAGAAGGGGTAATTGCTGAGATGTCCGGTCAAAACTACGAAACGATTGTTCTGCATTAACACTCCTCGCTACTGCTTACTACCAGCAGCCCTGGGTCAGACGACAGGATAAGTTGGATTGGGGAAACGTCTGGGCCAGCTTTTTCGCCAGTGTCTTATCGAGTCTTTCCAGGATACGGAATTCGTCGACCAGTTGCCTCTCCATTCCTAATTCCTGGTAGGCCAGACTGAGCCCGTAATGAGCCTTGGCCATATTCGGATCCAGTGTCGTTGCTTTCTTGAATGCGTCGACTGCTTCTCTGAACCGTGCCAGACGGAAGTTTGCAATTCCCAATCCGTAGTGCGCCTCTGCAAAGTTAGGATTGAGTTTGATCGACTCCTTGAAAGCCTTCGTGGCTTCGCGATCCTTCTTTTGGTCTAGAAGCTCGCGTGCCGCGAAAAATGATTCGTTCGCATCCGTGTTGGCCGCAGCCTTGGGTTCTGCCACCAATTCCACGGATTTTTCTGCGACGGATTCAACGGATTTTGTGGATTTCGAGAGCCGAGGTGGCTCAAAACCGATGTCGCCGGATGCTGGTGGGGTCGATGGCACACTAAGATCCAACACCGGCTGCTGCTTAAGCGCTACGTTTGCCGCTTCCGGAATGGCAGGTGCCGTCACCGTTACCGGCTTCGGTTCCTCAACGGCCTTCGCAATCGTATCGTCGAAGTAATAAGTGAGTGTTCGATAAGTCACTTCTACAGGCTCGCGCTTCAGCTCGCCATTTTCGAATACGACCAGGCTGGTAACCATCTTTGTCCAGTTACCAAACTTGTCGAACTCGTAGCCGTAGGCCTCGCGGTTGAGGATTGCACCGCGATCATTACGCACGGTCATTTCGGTGATGTTGCCGTGCTCGTCGTACTTATATTCTTCTTTGCCTACAACTCCGCTGTCGGTGGGATACGACGTGTTTTCAATCCGATTTCCTTTGATTCCGTAGGTGGTAAGTTCGACCAGTTGAGGTGGTCCTTCGATGGGCCGTCCGTCTTTGAGCGCGATCCTCGCGGTTTCTGTTTTAACACGACGCACAGAGCCGACGAGTCCATCCTGCTCTTTAGTGCTGTCGAGGACAGTTATGGCGGGTCGCGTCGCGACGACGCTCGCATTGTCCTGCTGCCCCCCGGCAGGACCTTCAAATGTCAAGACACACACAGGTAACAGAACAGCAGGCAGAAGCCGCCGCACGATACAATTCATCTCGACTCCTCCGTGTCAAATAGCGTCGGGGGAAGGACTCAGGGGGGCTGAGCCCAGCATGTTGTACAAACTGTGCGGAAGAATACAATAAGTGGACGAAGAAAAGCTACGAAATTATTAGGAAAAGTGCAGGATAGGTCGAATAAGTCCTGTAAGAGTTATAGGACCTATTCTATTGCTCGTCGCTGAACTTATAGCCAATGCCCCAAACGGTGAGGACCATCTGCGGATTCTCGGGGTTCTCTTCGATCTTGGCCCGCAAGCGATTGATGTGTGAATCGATGGTCCTGTCGTAGCCTTCGTACGAGTAGTCCCAGATCTTTTCCAACAGGTACTTCCTCGGGAAAACGCGACCCGGATTGGACGCAAACAGACGCAGCAGATCAAATTCCTTCGGCGTCAGCTCAACCTGACGGTCACCAATCGTTACCTCGCGTTTGGCCGAATCGATCCTGAGTCGTCCGCGGACGATCGGCGCCTCGTCGCGCATACCTTCGGTACTTGGACCATTCCGTGTACGCCGGAGTACCGATTTAATGCGAGCTTCGAGCTCGCGAAGACTGAACGGCTTGGTGATGTAATCGTCGGCGCCCATCTCCAGCCCCAGCACTTTATCGACCACGTCGTCTTTGGCTGTGAGCATGAGAATGGGCAAATAGCCAACCTTTTCGCGGAGCTCTTTGCAGACTGCCAGCCCATCCATCTTGGGCAGCATCAGGTCGAGCACGACCGCATCAGGCGGATCATCCAGCGCCGCTTTGACGCCGTTCAGGCCGTCTTCAACTGTTTTGACGTTGTATCCCGCGCGCGAGAAATACTCGCTGATCGCAGTCGAGATATTCTCGTCGTCTTCTACTACCAGCAGCGAGACTTTCCGTTCGCCAGAGTCGGGAACTGAGAAGTTTTCTTTAGCTGTTTTCTGTCGGTCAGTCGCTGTAGCCATCGGAGTTTAGTCGTCGATCTGAAACTGACAGGAGGCTCAGAGGGTACGCACCACGGGGTCGTTGGCGCTACTCGGTTCGGCCGAATAGTACAGGAGAATCGGCTCCTTGTTCAAGCCCAAAGTGCTATGCTGTCTGCAAATGACCATGAAAAGGAACAACATCCATGACACCCGAAGAACGAAATGATCTCATCGCCAAATACGCAGCCGGATACGACGAGGTTATCAATGCCCTCAAGGAATTTCCTGCCGACAGTTTAGGAGCACACCCGATTCCTGGCAAATGGAGTGCTCGCGAGATTGTTCACCACCTCGGCGACAGTGAAAGCTTCTCCGCCGGCAGACTACGAAAGCTGCTCGCCGAAGACAATCCCGTTATTCAGGGTTACGATCAGGACCAGTATGCCACCAGGCTTCGTTACAACGAGCGGGACATGGCGCCGGCGCTCGAAGCTTTTCGCCTTGCGCGTGAAACCACCATGCAGATTCTCAATCTTATGATGGAAGACGAGTGGCTGCGCGAGGGGACTCATACGGAGAGCGGGAGATACACCACAGAAGGCTGGTTAGAGATCTACGCAGCGCACGCGCATAACCACGCCGCGCAGATCGTGCGACTTCGTGAAGCTCTCTGATTTGCGTTCTTCCGCGTTTATCTGCGGCAAAATTATAAATCGTCCGTTGTCTTGACAAAGTTTTTTAGCGCGAGCAAAATCCGGCATCCGTCTAACAATGAATGCTGCTACTGTCTTACAAACATCACTTCCTGATCTGAAGTTATTTCGGCGCGGCAAAGTTCGCGACGTCTACGCTGTTGACGATGAAAGCCTGCTCATCGTCGCCACCGATCGCATCTCTGCGTTTGACTGCATACTACCGACGCCGATTGAACGTAAGGGCGAAGTGCTGACAGCGATGTCGGAGTTCTGGTTTGAGAAGTTGCAGCACGTAGTCGCTAATCACTTGCTCGAGAGCAATGTCGAAGCGATGCCTCCTGCGATCCAGCGACATGCCGAAACTCTCAAGGGACGCGCGATGCTTGTACGTCGTGCGGAAGTGTTTCCAGTCGAGTGTGTAGTGCGTGGTTATCTTGTCGGCTCCGGCTGGAAAGATTACTTGCGCACCGGCTCAGTTTGTGGACACAAGCTTCCTGAAGGCTTAGTCGAATCAGCAAAATTGCCGGAAGCGATCTTCACACCATCGACAAAAGCTGAGCAGGGTCACGACGAAAACATCACTGAGGAGCAAGTGCGCGAGCTGATCGGCGATCAGAAAACGGCGCTGCTTCGCGACACGTCGCTGCGTCTCTACACGGAAGCTCATGAGTATGCGCGTCAACGCGGCATCATCATCGCTGATACGAAGTTTGAATTTGGATTGGATAAGGATGGTCAGCTCTTGCTTGTCGATGAAGTGCTGACACCTGATTCATCGCGGTTCTGGCCTGCTGACGAATACGAGCCCGGGCGTTCACAACCATCTTTTGATAAACAGTTCGTGCGCGACTATCTCGAGACCCTCAACTGGGACAAGAAACCGCCCGCACCGGCGATTCCGCCCGAGATAGCTGCCGCGACCACCGCTCGTTATCTTGAAGCGTATAGATTGTTAACCGGAAAAGAGCTTTGATTCATTCCCGACTCGAAAGCCTGATAGACGAAATGCTCGAAGGCCACATCCTCCTCGATGAGGCGATGTGCGAGTTTGAAAAGCTCTATATAAAAAAAGCCCTGGCCAGACACAAGCAACACCTCTCAAACACGGCCGCCGTCCTCGGTATCCACCGCAACACCCTCGCCAAGCGCGTCGCCGCCTACAAAGGTCAGGAGGCGCCGCAAAAAGGCACAAAACTCGCAAAAGTTAAGAAGGCCGCTGCTCGTTAATTTCCCTTTGATTCGTGCCTTTTGTGCTTTTTGCGATCAACTCTGAGTAGTTGACAAGCACCTTTCAGAGGCTCTATCCTTGGCACTCACACTCACAGAGTGCTAGGGTTTTCATATATTCAAAATTTCCCAAAGTTCAGCAGAGTTGAAAGGAGACAGGAAAGGTTATGGCAACGAACATCAGACCTCTTCATGATCGCGTCATCGTGAAGCGTATCGAGGAGGGCGAGCAGATTCGGGGCGGCATCATTATCCCCGACACTGCAAAGGAAAAGCCGCAGGAAGGCGAGGTCATTGCGGTTGGCGAAGGCAAATATAAAGAGGACGGAAACCGCCAGCCTCTCGACGTGAAGCCGGGCGACCGTGTGCTTTTCGGTAAGTACAGTGGCTCTGAAATCAAGATTGACGGCGAAGAGCTTCTCATCATGCGCGAGGACGAGATCCTCGGAATTCTCGAGCGCGCCGGCGCAGCCACCGGCGGCAGCAAGAAAGGTGGTAAATAACTATGGCGAAGCAGGTTATTCATGGTGAGGACTCACGGGCAGCGATTTTGCGTGGCATCAATCAGCTCGCTGACGCCGTGAAGATCACTCTCGGCCCCAAAGGCCGCAATGTTGTAATCGACAAAAAGTTTGGTTCACCCACGATTACTAAAGACGGTGTGACCGTTGCAAAAGAGATCGAGTTGAAAGACGCGCTCGAGAATATGGGCGCTCAGATGGTGCGCGAAGTTGCGTCGAAGACTTCAGATGTTGCCGGCGACGGCACTACCACCGCGACCGTGCTGGCGCAGGCGATCTTCCGCGAAGGCGTGAAGACCGTTGCCGCGGGCGCAAACCCGATGGCTCTCAAGCGTGGTATCGACAAGGCTGTTGAGCAGGCCACTGCTTCCATCCAGAGGCTCTCAAAGCCCGTCAAGGGTGAAGCAATCGCGCAAGTCGGAACAGTTTCCGCTAACGGCGATCAGACCATCGGCAACATCATTGCCGAAGCGATGAACAAAGTCGGCAAGGACGGTGTGATCACTGTTGAAGAGTCGAAGACGATGGAAACCGCGCTCGAAGTTGTTGAAGGAATGCAATTCGATCGTGGTTACCTCAGCCCATACTTCGTAACCGATCCGGAGCGGATGGAAGCAGTGCTCGACAATCCGCTGATCCTCATTCACGAGAAAAAGATCAGCTCGATGAAGGATCTGCTGCCGTTGCTGGAGCAGGTTGCGAAGATGAGCAAGCCGATGCTGATCATCGCCGAGGATGTTGAAGGCGAAGCACTGGCAACGCTGGTTGTGAACAAGCTGCGTGGCACATTGAACATCGCTGCCGTGAAGGCGCCTGGTTTTGGCGATCGTCGCAAGGCGATGCTCGAAGACATCGCGATTCTGACCGGCGGCAAGGTCATCAGCGAGGATCTCGGCATCAAGCTCGAGAACGTCAAACTCGAAGACCTCGGCCGTGCCAAGAAGATCACGATCGACAAGGACAACACCACGATCGTTGAAGGCGCCGGCAAACAGTCTGATATCGAAGGTCGCGTTAAGACTCTGCGCGCGCAGATCGAAGACACGACTTCCGACTACGATCGCGAGAAACTCCAGGAGCGGCTCGCGAAGCTTGTCGGCGGTGTCGCAGTCATCAAAGTCGGTGCTGCAACCGAGACGGAGATGAAAGAGAAGAAGGCGCGCGTTGAAGATGCAATGCATGCGACACGCGCGGCTGTCGAAGAAGGAATCGTTCCCGGTGGCGGCGTCGCGCTTGTAAGAGCGGCGAAGGCTCTCGAGAAGTACCAGATTAACGAGGACGGCGAGGGCGATGCCGACGAGCAGATCGGCGTCAACATCGTTCGTCGTGCGTTGGAAGAGCCGCTGCGTCAGATCGTGCAGAACGCCGGCAAGGAAGGTGCAGTTGTTGTCGAGCGAGTTCGTTCCGAGAAGAACGAGAACGTGGGCTTCAACGCAGCGACCGAGCAGTTCGAGGATCTGGTGAAGGCTGGTGTTATCGACCCCGCGAAGGTCACCCGCACAGCTCTTCAGAACGCAGCTTCAATCGCAGGCCTGATGCTGACGACTGAAGCGATGGTCTCGGAGATTCCCGAGGACGACAAGGGTAGTCCCGCAATGCCGGGTGGTATGGGCGGCATGAGCGGCATGGGCATGTAAAAGAAAACCCATCCACAGATTGCACAGATTTCTGATTTACATAATCTGTGTGATCTGTGGATGGATCTCTTCCTCTTCCGGCAGAACGTCTTCCAGAATTTCCTCAATCAACTTCGCAGACATATCCAACGCAGTCAGTAGCGGATGCAACGACGCATGCTCGCTGACGTAACCCTTCGCCACATCCTGCGCGAAAGCCAGCGCGACGTATGCGCGTGCGAGGCGGCGACTGTCGATGTTTCCCCAATACGGTAAGCTCATCTCAGTTTCAGACGTTCAGAAATGCCCGCACAAAAATTGATAACCCAATCGCTCCACCACCGAGTGTCAGGATCCATTCAACCAGTGGACTCGGACGTCCAAACATTCGCCGGCAGATGACCATCCCACTCTTCCATCCATCGAGCTGATAGAGCGGAATCAGGTTTCCGATCGCGAGTGCGAGATTGAGTGCGCCAAAGATTGATCCCCAGGCCACGACGGCGAGTGCAAGATTCACTGCTATGCCTGCTCCAAGCACGAACAACTGCTGCGCTAACGGTCTACGTTGGAGTGCAGCCATATCCATTTGCACGTAAGCGCCGACTGGGAATAGTCGCACCTGACAATCGACATCGCTAAGCCGAATTCCGTAAAGCTTCGGTCCCCAGCCAAATCCGATCTGCTTGATCGGAACTGCACACATGCGCGCTGCAAAATAATGTCCGAGCTCATGCAGCACGAGTGCAGCAAAGAAACTAACTACAAGGTTGATCAAAAAGACATTCATGATGATATATTCAGCGCATCAATTCGGAGAGTCGTTGCTCTAATTCCTGCAACAGACGAAACTCGAGTTTCGATGCTTGCAAATCCGTCCTGACATCGAGGATTAAATAGAGAATCGCACAAGTGATCACGACTGCTTCGAGGAGTCCAAGGCCACGACTTGCAATCGAGAGGAAGAGAAAACCGAGCGTCAGTGCGGAGATGTAAAGTCTGATAGCCAACATTTTTTCGATTCAGGAAAAATCTGATTCGGCTACGTCCGCAACCGCACAGACGCCAGCCGTAAGTGACTTCATAGTGTGCCCTCATTTTTCCCCGGCAGATGATTTAAAGAGGTAATGCGTGGCGCGTTCCAGTCACTCTGCCTGGTCCAGTTTCTAGAACGGGCGTCCAGATGTTGGACAAGGTTATCGTGAACAACAACTTTTATTTCGAATTCCAGAGGAATTGTGAGGAAAATGAGGGTCAGGCACAATGGCCCTCTACTTGCGAGTAACGCTCGGATTCACGTATCTAAATTGGCTGCAAGGAACTGGGCGAGTTAGCAATTTCCTGAGCTTTACCCAAAACCGATAAGGTCTCGTCAGTTCTCTTTAACTTACTACGCAACAAGTAACGCGCAATCGCCCCCGATCCAACGAGTGTACATAATCACCGATTAGAACAAGCGGTTCCGCTGTTTGAGACGTTGGCTCGGTATTCGGAATGACAAGTCGGTTAGACGTTTTGTTATTCCAGTCCCAGGAGTGCTCCCCTATCCAGCGGGAGTCAGATCCTTCAGCCGCAGTTAAGCGAGGATTTCACCCAGAAGGAGTTAGTTGATTAATGCCCCTAGCAACTCCCACGGTTATTGATGGCTGGTCCAATTCGACGACTAGCCACGCTCGGTCCACCACGATAACTCCCGAACCCATAGAAGGGCTCACAACAAGCAATCCCAGAACTCCCACTCTCATCGGCCAATCGCCGGTGATGAGGAAACTCTTCTCCGTTATTGAACGTGTTGCACCAACCGATGCTTCAGTACTCATCACTGGAGCAACCGGAACCGGAAAGGAACTCGCCGCTCGCGCCATCCACGACCTGAGTCCACGACGCGATCACGCCTTCGTCGATATTAACTGCTCCGCCATCCCAGAAACGCTAATCGAAGCTGAGCTCTTCGGTCATCAACGCGGCACCTTCACCGGTGCACATGAGAACCGCAGTGGTCTCTTTGAAAAAGCGTCAGGCGGCACCCTCTTTCTCGACGAAGTTGACGCGTTGAATCTATCGGCTCAGGCCAAGTTGTTGCGCGTTTTGCAGGAGCGCACGGTTCGTCGCATCGGCGCCCGTGCCAATATCGCGATCAACGTGCGCATCCTCTCCGCAACCAATTGCGATCTCGCGCAGGCAGTAGCTGAAGGTCGTTTTCGTCCTGACCTTTACTATCGTTTGCGAGTATTGCCGTTGCACGTGCCGGAGCTCTGCACGCGTAGCGAGGACGTGAGGTTGTTGGTCGATCACTTCCTGCGTGTGAAGTCGGACAGAAACGGTCAGCCGATCCGCAAGTTCACACCGGAAGCAATGCGTGCTCTTTGCGATTATCCATGGCCCGGCAACGTTCGCGAACTGGAGAACACGATCGAATACGCACTCGCCATCGGTCTTGGAGATGAGCTCGGCACTGCGGACTTACCGCCCGAGATCCTGACCGCACAGCCGCAACCCAGTGCAGATGACTTCAGACAAGTGCTTCAGGCTTACATGAACGATACAGTGCCGCTCGCGGAAATCGAGAAGCGCTACATCCTTTCAGTCCTACAACAGTTTGGTGGCAACCAGGTGCGGGCCGCAGCCGCGCTCGGAATCGATCGCAGCAAGCTCTATCGCCGGCTCAAGCAGTACGGCGTAATGGCGGTCCGATTTCTCCAGGAAGAAGACCTGGACGGTCACCAACTCCGTTCGATGCACTAAGGTATTTTCCCCCAGCCCCGACCAAAGGCTGAGCCGCAAAAAGGCACAAAAGGCACAAGAGATTTTTGTGACTTTTGTGCTTTTTTGTGGCTACAGAGTAAGAGCGATGAGGGGCTTGTTGCCGGTGACGCCGCGGAAGGTGAGGCTGATGCGGAAGTCGCATACGCAGTCGGGTGAGCCGGGTAGCTTGACGACGATTTGCCAAAGCGAATCGAAATTCGGGACCTTGCGGACGTCTTCCACGGGGAGTACGTAAGTTTGGCCGTGAACAGTGTCTTCGAGCTGGACTACGACGGTTGAAGGGTCTTCGCCGGGGAGTAGTTCAATGCCACTGGCGAAAAGCATGACTCGCGTGCGCTGGTCGGAACTGAAGTTATGAATGGTGGAAATCGGGAGCGGCTCGCGCACCATCGTCACAGAATCCAGCGCTACCGCTCGTGATGGGTTGTCTTCCTGCGTTGCCAGCAGCGGCTTGTCGTCGTCGAGAATCGTTACCGTCGTCGTGAACGGACTCCCTTCCATCCCACCTGCGCCTGGAGCGCTCAACACCAAATTAAAATTCTCAGTATGCTCAACAATCCCATCATCAACGATCGGCACGACAATCGACTTCACCGTTTCCCCGGCAGCAAACTGAAGCGATCCTGATGTACTAGCGTAATCGCCGGGCTGTGTCGCGGTGCCATTATTGGTGGCGTAGTTGATCGTCACGGGATTGGAAGTATTGCCGGAGCGAGTAACGCCGATCGTTACGCTGCCGGCGCTTTCGTTAACAATGTAATT
Source organism: Pyrinomonadaceae bacterium (assembly GCA_036377375.1). GTDB lineage: Bacteria > Acidobacteriota > Blastocatellia > Pyrinomonadales > Pyrinomonadaceae > PSRF01. Next base: position 21,215 of record DASUYO010000427.1, read on the forward strand.
GGTCGCATTGAACTGAAGACTGCTCACAGACGGCGTTAAGCCAAACTGCCCCCGGATCTCACCCGCGGTGAAATTCGCACTGTGCACATTGATGTAAAACAGACCATTCTTCAGATCCTGAACCTGCGAAGCCGTCAAGGTAATCGAGAAATCACTTACCTGCCCCTGCGGCAATGGGAAAATTGCCGGCGCACTAACTCCAGGTCCGGCTGGACCATGTATGTGTGCATCGGTTTGCGCGCTTGAAAGACCACTGAACGTCAACGAAACGCGCGCAGTTTTTTCATCCGGATTGAGAAGCAGCGTGGCACGTCCCGTCGCGGTGGAAGTATTCGGCGGCGTCTCCTGTGATCCGGTCAAAGTGGCAGTAAACAACGAGCTCGGCTTCGACTTGATCTCGTAAACTGCCCCATTCGAAAGCGAGACGACAAATACGTTTCCATTCGGTCCGGTTTGAATATCGGTCGTGATACCAAAATCTCGTCCTGCAAGCAGACTCTCACTCTCAGTCTGATCAAACTTATCAGCGTTGTCGGCAACTCGATCCGCGAGTCGAGGATCGGAAAAAGAGAAATGTTGGCGGTCGGCCGTCAACTTGAACCGAAACAGGTAACCATTGAGCAGCGTCGTGCGTGAAGCACCGACGAATAAGTCTCCTTCGAACTGCGGACCCAGTCCTCTTCCCTTCACAAAACCAACCGGCGAAGGTGCGAGCGCATACTTCCAACTGAACTCCGGATCGATGTACTGCGCACCCGGAAGCATATACATCTTGGCCAGCGCCTGCTGTGGCGTCGTCGCGATGTTGCTCGGCGGCCAGCGGATCTGTTGCAGGTTTCCGGCTGCGTAAGTCATCTCGATCGATCTGAATTCATCGACGCGACTCACCGGGCCCATCGCCTGTATCCAACCGCCATTGAACCCCGGCGTCACGCGATTGATCTCGTCAAACGAGTCGTCTCCATTCTCCTGTGTCCATAAAGCTCCGCTTAACGGATCGAAGTCCATCCCGAAACTGTTGCGCACACCGTAAGCAAAGATCTTTTTTATGTTGGCCGCGGCTTCGCCCGTCAAGTTTGTGGTCGCCTCAGCGAAAGGATTGTCGGCAGGCGTTGAACCGTCGTCATTAAGCCGGAGGATGACACCGGTCAAATGCGCGTTATCAGGTTCCGGTCCGCCAAACTGATCGTCAGGAACTGGACCACCGCTCGCGAGATTCTGCAAAAGTCCGCGCCGGCCGTTGTCGCCGATGACGATGTAAACCTTACCGTCAGGACCAATGCGCAACACGCCGCCGTTATGATTACCGCGCGAAGGTTGGCCCGCGTCCTGCTGAAGCGCGCGCAACTTAATCAGGTTGCGATCGAAAGTGAGCGTAGAGCCATTCCACACGTAACGATCGACGCGATTTCCCAGCAGCGGGACCTGATCGACATTTGATGTGTCGCTGCCGGTGCTGCTTTCAGTCCAATACAGGTAGACGAAGCCATTCTGCGCAAACTTCGGATGCAGGGCGATACCGAGCAGCCCACGTTCTGAAGCGTTATTGACTGCGAGATCCAGCGGCGTGCTCTGCAAAGCACCGTTGACGATTCGCTGAACCTTGCCGGTTGCCTTTTCCAATACGAGAAAATCGTTTTGCCCAATAAACGCCATACTGGTCGGCTGGTCTAATCCCGTTATGACAGTGCTCACCATGAGATTGTCATCGAGCATTACTGGCGATGCTGCTGCGGGTTGAATTAAAGTCGTGATACCGACGCTATTGTTCGTCGAATCAAAATCACTCTCGCTTCCACTCACCGTCACCGAATTCACGATTTGGCCCTGTGAGGACGGAGTAACGGCAATCGTGACGATCGCACTGCTGCCGACCGCAAGACTGCCCAGATTGCAATTCACTGGGCCATTGCCGTTGCAACTGCCCTGAGTTGGCGTTGCTGAGCCAAATGCGACACCCGAAGGCGGCGTGTCCACAACACTCACGTTGGTAGCGGTTGCCGGCCCGTTGTTCGTGACGATTATGCGATACGACAAGTTAACGCCAGCCTGGCCGGGATTCGGCGATGCTGTTTGAGTCAACGACAAGTCAGCACTCGAGGGACTCACAACATTCAACGAAGCCTGGACCGTGTGCGTCGTCGCGCCGGCCTGTGCATTGATGCTGAACGAGTGATTGTTTATCGGAGTAGTTAAATCCGTTCCCAACGAAAGTGTCGACGTCTTCGAGCTCGCGTCCGTGATGTTGACTGGTGTTGGATTGAAAGCGCTAACAGCACCTGTCGGGAGATTGCTCGTGCTCAGATCTACCTGACCTGTAAATCCCGCCAGCGGCGTCACTGTTACTGTGTAGAGTGCAGAACCGCCTGGCACAACGTTTCCTGAAGCGGGACTGACACTGAGTGCAAAATCCGGTGTGCTTGAAGCCGGAGCTGAAGCAACAAACGTCTTGTAGATGTAATCTCCGGACGTATTGCCGTCGTTGTTCGCCTGATTGCCCGCAGCATAAAAAGTTACTGGTCCAACATCGGTGGCTGGTGCGGTCCAGTTGAACGTCCAACTCGCGCCATTGTGTTGTCCTATGAAAGTGCCCGCGGCAGTGTGTTCGACGTACTGGCGCGCGGAGCCTGGACCAGCATTATTCAAGATCTGAGTCAGGCCGTCAGTGTTTTGGAGGTTGCCGGCTTTCTCGTCTGAGGCATTGTCGAGAACTGTCAGCTCGAAGCCCCAGCGAAGACGCGTTTGATCTGCATTCGTGTGAGTGACAGTGATGGGATAGGTTTGACCAGGGACGTATGTCTGAGGAGCAGTGATTGAGATATGGCCTGTACCGGCATCGGGTGGTACGTGACATTCAGCGCACGCGTCAGGCTCTTCCTGTGGTGCGCCGGTGTACCCCGCGGGTGGACCAGAGGAAAAAGCGTGTACTCCGGCGTTTTTACTGAGTAAGAACCCAACGAATCCAGCAAGGGCTGAAACCAAAAGAACAAATCGAACAAGCCACAAAAAGTCCCCAACAGCACAAGAACCCGACTTCGATCGTTTGTGCTTTTTGTGCCTTTTTGCGGCCATGCGTCTTAGCCGAGGAAGCCGAGGTTTGCAGTTGAAAAGCGGCTGATCAATGGAAACACCGCCGACAGATCCGCGGTTGACAAGCCATACCAGGTCGCCAGCGTCGCGGCATATTGTTCAACGGACGTTGTCGGTATCCAGCGGCCACGCGGATTTGATCCACCGTCAGTATCATCAGGGCCACCCAGCGCCAACGTCGGATAAGTGCCATACAGCGTATGGCCCAACACTGAGCCGCCAACGATAAGCTGATGATTCCCCCAAGCGTGATCGGTTCCGACGGCATTTACGCCGGCGCCGGCAGGCTGGAGGGTACGCCCGAAGTCTGACATCGTAAAGGTCGTCACGTTGTTTTCGATACCAAGCTCGACAGTCGCTGCATAAAAGGCATTGATCGCCTGACTCACCTGAGTCAGCAAGTTTCCCTGTCCGCCCACTTCCGCCGAGTGTGTATCGAAGCCGCCGAGCTGGGTAAAAAAGATCTGCCGCTTCATGTTTATGCCAGCAAGCGGATCCTTGCAAGCTTTGATTAGCAGCGCCACTTGTTTTAGCTGTCGCCCCAAGGTGGTATTCGGAAAGACTGTGGCCAGAGTCGGGTTAACGCTACTCAGTGCATTATCAGTCTCGATCGAGCTCGATCGGATGTCGCTCGCAGCTTTCACTAATTTGAACTGGTTATCGAGCGTGCGCAGTTCGTTGAACGACACGAGCCGTGATGCCTGTTCGCCCGAAGTGCCAGACATAATGAGTTGCAGAACATTCGCGAGTGACGTATTCGAATCGGCTACCGCGAGTTGTCTTGTGTCGACACCACTCAGCAGCAGGTTAATACCCGCAATGGAGATGTTGCTCGGGAACGTCGCAGACCCGTTTAGTCCGTTAGTCTTGTCCGCCAGCCTGCCTCCCCAGCCTGTTTGGCTGACCGTGTTTGCAATCGCTGTTTGAAACAGTCCCACCTGATCGGAATGCGAGAAAAGCTGGAGCGGCTTTTTGCCGGTGCCGTTTTGATACGTGGTCCTTGTGAGCGGCTCGACTAATGGACCACTGTTGCAGAGCACTGCGAGCTTGCCCTGATTGAAGAGGTTCTGCATCTCCGGCATGTTCGGATGAAAACCGTATGACCCACCGCTGACAGGTGAGACTGGCAGCAAACTAGCCTTCGCTATCGCGAGACCTGCGGCGTTGCGCACATTGGAATAGCCCTGAGTGACACTGCCCGCCGGTCCGTCATACTGGTCCAGCGAGACGAACATGTTGTTGCCATCGTTGCCGCCATTCAGAAAGATGCACACGAGCGCTTTGTAATCCGTTGCTGTCTGCGGCGTAAGTGCGTGAACGATACTGAACGTATCGATACTGGCAGCCAGCGCCGTGCCACCGAGCGCACATGCGCTCGACCGTAGAAAATCTCTGCGTTTCATAGCCATGATCGTTATCTCTGAACGTCGTACTGAGAAGAAGTTGCTACCAGGTAAACCGCCGTTCGCGCGCGTTTCTGATTACGTGTGGTGACGTCTGCGTCGTTAATGGCGTTCATCGCGGTGACGATCGAGCTGCGCATCTGCGACGTCATCGTTCCGTGCAGCAACAACGCATCGAGCGCGTTGACTACGTCGACCGGATTGCCAGCCAGTGCTTCGAGGTTGGCGATATCGATTGAAGTGCCGCGGGGCCGATCCGGACTCCCCGCCGTCGGCGAACTGTTATTGCTGACGCCTGTATAGATGAGCGTGTTTATGTTGTTCGCACGGCGCAGCGTCGTTGTAGTCGACAGAATGCCAAATGCTGGACCAAGTATCTTCGTTCCCGGGACTATATAACTCGGCTGGTAATAGCTGAATACAGTTGGCGGTTGGAAGATCGGCTGGTCCAGACTTCCGGTGAAGTCGTTGGTCGATCTATTACCCAAAACACCGTCACTCGTTGAAGTCTTATCAAAAGATTTCACGTTGAAAGCGCGCAGGAAGCCGGTTATGTACTGTGCCGGCTCGCGTAACTTGCCGAAGTTTGGATCATCCTTCACGTCACCGCGCGCTTCCGGATCCAGCAGAATCGCCTGAACGACGAGCTTGAGATTGCCGCGAGTATTCGAACAACCTTGCGGATAGAGCCCGCTACAGTCGTTATTGAAGACGCGCGCTACGCGCTCGACATAAGCCGGACTGGGATTACTCGTCACCAGGTGTTGAATGAGCTGCTTGCTGAGGAATGGACCAACGTTAGGATGATTCGCCAGGTGCGACATAACGGCTGTCATGTCTGATTGAGTACAGGTGATGTTTTGCGCTGAAGTTGTGCTCGTACACGCTGGAATGCTGAAGCCATTCAACAGCGTCTTTGCACCGGCGTCATGATTTTGATTGCCGCGCGGAAACATCGGATCGCGGTAGTTAGTAATGCCGGCGCCGATGGCAGTCGCGAAGTTCCAACCTGTGAACACTCGCGTAAACTCGTTAATGTCTGCTTGCGTGTAGGTCGGAATCGTGTTGCCCAGCGCATCGCGTTGCTGCGTACCATCGAGGTTCAGCGTGTCCGTACCAATTGAGAAGAGCTGTAGCACTTCACGCGCAAAATTCTCGTTCGGGCTCGTCTTCGTGCTCAGACGCATGTCGAGATATTCACCCATGGCGGGAGTCAGAGTGATTTCGCTTAGCAGCGTCTGGTAATTGCCGAACGCGTTTCGATCGAGAGCCTGAAGATAAATGGTCAACCAGCTCGGACGATTGACTTCGCTGTTCGCGGAGACCACCAGAATCTGGTGAAGAGCGAAGGCTACGCGCTGGCGCAACTGATCGTTTCTATAAAGCGCGTTGCTGAAGAAAGTGCGATGCAACGAATAGATCGAATAGTTATCACGCAGGCACACACTCTGGTTGTAATTGGGATCCGCCGGATTCGTTGTCGGACATTGCTGGCTCGCATCGTCGAGCGGAAATGTAAGGTCGGGATAATTTGACCCCTTTGCAACGTTGCTGGGTGCAAGGTTGAACTGTTCGTTGAGATAGGCCATGAAGCCCATGGCTTTCACTCGCGCGACTTCAGCCGATGTCGGGCCCCAACTCGCCTGTTCGAGAAAACGCACAGTGTCAGCATCTGAAGCAGGACCGGCATATGAGTCCGGAACCAAAGGCGGATCGGCACCTGGCGGCGTAGCAGGAGCCGGAGTTGCAACGGCACCAACATCATCGGCTGGTCCACCACCCGCATGTCCGATCGCAACACGCACTCGATTACTCGACATGCCGTGCAGGTTGAGTCGGAGTAAAACATCGCCGGTGTCGCCGAGGTCATCGGCGAGTCTGACAATGATCATCGTGATGCCGGGAAAGTTTGGGACCTGGCCGACGTACTCAACTTTCAGCGGGTAAATCTTTCCGCTCGCATCCTGAACATCGGACGTGAAAGCGTTGACGCCTTCGCCCGGCAAGAGCTCGAGGTCCATTGCGAAAAAGCAGATGCGTGTGCGTGTGTCGGGGCTGAAGGCGACGGTGGCCGTCAGCGGAAAGGGCTCAGCTTTCATTGTGACCGACTCGAAAGCCACGGCGCGAGTGTTGGCGGCCTGGCTGATCAGAATCGGTTTCTTGTTGGTGGCTGCCGTTGCTGTGAGACCACAGATTGACAGAACTACTGAGACGATAAAAGCCTTTGCAGCGCAGCACGGAAAGCTGGTTTTCATACAGGATGGGCTCCGTCGCGGTCTTTGTTTAGGTGAGGTATTGCACTAGTTTGTGGGGCACCTTGGTCCAGAACCGAGGTTACAACCACTATACCAATGTTTTTAGACGAAGGGAACGAAAAGATAGTCTGAAATAAATGCATCAGAGATGGAGGGGTAATAGTTTAGAGTTCAGCCTTTAGGCTGCTGCTTGTTGGCGAACGCGCAAGCTAAAGCTTGAACTCTGAACTATTTCCGGTCCATCTAAATAATCAGAACTTTCACCCTCTTCCTGCCTTGTTGTTAACTATGTACTGTTGTTTACTTGCATGAAATGAAAAGATCGACTCTGCGACTCGTAATAATACTGGCGCTGCTTGTCTGTAGCGTTTCAACCGCAGCTGCTCAAGCCGTAAGCATCAACCTCAGCGTTGACGCAACTCAAGCTGCACGCAACCTGGTTCATACGAAGCTCACGATTCCGGTTCGACCCGGACCACTGACTCTCGTTTACCCGAAGTGGATTCCAGGCGAACACAGTCCGACTGGTCCAATCGACGATGTCGTGGGTTTCAAGTTAACCGCGAATGGTAAGGCGATCCCCTGGCGACGTGACGACGTCGAGATGTTTGCGTTTCACTGTGAAATCCCATCCGAAGTAAATGAGCTCGAAGTTTCATTCGACGACGCTTCTCAACCGGAAACAACAGCAAGCGCAAAACTCGCGCGCATCAAGTGGAACAGGCTGCTTGTCTATCCGCGAGGCATGAACAGCGACAGTGTGCGTGTAACAGCCTCATTGCTTTTGCCGGCGGGTTGGAAGTTTGCGAGCGCCTTACCCGTGTTGAGAGAGAACAAAGACGAATTTCAATTTAAGGAAGTTTCACTGACGGAGCTGGTTGATTCTCCGGCGATCATCGGTGAGAACTTCCGCAAGTTCGTCCTCACATCGACAGGCATCATGCATGAGGTCGACGCCCTGGCCGACACGCCTGCCGCGCTTGAGATCAAGCCGGCGACATTAACGGGCCTGAAGAACCTGGTGCCGGAAGCTTACGCGTTGTTTGGCGCGCGACATTACAGGAGCTACCGATTTTTACTCACGTTAAGTGATCACGGTGGCAGCGAAGGTCTGGAGCATCATGAATCAAGCGAAGATGGAGTCGGCGAGAACGCGTTCAGTGATGAACTCGAGCTGCTCGATTTTGCCGACCTGATGGGCCACGAGTACGCTCACTCATGGAATGGCAAGTATCGCCGACCTATTGGACTCGCAACACCTGATTTTGAGCCACCGATGAAAGGCGACTTGCTTTGGGTCTACGAGGGCCTGACTCAATATCTCGGTCATGTCTTGCCGGCGCGAAGCGGGTTGTGGTCCGCGGACGATTTTCACGAATCACTAGCCGCTATCGCCGCGGAGTTAGAGATGCAGTCGGGCCGGCAGTGGCGTCCGCTTGTCGATACGGCAGTTGCAGTGCAGTTCACGTATCCTTCGCCGCGAGCGTGGATGAATTACCGGCGTCGCGTTGACTATTACGATGAAGGCTCGCTCATTTGGCTCGAAGCCGATGTGCTGATCAGGCAACGGAGCGGCGGCAAACTCTCGCTTGATGATTTCTGTCGACGGTTTTACGGCGGGCAGGACACGCCTCCGGCACTCAAGCCTTATACGCTCGATGATATCGTGAACACCCTCAACGAAGTTATGCCTTACGATTGGCGTAGCTTTTTCAACGAGCGAATCTATCAGGTTGCGCCTCACGCACCATTGGGTGGTATCACAAACGGCGGTTGGAACCTTATCTACACGGACAAACCGAACACGCAGGTTCGTGTCGCCGACCATGCGCGCAAGAGTATCGATCTGTCGTTTTCAATTGGAGTGCTGTTGAAGGAAGATGGCAGCGTCATGGATGTGAATCCAAATCTCGAAGCGGCACGAGCCGGACTCGCTCCGGGGATGAAGATCGTTACAGTGAACGGCCGCACGTGGTCTGCCGGTATGCTTCATGAAGCGATTACAGCGGCAAGTAAAACCACGACACCGATTGAGCTGGGTGTCGAAAATGGCAGTTTTACTGGCGTTTACAAGGTCAACTATCACGGCGGGGAACGCTACCCACATCTCGAGCGTAATACAACGAAACCTGATTTGATTGCAGACGTAATTAAATCGCGGCGATAACGTCGATTTCGAGAGTTCTCGTTCGACTTACATGTGAAGCGACGTTTGGCTTGCGCGTGCTGGGGCTTAAACGTATGGTAATTGCCCAACTGTAGGGGCGGCCCTTCGTGGCCGCCCGTCACTCCAAAAAATGCGTGATGGCCAGCACGGGCGGCCACGGAGGGCCGCCCCCTACAGTTGATACAAGTAGCAATTTAAGGTGACTAGTTATGAAGTATGCAAAGCTGATCTTTAAGAACATTCTCCGGAACAAGAGACGAACCCTGCTGACGATTTCGAGTCTCGTCGTCTCGCTCTTTTTGATCATAAGTCTGGCCACGATCCTTACCGAGTTTGAACGCGGCGGCAATGAGGCCAGTCCTTTGCGACTCGTGTCGCGCCATGCCGTTTCTTTAGCGAACGTCATTCCGATGGCGCACCTGCAAAAGATGAAGACCGTCCCCGGTGTTAAGGAAGTAATGCCGTTCAGTTGGTTCGGTGGCATCTGGAAAGACGAACGAAATTTCTTCGCCAATTTCGCCGTCGACGCACGCAAACTGAGGGAAGTGGTCTCCGAGCTGAAGATGTCAGACGCTGACTGGCAAGCCTTCATTAACGACCGGCAGGGCGCAATGGTTGGGGCGAAGCTCGTCAAGCTTTATGGTTTTACTCCCGGACAGCGTATTACGTTGAAGAGTCCGATTTACAATGCGAGCGTTGAGTTCATCATTCGCGGTGTCTACACCGGCAGCGATGAAAAGACGATGTACTTTCATCACGAATACCTGAACGAGCTCGTTCCTGATTGGGCCAAAGACCAGGTCAGCACGTTCAGCATTCTTGCCAATACGCCTGAAGATGTGCCGCGTGTGGCTCAGGCCATCGACTCTATCTTCGCAAACACCGATGCCCCCACAAAAACAGAAAGCGAACGCGAATTCGCGTTGAGCTTTCAGACGATGATGGGCGGAGTCAAGCAGTTTCTGTACGCTATCATGGCGGCAATCACGTTTTCACTGTTGCTCGTGATGGGCAACACAATGGCGATGACGGTGCGTGAGCGCACGAAAGAAGTGGGCACTCTCAAAGCAATCGGTTTCCAGCGTGGGACTATAACTGCGCTGTTTCTCGCAGAGGCTTTGATCGTTTCGAGCATCGGTGCTGCGATCGGAATCGGTGCGGCCGTCTTACTTTTCCGCTCCGTAGATCTGAGTCTTGTCCTTCCATACTTCGTCTCATTCGTTCCTACCGGAAAAACTCTAGCGGCGGCATTCGGGTTGTCGATTCTCGTCGGATTGATCAGCGTTATTTACTCGGCCTATCGAGTCTCTGGTCTGACGATCGCTGATGCTTTGCGGAGCACTGAATAAGATGGCACTACCGCTCAAATACAACATCCGTAACATCGTTGTCAGGAAAGGCAGCACACTCACCACTGCATTCACCATCGGTTTGACGGTTGCGGTCTTCCTGATGGTGATGGCACTCGCTCGCGGTATCGATCTGACTTTGTCGAGCAGTGGCGAACCGCTGAATATGATTGTTTTGCGTGAAGGCAGCACGGCCGAGCTCAACAGCACAGTGACGCGCGAGAACTTCAACGACCTGATGTATCTCGACGGGGTCGAGCGCGAAAACGACAAGCCACTCGCCACCGGCGAGCTCGTGACGCTGATCTACAAAGCCCGCAAAGGAATGAACCAGGGTTCGAACGTTACGGTCCGTGGCGTTGGTCCGATGTCGTTCAAGTTGCGATCGGGATTTCAGACGGTCGCTGGAAGACTCTTCCAGCCTGGTCTAACCGAAGCTGTCGTTTCGAAGAGAATTGCCGAAAGATTTCAGGGACTCGACGTTGGAGACAAGTTTCGCATTCAAACGACCGATTACACAGTCGTCGGTTTGTTTGACTCAGCAGGCAAGGCTTTCGAATCGGAGATCTGGATTGATATCAATTCACTCGCGAGTACGACCAAGCGCGACGGCTATTCGTCAGTGTTAATGCGAGTAAAAGATCAGAATGCTTTGGCTGCGCTAAGTAAACGGATCACCGACGATCCCAAGCTTCATTTGAAAGCAGCATCAGAGCGGACTTTCTATGAGGATCAACAAGGTACGGCTTCGGGTGCATTGAAGGGATTGGCCGTTTTTATCTCGTTTATCATGGCGGTCGGGGCAGGCTTTGCCGGGATGAACACGATGTACGCGGCTGTTGCGCGACGCACGAAAGAGATCGGGACGCTGCGCGTGCTCGGGTTCAGCCGATTCAGCATTCTCACTGCGTTCCTGCTGGAGTCAGTGGCGATTGCACTGATCGGGGCGGCCATTGGAATCCTGCTTGCGCTGCCGCTGAATTTTGTCTCAACAGGCACTTCAAACTTTGTGACATTCAGCGAGATTGCATTCAACTTTCGCGTGACGTTTGATTTGATGATCTTTGCGTTGATCTTCGGCGCGATTATCGGATTGGTGGGATCGTTGCTGCCGTCCATTCGCGCATCGCGATTCAAGATCGTCGACGCGTTGCGTGCATAGCCGCAAGGAGCACAAAATCACAAAAAGAAGAGATGGTGACTAGTCCCTCGTCAAAAGACAGTCAGGAAGATCTGAACAAGCGGCTGCGAAGCTTGAAGATCGATCGTGGACCAACGCCGTCGCCGAGCGCCGGAAGCAACCGCGCGCCGAAGCTGTTGCTGCTCGGCATCGCAGCGCTGCTCGCGTTGGTCGCTTTGGGTTACGTGTTTCTCTTTTCGGGAACGAAGACAATCTCCGTTGCTTCGGTTCGCACTGAGACTGGCGCAGCATCTTTAGGCGAGAGTGTGCTTTCCGCCTCCGGCTACGTTGTGGCCCATCACAAGATCGCTGTGGGAGCGAAGGTGATGGGACGCGTGGCGTGGATCGGTGTTGAGAAAGGCGACACAGTTCGGGAAGGACAGGTACTCGTCCGCCTTGAAGATAGCGAATTTCGCGCGCAAGTAAACCAGGCGCAAGCCAATCTCGCCGCGGCACAGGCACGATTGGATCGCCTGCGCACAGGCTCGAGACCTGAAGAGAAGTTGAAAGACAAAGCCGCTGTGTTACAAGCCGAGGCAAACCTGAAGAATGCAGAAGCTGAATACCAGCGCACGGAAGCGTTGTATCGCTCCGGCGTTTCGTCGAAGGCGGAGTTTGACCGTGCACTGGCCCAACGCGACAGCGCCGCAGCGATGCTCCAGGCAGCGCGTCAGTCCAGCGCCATGACTGACATCGGCCCACGCAAGGAAGAAATTCGTGCCGCAGAAGCAGAAGTACAACAGATGAAAGCGGCACTCGATTACGCGAACACGCAACTCGCTGCGACTGAAATCAAAGCGCCCGTTTCGGGAACGGTGCTGGAGCGAATCGTTGAACGTGGCGAGATGGTTACTCCGTCTGCATTCGGCGGCTCCGGTGCGCGCACGTCAGTAGTCGATCTCGCGGATCTAACCGACCTGCAAGTTGAGCTGGACATAAGCCAAACTGACTTCGCGCGATTGAAGCCGAACCAGAGAGCCGAGATCATTCCCGAGGCTTATCCGACTCTGAGATTCACAGGTTTTATAGAAGAGATCGCGCCCGAAGCTAACCGCGCCAAGTCGACAGTTCAGGTTAAAGTCAAAGTTGATAATCCAAACGAGCAGTTGCGGCCGGAGATGAACGCGCGCGTCAACTTCCTTTCCGATAAAGCTCCGGCAACCGAGAATAAATCAGTCGCGCGTGTGCTGGTTCCAAAAGTCGCGATCGTTAAAAACGACAACAGCTCATTTGTTTTCGTCGTGAAGGGCAACAGAGTTGAGCAACGAACAATACGCACGGGTGACGAGTCAGGCGATGCTTATGTGGTGCTTGATGGATTGACGGGCAATGAGTCAGTCGCGGTCGCAGGCGTCGATAAGCTACGCGATGGAGATCGAGTGAAAGTTCAATAGTTTGAGGATGGAGAAACTATGTCTGAACCGATAGTACGCGTTCGCAATGTGAGTAAGCGTTTTAATCGCGATGGATTTGAAATCGTTGCTTTAGATCGCGTCAACCTCGAGTTGCGTGAAGGAGATTTTCTGGCGTTGATGGGGCCGAGCGGCTCCGGCAAGTCCACACTTCTGAATCTTCTCGCCGGCATCGACCGCCCAAGTGAAGGCGATGTCGAAGTGATGGGCACACAACTGACGAGGATGAGTGAGAGTCAGTTAGCGGTCTGGCGCAACGCTCACATCGGCTACATCTTTCAAACTTTTAACCTCGTGCCGGTGCTGACTGCGTTTGAGAATGTCGAGCTGCCCTTACTGTTGACTAAGCTGTCGAAGGCGGAGCGCAGGAAGAATGTTGAGACGGCACTCGATCTCGTCGGATTGGGCGACCGTATGCATCACCAGCCGCGCCAGCTATCGGGCGGCCAGGAACAGCGCGTCGCAATTGCGCGCGCGATCGTTACTGATCCCGATCTGGTTCTGGCTGACGAGCCGACTGGAAATCTTGACGCGCGTTCTGGTGAGGAGATTCTGCAAATTCTTGCGACGCTGAATAGCGAGTTGAAGAAAACAATCATGCTCGTGACTCACGATCCACATGCGGCCAACTTCGCCTCAGATCAGATGCACCTGGAAAAGGGTGTGCTGACGGAAGTGGACACGTTCGCCACAAACCAAGTCACCGTATAAAGCCGAAGAAGTTAGCCACAAAAAAGCACAAAAGGCACAAAAACTGAAAAGGGAGATCTTTTGAGTCTTTATGCCTTTTCGTGGCTACTCTTTCTTGCGGCAAGTGCTCGCTGGCGAGCAGTTGTGTCCGAGCGCCCACCCGCAAAACATGAATTTCTGCTTTTTGTGCCTTTTTGTGGCCGTTTTTCCGGCACATTGCTTGCCACTGGAACTCCATCCCATACGTTTGCCCGCAAGCCAGGAGTCCGGATTATGAGATGGAAACACTGGTTGATTCTAGCCGCCGTTTTAGTGCTAACGAGCTCCCCTGAGACATTCGCACAGGTCCCCAAACACCAAGCTCGCTCGGCCCACATGTTGACCAACCGCGACATCCTCAAGATGGTCAACAACGGAATGAAATCCGACCTCATCATCGCAAATATTCTGACGTCATACTGCAATTTCGACGTCTTTCCCCCCGTGCTCGATGATTTGAGACGACGTGGCGTGCCCGATAACGTGCTTCAGGTGATGTCTGTAGTTCCGAGCGGACCGCCGAACCTTCCCGAAGCGGGCCAACCGGATGCACAGCAATTGGTTAAAACGGTAAAGATTCCGCAAGGGACAGCGGTAGTAGTTGAGACGCTCTATCCAGTCTCTTCAGCAACCTTCAAACTCAACAGCACGGTCGCCTTCTCCGTCGTAAGCCCTGTAGTTGTTGACGAAGTACTGATCATTCCGCGCGGGACGATCGCTCGCGCCAAAATTGTTAGAGTGAAGAAGGCGCAGATGTTTGGGCGCGGTGGGGAGCTCACATTGGAGATGCAATACATCCTGGGGATCGATGGCTCAAAAATTCCGGTGCAGCTAACTGCTGCCGCTGAAGGCGGCAATCGCACGGGCATAATGGCAGTCGGCGCGGCCGCCACCTCCGCGCTTGTCTTCCCTTATACCGCGCCCGCAGCGCTTGTGTGGGGACTGAAGAAGGGCGACGATGCAGTCGTTCGTGGAAGCAAACAGTTTGCAGCGGTAGTTAAAAATGATATAGAAGTTGCGGGCCTCGTCAACGATAAAGAAAAGGTGGTCTATCATTACGCCGAGGCATTAAAGGCGAAACAGAACAGCAGCACGATGCCCAGCGCGTTTCCGCGTCTCGAAATTCGTCATTAATAATACGGGAATACTCAGCTTAATAGGTTTTTGAAATAAGCAGCTCGACAATTTTATTAAGAGGAGCACCCCGAAAATGCAACTCGACTGGACCGTCATCGTAGCCGCTCTGGTGATTATTATTGCCCTTGGCTACCTAATCATGAAGCGTCGCCGCAAGGCTTAGCGAGCCCTCACAAAAAAAGGACAAATAGCTCAAAAGAAGGCTTTTGTGCCTTTTTGCGCTTATTTGTGGCCGCAATTTGGTTTCATGCATTAAACTACAGAGGGAAGATGTTGAGAATTGAGTTGGCAACCCGCCACGATCAGACGCGGAATACTACTGACCAAATGCATGAACGATCGCAGCCGTCTGCTCAGACACAGATCGGTCAAACGTCGATTACCTCTTTTCGCCTCAGCGTCATGGTGCCTGTCTATAACGAAAAGCACGTTGTTGAGGCAAGCATCAGAAGAGTTCTCGCGTTAGACGATCCTCTGATCAGCAGCCTGGAAGTAATCATTGTCGACGACTGGAGTACCGACGGTACGTGGGAGATTCTCCAGCGACTCGCCCGCAGCGATTCTCGAATTGTGCTTCTGCGCAATGAACGAAATCTCGGCAAGGGCGCTGCCATACGTAATGCGATCAAACACTCCACCGGGGAGATCAGCATCATTCATGACGCTGATCTTGAATACGATCCGGCAGACATCCCATCCCTGCTTGTTCCATTCGCGAAAGAGGGCGCCGACGCGGTATTTGGCTCACGCTTCATCTCCGCTCCATATCGTCGCGC
>DASUYO010000428.1:0-2058 GCA_036377375.1 Pyrinomonadaceae bacterium
GACCTGGCGTTGCCGCTCGGAACGATTCGCGTACGCGAGCGTGGCTCAGCCGGCGGACACAACGGACTCAAATCGATCATCGCTTCGATCGGTACAAATGAGTTCGTGAGATTGCGGATCGGAATTCAGCCCGAACATCCGATCTCGGATTCGAAGCGATTTGTGCTCGACACGTTTGCACGAGCTGAGCGGTCCATCGTGGCTGAGATGTTAGAGCAAAGCGCAAAGGCGATTCGAACGATCATCAGGGACGGCGCTTTGAAAGCAATGAGCGAGTTTAATCGAGTAGTGACCTGACTGGAGGTTTGATTTGGATACAAAGAGACAGTACGAAGTGGTCTTCATCGTAGACCCGAGGGCGGACGACGAAGTGTCGAGACTTACGGAGAGCTTTTCACAGATCGTGACCGATCAGGGTGGAACAGTGACCAAAGCCGAGACGATGGGCAAGCGCCAACTCGCGTATGAAATCCTGCACCACAAGGACGGCACGTTTGTGCTGCTCGAAATCGAAGGCTCTGGCCGTGAGATTGCCGAGCTCGAGCGACGCATGCGCGTGAACGATCGCGTACTGCGCTACATCACCGTGCGTGTTGATGAAGATCGCAGGCGCGCAGAGAAGCTGAAGGAGCGTCGCACTCGCAAGGCTGCGAAGAAACCCGCACAAGGCGCGCATCCGCGTCGTGGACCGGCGATGGATTTTGCTGAAGCCGCGGGCGAATAGTTTTGGATAGAAAAGGAATAATTTATGTCAACGAATTATGAAGAGCGCCAGCGCGGCGGTGGCTACGATTCTGATGAAGACGGCGATAGACGGCCAATGGGCGGCCGCGGCAGTGGCCGACGTATGCACCGGCGACGTGTTTGTCGCTTTTGTATCGACAAAGTGGACCTTATCGATTTTAAAGACGTAAAGCTGTTGCAGAACTACCTTCCCGAGCGCGGCAAGATCTTGCCGAGACGAATCTCCGGTAATTGTGCGACGCATCAGCGCATGCTGGCGGAAGCGATCAAACGTGCCCGCAATATCGCGCTGCTTCCGTACACGACTGACTAAAGGGAGAACGAGATGGCACACACGAAAGTATTGTTGCGCGAAGATGTAGATGATCTCGGCGCACGCGGCGAGATCGTCAGAGTCAGAGCAGGTTATGCTCGCAATTATCTGTTGCCTCGCAATCTGGCAGTTGAGGCTAGCGCCGGCAACGTCAAAGGAATCGAAGCGGAGCGCGCGGCGCTGTTGAAGAAGGAAGCGAAGGAGCGCGCAAGTGCGGAAGCTCAGTCGGAACAGATGAGCACGCTCGAGCTCGAGTTCAAGCGTAAGGCCGGTGAACAGGGTGCGCTCTACGGCTCAGTAACTTCGATGGACATCGCTGAGGCACTGCAAGAGCGTGGCTACGAGATCGACCGGCATCGCATTCACCTGCGCGAACCTTTGAAGCGGCTTGGTGAATACACTGTGCCCGTGCGGCTTCATCGTGAAGTCACGATCGATCTGAAAGTGCGCGTGGCGTCGGAAGGCGAGGTTATCGTCGGACACATGACGCCGGAACAAGAAGCCGAGCTCGCGAAAACCAGCGAAGAAGAGAACGCGGATTAACGCGGATCTTTAAAACACGATTTTGGGGTTTCTTTTCGAAAATCCATTGCTCATTATGGCGCTGCATGTTAGATCGACATGCAGCGTTTTTTTATGGCTACTCCGGATCCAATTCGTGACCAATCCTTCGAACGTGCTCTACCAAACAGTGCTGAAGCCGAACGCGCCATTCTCGGCGCCATCCTGCTCGACAACGGCTTGATCAGCCAGGCGATCGAACAGCTTCGCTCGGAAGACTTTTACGTTCCTTCGCATCGTCGCATTTTTATCGCCATGATCATGCTCTTCGAGCGCGGCGCGGAGATCAATCCCATTCTCATCGGCGAAGAGCTCAAGAAGGAAAGCGCTTTGGAAGCGGTCGGCGGGATTAGTTTCATCACTAACCTCACTTACGGCTTGCCTCACTCGACCAATATCGCTCACTACGCAAGAGTGGTGCGCGGGAAGTCGATGCTGCG
>DASUYO010000429.1:0-16316 GCA_036377375.1 Pyrinomonadaceae bacterium
GGTATCTCGCGCGGCGGACAATCGGAGCTGATCACGATCTGCTTTTGTTGATCGTAGAGAGCGTTGAACGTGTGGAAGAACTCTTCCTGTGTTCGCTCCTTGCCGGCCATGAACTGAACGTCGTCAATCAACAGCACATCGACTGAGCGATACTTCTCGCGAAAACTCTGAGTCTTATCGTAGCGAATCGCGTTGATAAGATCGTTCATGAAACGCTCAGACGAGATGTAACAAAGTTTCAGATGTTGATTGCGAGCCTTGATTGCGTGTCCGCAGGCATGCATCAAGTGTGTCTTGCCGAGTCCAACACCGCCATACAAGTAGAGAGGGTTGTACGTACGGCCGGGTGCTTCAGCGACAGCAAGCGAAGCAGCATGGGCAAATTGATTACACGAACCGACAACGAAACTCTCGTAGGTATATTTGGAGCTGAGCGAGGGTTCCTCTGCGGAAATCTCGGTCACGGTTACTACAGACGTCGCTTTGTTGGAAAGTGAGGTTGCGACTTCAGCAGTGTCGCGCGTAACCGTTTCAGCATCGACAGACGGTAAAGTGAGGTGCTCGGGAACCCAATCCGGAACCTTTCCAACTACCCAACCGACCGAATAACCCGACAGCCGCAGCTCATTTAGCGAGTCAGCCAGAACCTTGCCATAGTTACTAACAACCCAATCCTTGACGACCTGGTTGGGTGCACGCAAACGAATTACATGCGCCGAACTATCCAGGCTCTCGAATTGGATTGGGCTAAACCATGTGTCTAGCGTTTGTTGAGTCAGTCGGCCTTTTAGCGAGTGGAGGATCCTGCCCCAAACATTCGCCGTCTCTACAGAAGCGCTCATTGAAGAATCGTCGAGGGAAGGTCGTCAATTTGACTAAAGACCGCGTAATGGAAACGTACGCTGCTGTTGGTCGATCCACGCGCAGAACTCTAACCGGTTCCTATCCCTTTGTTTTGTAGTCGGGCCCGCTAAAAGTCGTCCGCTGGAAAACTTCCACAGCGTTTTCCACAGCCAGTGGAAAACGCCCCGCGTGTTAAAGTATTCCTTTAAAGCCCTTTTGTTTCAAGTGTTTATAGGACGGCGTCTCGCGAAGCGAGCGGAGACTAACATACAAGTTTCAGATTGATCAAGGAAAACACTACAATAAAACAACACCCAATGATCGCCCTCGACAGGGGCTGAGATTTGCAGGAGTTAAGTAAAATTCTGGTACACGACATTGTTGAACACGGAATATTGGGCGCGGATTATACAGATTGGTTTCTGATCAACGCTGATCCAAACTTTGTCCGTCTAATCCGTGGCCCCTTTTCTTGACATAAACACTGGCGACGATTAGTCTTGGCGTTTTCGTTTATAAGGAGAATTCATTTCTATGTCGAAGCGCACTTTTCAACCCAACAACAGACGACGCGCAAAGACACATGGCTTCCGGGCGCGGATGGCAAGCAAAAACGGGCGCCTGGTGCTCAAAAGACGTCGCGCCAAAGGCAGAAAGCGATTGACACCTGCTCACTACTGAGATGGCTGCTTCGGTTGATACATGCGGAAGTATTTGCGGGATACTGCGGAATTCCAGCACGTCTACCGGAACGGCAAGCGGTATGAAGGCGTATTCATCACCGCGTTCGTTATTGAAAACCAGGAACTGAGTCATCGGTTGGGGGTCACAGCTTCCAGGAAGGCTCTGGGAAAGGCGGTGCAGCGGAATCGAGCGAAGCGTTTACTGCGGGAGACGTTCCGATCAAACGAAACATTATTGAGCGATCTCGCGAAAAAGTATGACTGGGTTTTGAATGCGAAGGCGACGGTTCTGAGTCAAAAGCTGGCAGCACCTGGCGAAGAGCTGAAGGGTATTATCGAAAAGGTTGGAAGGTTGGAGACGCGCGATCCTTTGAAATAAGCGCTGGATGTGAAGAGCGTTCTAATCTCATTACTCAGATTTTATAAGCTGGCGATTTCACCGCTTCTACCCCCTTCGTGCAGATTCATTCCCACATGTTCGGAATATGCCGCTGACGCTATCTCCCGCTACGGCGCGTTACGTGGAAGCGGTATGGCAATACGTCGATTGCTCCGTTGTCACCCGTTCCATCCGGGTGGATATGACCCGGTAAAGTGAACTGGTGACTTTGTTATAAGGAGAGGTTGGTACCTCTACCAGAAGATGCAACAAAAGAGACTTATACTTGCGTTAGTGCTCTCCTCAGCGATTCTTTTTTTGTGGAGTTATTTCTTCCCAGTCCCGACTCCGCAGAATCAAAAGCCTGGCGCGACACCTTCACCCGCCGCTAGTCCCGCAGCAACACAGACTGCGAATACGAATGTTCCAACAGCAGCACCAGCACCGGCTCCCACACTGAATGTGAGTGCTGCTCCACCGCGAATCATCACGATTGAAACACCACTCTACAAAGCAAAGTTCGACACGCGTGGAGCCGAGCCAATAAGTTGGATAATTAAGAGTAATAAGATCACGAAGAGTGAGATTTACTCCGTCGCGGGTCGTAAGCAGGACAGAGTCCCGCTCGAATTGATCTCGCCTGAGGGTTTGAAACGCCAGCCGCGGCTGGTGCCGTTGCAGTTGCAGACCGGCGATGCCGCATTAGACTCGGCTCTCGCTTCTGCTACATACACCGTCGAAGGAGTTGATCAGGCAAACGGGGATGTCGATGTGAAGCTGGGCGCGGGTGAAAAGAAAGAGCTCACGTTTGTCTTACAGGATGCCAACAACGTTCAGGTAAGAAAGAAAATTGTTTTTGACGCCGATCTGTACGAAACAGATCTGTCGCTTCTCGTGAAGCGCGGCGACGAGTCGATCCCTCAGGTCAAGATCGCAATCGGTCCGAGTATTGGCGATCAAGGCGTCTCTCATCACACGTTCTATTCAGTCGCACCAGAAGCGGTTGCTTACGTCAACGACAAACTCGAGCGGCATCCGCCCGCAGGCATCAATAGCAACAGCAGCAGCCCAGACCGTCTGGCGCTCAATGGACCAATGGATTGGGCGGCAGTCGGTGACACCTATTTTGCGATGGTTGCTGTGCCCGGCAAACGAACGGAAGGGCTCGAATATCGAACGGCGGCTTACGAGTACAAGCAAAATGGCCGCAGTGCGGAAAAGCGATTTCTGACCACGGCATACGTTCCCGTTCTGGCAGATGGATCGCGAACCGTTATCTACGCTGGTCCAAAAGATCACGATCTACTTACGGAAGGTAGCAGCGAAGTCGGGGCCCTGGTCCAACGGCCGATCGATCTCGAAGGCTTGATCGATTACGGATTTCTCGGCTGGCTCTCCAGGCCTTTGGCTGTTCCGATTCTCAGGGCCATCACATACTTGTTCAAGGTTACCAGCAGCTACGGTGTCGCAATCATTCTCTTCACGATCGTGATTTACTCTCTCTTCTTTCCGCTCAAGTGGCGCTCATCGAAGGCAATGAAGAAAGCGCAGAAGCTGGCGCCGAAGATGAAAGAGTTGCAGGAGAAGATTAAGGGGTTGAAGCAGAATGATCCGAAGTTGAAAGATCTCCAGATGGAGCAGCTCCGGCTGATGAAGGAGGGCAATCCGCTCGGCGGATGTTTGCCGCTGCTCATTCAGATGCCTTTCCTCTTCGCACTCTATCGCGCGATCACGATCTCTCTTGATTTTCGACAAGCGAGTTTTCTTTGGATCCCTGATCTCTCTGCGGCGGAGCCTTACCTGATTCACGTGTTGCCGATCCTGATGACCGGCACGATGGTCGTGTTACAACTGGTTACGCCGGCTCCGGCACAAGATCCTTTGCAACGGAAAATGATGGCCGTCGGCATGCCGCTCTTTATGCTTTACATTTTGTGGAGCGCACCGTCGGGCTTAGTTTTGTACTGGCTCGTTGGTAATATCGTCGGGTTCACTCAGCAGTTTTTGATTAATCGTTGGACTAAGCCCGAGGACGAGGAAGTCGCGGCACCGCCGGCCAAAGGGCAGGCAAGCCGCAAAAAAAAAGTAGACGCACCGGCGCCGGGGTAGTGATTGAGCAATGACAGAAGTGTCGCAACAAGCAGCGGAGTTTCTCCAGGACGTGTTCGACAAGACCGGTTTGCACTTGCGTGTCGAACTGAAGCGGGGCATTGCCGGCGAAGTGTTGGATATCGAAGGTGATGATGCCGACTTGCTTCAGCAACAAACCGGCGAGCTGCTTGAAGCATTGCAGCATCTGCTCAATCAGGTGTTTGGAAGGAGTCTTACGGGCGGCGGGCGCCTGGTTTGCGACGTAAATGGCTTTCGCGCCACTCGCGAGGCAGAACTCCAGGCGATGGCCAACCTGGCAGCGAACCGCGTGCGACAGACGGGAATGCCTTTTACGTTTGAGCCGATGAGTGCAAACGAAAGACGGATTATTCACTTGACGCTGGCCGACAGCGAAGATCTTTTTACTGAATCGATCGGTGAGGGATCCGAGCGCAAATTGAGAATTGGCCCAAAGAGTTCCGCCCGCAAGAACTCGTAATAGCCCTCCACGTTAACCTTCATCCGCGGTTCGACATGAGTACGATCGTTGCACTATCCACACCGAGAGGGCGCGGAGCTCTCGCCGTCATTCGTCTGAGTGGACCAGACTCTCTTGCAATTGCACAGCGACTCGCCGGTCTTGATGAAATTCAACCGCGACACGCAACCCTCACGACATTGCGGCGTCCAAGTGATGACGAGATCCTGGACCAGGTTCTGCTCACATACTTCAGCGCACCTAATTCTCTCACTGGAGAGGACGTCGTGGAGTTCAGTTGTCACGGCTCACCGGCCGTCGTGCGAAACATCATTGACACGACACTTGAGCTGGGCTCAGTGCTAGCAGGTCCTGGCGAGTTCACGCTGCGCGCGTTGTCACATGGAAAGATAAACCTGGCGCAGGCGGAAGCGATTCGCGATCTCATCGCGGCGCAAACTGAAGCGGCAGTCAAGCAAGCGTCTCGTCAGTTGAATGGCGAGTTGTCTAACGCGCTTGGTCCATTCAAAGAGAAGCTGCTTGAAGTGATTGTACTCTTGGAGTCAGCGCTCGAGTTTGTCGAGGAAGATATTCCGGCGTTGCGCCTGAATGAGATCGACAATGATTTAGCAGCAGTCAGTGCTGGAGTTGAAAAACTCGCGCGGAGTTACAGCGGTGGACGCTTGCTTCAGGAAGGCATTCGGGTCACGATCACAGGGCGGCCGAATGTCGGTAAGTCAAGTCTTTTCAATAGCTTAGTGGAGCATGAACGCGCCATTGTTACAGACATTCCGGGCACAACGCGAGATACACTGACCGAAGCTATCGACCTTGACGGCATCCCAGTAATTCTCACCGACACTGCCGGTTTGCGTGAGGCGGCCGATGGAATTGAGACGCTGGGAATACAGCGCACTCACAGAGCAATGAGCGATTCTGATCTCGTACTCGTTGTTCTCGACGGCTCGGCTGAACTTGGACCATCTGATCGAGAGTTGATCTATCAGACGCGAAATACTCGGCGCCTGGTGGTCATGAACAAGAGCGATCTACCCAGTTTCGGCCTTTCGGCGAGTTGTGTCGAAGAGCTGCAACCGATTAATGTATCGGCACGGACCGGTGAAGGATTGTCGACGTTGCGCGCCGCGATTCTTGCGAGTGTGAATAGCAACGGAGTCGATGAAGGCGCGTTGTTGATTACGAACGCGCGGCATTACGATCTGCTGTGCAGCACTGACCGCGAGCTCGAGGGTGCGCGCGCGACGTTGCGCGAACGGTATAGTGAGGAGCTCGTGCTTGTGCCTCTGCACAATGCGTTGAAGTTCCTGGGGCAGATCACGGGAGAGACAACAACTGAAGATATACTGTCGGAGATATTCGCGACGTTCTGTATTGGGAAGTAATCATGTCGTTTGATGAGGTCTTCAATGTAATCGTGATCGGCGCCGGCCACGCGGGCTGTGAGGCAGCGTCTGCCGCGGCTCGACTCGGCGCGGAAACGGGCCTGATCACATTGAACCTCGATCTCGTTGGTCAGATGTCGTGCAATCCAGCTATTGGCGGTATTGCGAAAGGCCATTTGGTGCGGGAGATCGATGCGCTCGGCGGCATCATGGGCCGCGTCATCGATCGCACTGGCATTCAATTCCGATTGTTGAATCGTTCACGTGGGCCCGCCGTTCAATCGCCGAGAGCCCAGGCAGATCGCATGCTCTACCGCAAAGAGATGCGGCGCACGCTCGAAGCAACATCCAATCTTCATCTTCGCCAAGGAAAGGTCGTCGATTTTATTTTGGACCATGGACGACTGGCTGGGGTGGTGCTGGAAGACGGACGGCAATTCGGTGCTCAGGCCGTCGTAGTAGCTACGGGGACGTTCTTGAATGGATTGATTCATACCGGACGCCGAACTTATTCAGGTGGCCGTGCAGGCGAGCCGGCAGCAATCGAGCTTTCCGAAGCGCTAAAGCGTCTCGGTTTCCCGGTGGGTCGTCTCAAGACGGGAACTCCTCCTCGATTGGATGGAAGAACGATCGACTGGAGCGCGTTCGAGCCTCAACCCGGCGACGAGAAGCCTGTGCCGTTTTCGTTTTCGACAGACACTCTCGAGCAAAAGCAGATTCAGTGCTACATCGGCTACACCACCACAGAAGTGCACGATGCGATTCGAGAGAATCTTGCTCAATCACCGCTGTATTCCGGAAAGATCAAAGGAATCGGACCGCGATACTGCCCGTCTATAGAGGACAAGGTTGTAAAGTTCTCCGATAAATCACGACACCAACTCTTTCTCGAACCTGAAGGGCACGACACGAACGAAGTTTATTTGAATGGCTTTTCGACGTCGCTGCCGGCGGAATTGCAGCAGGACCTGGTGCGGATGATTCCGGGGCTCGAAGAGACAAAGATTATTCGACCGGGTTACGCGATTGAATACGATTTTGTCGACCCGCGAGAATTAGGGCCAGATCTGCAAACGATGCGAGTGCCGGGTCTTTTTCATGCCGGGCAAATTAACGGAACGACAGGTTACGAGGAGGCCGCGTGCCAGGGGTTGCTGGCGGGAATCAATGCTGCGCTGTACACGCAAAGGCGCGAGTCTCTCCGACTGCGCCGCGAAGAGTCGTACATCGGCGTCCTTGTAGAAGACTTGATCAAGCAGGGGGTTGACGAGCCTTATCGCATCTTCACGTCGCGTGCGGAATATCGGTTGGCACTCCGTTATGACAATGCTGACGAACGGCTGGAGCGCCACGGCCGGGAACTCGGCCTTGTCGGCGACTCCGATTGGGAGCGCTTCAACTCTCGACAGGCGAGATTGGCGAAACTTAGAGCGGCTCTCGAGAGCGTTCGGTTGCGACGCGCCGATGCTCAGCACGCCGCGGTGAGCGCAATCATCAATAGCGACCTCGGCGATTCGATTTCACTGGAGCAGTTGGCAAAGCGTCCAAAGGTCACCGCGGAACTAATCATGTCGCTGCTGCCATCCGAGCTTAAGCCCGTCGCGGAAGCTGACCTGAACTCCGTGCTAGCGGATTCGCTGTACGCCGGTTATCTCGATACCCAGCGGGCCGCAATCGCAAAGCTTTACCAGCACGATGCACTGAAGATTCCGCGACACACTGTGTTTCATGGCATCAGCGGGCTCTCGAATGAGATCGTCGAAAGACTCGATCGAGCGAAGCCGCTCACGTTTGGCGAAGCGCGACGCCTGCCGGGTCTCACGCCGGGCGCCCTCTCGACCCTCCTCGCCTTCTTGTCCGCACAGCAAAAGACGGTTTAGTAGCCACGGATTGCCACGCATCGGGGCATATGTTTCACGTGAAACATACGTCCATCTAGCCGTCCGGTCGCGATTGTGTTAGGTTTACGCGCCAATGGCGAAGTCCATAGCCGTCGCAAACCAAAAAGGCGGAGTCGGGAAAACCACCACCGCTGTCAATCTCGCTGCCATTATTGCCTCTTGGGGAAAACGCGTTCTGCTGGTTGATGCGGATCCGCAGGGAAACGCCACGTCTGGAATCGGCATTCAACGAGGCAGCTTCAGGCGCGGACTCTACCATAGCCTTGTCCTCGATCAGCCGCTCTCTGCGATTGCTTTGCCGACCGCGGTTTCGGGTCTCGACGTCATCCCGTCTAATAAGGATCTCGCCGGCGCGGAAATCGAGCTGGTCGATGTGCAGCGGAGAGAGTTTCGGCTCAAGCACGCGCTGGCCAGTGTCGAAGCCAATTACGACTTCATCATAGTCGATTGCCCGCCATCACTCGGACTGCTGACTCTGAACGCGCTCACCGCGGTTAGGTCACTGCTCGTGCCGATTCAATGTGAGTACTATGCGCTCGAAGGCGTCACAGAGCTTTTCGACACGCTTGCACGAATCCGAAGACTTCACAATCCGGGCCTGATGATTGAAGGACTGCTGTTGACCATGTATGACGAGCGAACGAATCTGTCAGCCGCAGTCGCCGCCGATCTCCGCGACTTCTACGGCCTACAGGTCTTTCAAACAGTCATTCCAAGGAACGTAAGACTGGCTGAAGCGCCGAGTTATGGGAAGCCAATAATTAGTTACGACGCACACTCCAAGGGGGCGGAAGCTTACTCACAATTAGCGAGGGAGATTATCCATGAATCGAAAAGCGCTGGGACGGGGGCTGGGAGCTCTCCTGTCCTCTGATCGCACGTTTGACTTGGAGGCTGAGCCGTCCGAAGTTGATCTCGACTCGATTGTGCCCAACCCAATGCAGCCGCGGACGCATTTCGATCAGACCAGCCTGGAAAACTTAGCTGAGTCGATCCGGAGCCATGGCATCGTGCAGCCGTTGCTGGTAAGACGGCGTGGAAACCAGTATGAGCTGATTGCCGGCGAGCGACGCTGGCGGGCTGCGAAACTGGCGGGAATCACGCGCGTGCCCGTTGTTGTGAAAGAAGTCCCCGACGAAAGCCTCCTGGAGATCGCGCTGATCGAGAACATTCAACGTGAGAATCTCAACCCGATCGAAGAGGCGCAGGCGTACAAAAAATTGATCGAGACAGTTGGCCTGACGCAGGAAGCCCTCGCTTCACGCGTCGGGCGTGATCGAACGTACATCACGAACTACCTGCGTCTCCTCCGTCTTCCAGATGATCTTCAGCAGCTCGTGAAAGAAGGCCGACTTTCAACCGGCCACGCTCGAACACTTCTAGCTCTGAATCACGTGGACCTGCAAAGACGACTCGCCCGCAAGGTCATCGACGGGGCGTTATCGGTGCGGGCGACGGAGCAGTTGGTTCAGAAGGCAAGTGAAGAAAAACCGCCAAGGAGATCGGCTCCAGGCCCAATCGATCCGAACATCAAGGCTGCTGAGACTAAACTAAGGAGAGCTTTCGGAACTCAGGTCAGGATTGTCCAAAGCGCTGATGGCCGAGGCCGAGTTGAGATCAGCTTCTTCAACACTCAGGATTTGGACCGAATCTACAACCTGCTCGTGAATCCAGCCCGAGTGTAAATGTAGCAATCGCTCCTGTAACAAGTACAACCACCGGTTTGCGCCTGTTTGGGCTGGCTTGTGCCGCTGTGTGACCCGCGTTCGGTTGACCCGCCCCAAACGCAATGTTAAACTCGCGCGCTTTTCGGCAGCCATAAATTGTGCACAGATAAAGGAATCGGATGATTCTCGCAGAAGCCTCAATTCAGTTGGTTCCTGACGCTACGTTACTGCTCCACCTGCTGTTCGTCATCGTAATGGTGTTCGTGCTTAATAGGACTTTGCTTAAACCCATAAACCAGATCCTGATCGAGCGGGAAAGGCAGATCGCGGAACGCCTGAAGGAAGCGCAGGCACTGGCGACTGAAACCCAAGAAAAACTCAGTAAGTATCACGGCACTCTGCGTGAAGCTCGAGGTGAGGGATACAAGCTGCTGGAAAAAGAACGTGCTGAAGCTCTCAAAGAAAAAGACGAAAAAGTCCGGCAGTATCGCGAACAGGTGTCGAAAGAAGTCGATAGAGAAATCGACAACACACGAAGACAGGAGCAATCAGTAAGGGGCGAACTCGAGACAGAGGCTGTCGCGATGGGGAATTTGATTAGCGCTCAGATACTCCGTCGACGGACCTAATTCGAAGATCCATGCAGACAATGTTTTTACTTGCGGCTGGAGAATGGACGGAGTGGGTCAACTACCCCGGACTTGAGATCTGGCGGTTTGTGAACCTCGCCATCTTCGTCGTTCTCGGGATCTATTTCCTGCGGAGCAAAATTAGTCAGGCGCTCGCAGGACGTCGTGAGGCGATCAAGCAAGAGATCATCGACGCGCAGACCGAGCGTGAGCGCGCGTTGGCGCGCGTCGCAGAAGCCGACAGTTTGTTGAGCCGGCTGGATGACGATGTCCGCACGGTGCGCGAACAAGCTCGCGAAGAGGCAATAGCCGAGCGGCAACGCGTGGCTGTCGCAACCGAGCGTGAAATTGAAAAACTGAAACAGCAGGGCCAGCGAGATATAGAAACAGCCTACAAGCTTGCGCGAAAAGAATTACGGCAATACCTGGCGAAGAGAAGCATCGAGTTTGCGCGCGAGTCGATTCGAAATCAGATGAGGCCAGAGGACGACAGGGCTTTGATACAGGAGAACATAGGCGACCTGAGGAGGACCACGGTTTGAGCTTGCAAACGGTTGCACGCCGGTATGCCACGGCGCTCGCCGATGTGGCCATTGAAAGACGGGAAGAGCGGGAGGTCCAAAATGAGTTGGACCATTGGTCGGCGATGATCGAAGCGAACCCGCAGTTAAAAGAAGTCTTCGCGAATCCCACAATCGCTTACGATCACAAACGCAAAGTTTTGGAAGAACTGATTTTGCGTACGCGTGTGCGAGAAACTACTGCGAGCTTTCTGCGCGTGTTGTTGAAGAATCAGCGCCTCTCGCAGTTGAGAGAAGTAGTAGCACGCTATGCGCGAGTGCTTGATGAGCGTGCCGGAATGATAGCGGCGACGGTCACAACGGCGAGGCCGATTCCGGAAGAGTTAAGGAACACTCTGCACGAGGCGCTTACCGTAGCTACCGGTCGGAAGGTGCGTTTGAACTTTACTACCGATGAAGCGATTATCGGTGGTGTGGTCGCACGTATCGGCTCCACCATCTTCGACGGATCAGTTCAAAACCATCTCCAGCGATTGGCCGAGAGTCTCGCAGGTCGATAATCTAGAGGTAATCATGGAACCAATAAGAGCGAGTGAAATTAACGAGATTATCCGCAAGCAGATCGAGAACTTCGAAACCGGAGTAACCGTTACCGAAGTGGGAACGGTTATCAAAATTGGTGACGGCATTGCTGAGCTGCACGGTCTGGAAAAAGTGATGGCCGGCGAGCTGCTCGAGTTTCCACACGACGTTCGTGGTCTGGCGTTGAATCTGGAAGAAGACAAAGTCGGTGCGGTGTTGTTCGGCGAGTTTCAGGCAATACGCGAAGGCGATCTCGTCAAGCGGACTGGACGCATCATGCAAGTACCGGTTGGTGATGCGCTTATCGGACGCGTTGTCGATGTGCTCGGCAACCCCATCGACGATGCTGGTCCAATTGTCACTGACCACTACAATCCAGTGGAACGCATTGCTCCGGGCGTGGTCGACAGGCAGCCCGTGAAAGAACCACTCCAAACCGGACTCAAAGCGCTCGACGCGATGGTGCCGATCGGACGTGGACAGCGCGAGCTGATCATCGGCGATCGTCAAACTGGAAAGACGGCAGTTGCTGTTGACACGATCATCAATCAGAAGGGAAAAGACGTAATTTGCATTTACGTCGCGATCGGCCAGAAGGCATCGACGGTGGCCCAGGTAGTAAAGACGCTACAGGATTACGGCGCGATGGATTACACGATCGTAATCAAGGCTACTGCTTCCGATCCCGCGGCGATGCAGTTCCTGGCACCTTATTCCGGCGCCGCGATGGGTGAGTACTTCCGCGACACCGGACGACACGCATTGACCATCTACGACGATCTTTCAAAACAAGCTGCGGCATATCGGGAGATTTCATTGCTGCTGCGCCGTCCGCCGGGTCGCGAAGCCTATCCCGGCGACGTGTTCTACCTCCACTCGCGCTTGTTGGAACGAGCAGCGAAACTTTCCGACGCGAAGGGTGGCGGCTCACTAACAAGTTTGCCCATCATCGAAACGCAGGCAGGCGATATTTCTGCGTACATTCCGACGAACGTTATTTCGATTACTGACGGCCAGATCTTTCTCGAAGCCGATCTCTTCAACAGCGGCTTTCGTCCGGCGATCAACGTCGGTAACAGCGTCTCGCGCGTAGGCGGCTCAGCCCAGATCAAAGCGATGAGACAGGTGGCAGGAACACTTCGTCTTGACCTGGCGCAGTTCCGCGAGTTGCAGGCCTTCGCGCAGTTCGGCTCTGATCTCGATAAAGCGACGCAGGCTCAGTTGGCGCGTGGACAAAGGCTGACTGAAATCCTGAAGCAGCCTCAATATCAGCCGATGGACGTCGAAAAACAGGTGCTGGTGATTTGGGCTGCGACAAACGGTTACACGGACGACATCGCTGTCGAGGACATTCGACGTTTCGAAACCGGTCTGCTCAAGTTTGTGGAAAACTCGCATCCCGGTCTGCTCGCTGACATCGCCGAAAAGAAAACGCTGACGGACGAGATTAAAGCGGGATTGAAACAGGTGCTTGAAGACTTCAAGCATTCCTGGTCGAAACAACCGCCTGAAACGCCAACAGATTTCACCGCTGCTCGGGCTACGAGACCAGCTTCAACTGCCGCTCCGCAACCGGTAGCTTAACGACGTAACGCAATGCCTAATCTTCTGGACATCCGCCGCCGCATCAAGTCGGTGAAGAACACGCAGCAGATCACCAAAGCCATGAAGATGGTTTCGGCGGCGAAGCTCAAGCGTGCGCAGGATCGCGTCGTATCTGCGCGACCGTTTGCGAACAAGATGGCGGAAGTTTTGGGCGAGCTCGCCAAGCGCACTGATGAAGACTTTCATCATCCGCTGCTCGATCAGCGCGGCGACCAGCGCTATCTGCTGGTCCTGATAACGGCCGACAAGGGTCTGTGTGGTGCCTTCAATACAACCCTCACGAAGGCCGCGCAGGCATTTCTCAGAGAGAACCCTGATAAGACGATTGAATTCATGACGATCGGTCGGAAGGGCCGCGACTTCTTTCGCAACCGGCATGCAGTTATTACGAGTGAGTTTCTTGGACTGACTGGGAAAGGTCGGGTGGAGTTTTCTGAAGCGCTCGAGGTCGCGCGCGCCATTGTCGACCAATTCACGGAAGACACCGGCATCGACAAAGTTTTCCTCATTTACAGTGAATTCAAATCGGTGCTTTCGCAGCGCGTGGTGTTGGACCAGTTACTACCAGTCGCGCGAGCGAAAGAAGCAGAGCCCGAAGCCAAGTCGCAACAGCCCGTGACGCTGGTTGATTACATCTATGAGCAGCCGCCCGAGGAGATGTTTGGTCAGCTACTACCGCGTTTGATCGAAACGCAAATGTTTCGTGCGCTGCTCGAATCGGTTGCGTCTGAACATGGCGCCCGTATGACTGCGATGGATTCAGCGTCGAAGAATGCAAGTGAGCTGATTGAAACTTTGACGCTCAACATGAACCGCGTTCGGCAGGCAGCGATCACAAACGAGATCATCGAAGTCGTGTCGGGTGCAGCCGCACTTTAGCCGCAGCCGCAAAAAGGCACAAAAAGCACGAAACAAATTCCTGTGGCCAGGTATGGCAGCTTAATTAGTCGTTACTTACCGCTGATTGCCTGGCTCGCCTTTATCTCCTACGCTTCGTCTGACAGTTTCTCAGCGGAGAATACCTCTCGCATCATTGGACCACTGGTACTCTGGCTGTTTCCAAACACGAGTCCGGAGACTCTCGCGACCATCCACTTCATCGTGCGAAAAATTGCGCATTTCACGGAATACGCGATCCTCGGATTCCTTGCCGCTCGTGCTTTTCGTCGCTCCATTCAGCGCTGGTTTTGGGTTTCACTAGGCCTGATTGTGGTGTACGCGCTGCTTGACGAGTATCACCAGAGTTTCGTCCCCAGCCGCACGCCCTCCTTGTTTGACAGTCTCATCGATATTGCAGGCGGCCTAACTGCTCTCGTTATTAGCCACAGATCTATGGCAAAATTACGCCACTATGGGAATACTTGACCGACTAAATCCAACATCACAGTTTATCGAAGTAATCGAATGGCTCGACGACTCTTCGAACACGCTCCTTTACCGCTTTCCAGTTCAGGACCAGGAGATCAAAAACGGCGCGCAGCTGATCGTGCGCGAATCGCAAGCCGCGGTTTTTGTGTACGAAGGTCAGATTGCCGATCAGTTTCCTCCAGGCCGTTACACAATCGACGGAGGCAACACACCTATCCTTTCAAAACTCGGTGCGTGGAAATACGGCTTCAACTCGCCGTTCAAAGCCGAGGTTTACTTCGTCAACACAAAACAGTTCACTGATCTGAAGTGGGGAACCCCGAATCCGATCATGATGCGCGACGCTGACTTCGGCATGGTCCGTCTGCGCGCCTTTGGGATCTACTCCATTCGTGTCGCCGATCCGCAGGCGCTGATCAAGGAAGTCGCAGGTACTAACGCGCGTTTCATCACTGAAGACGTTGAAGGTCAACTGAAACGGACGCTCGTTGGAGGCTTCAGTGACGCTCTCGGTGAATCCAAGATCGCTGCACTCGATCTCGCTTCAAACTATGACGAGCTCGCAAAGTTCACACGCGTCAAACTCAATGAAGAGTTCAAGACGTTTGGACTGGAGTTGACGAAGTTTGTTATCGAGAATATTTCGCTTCCGCAGGAAGTTGAAGCAGCGATGGACAAACGCACTTCGATGGGCGTTATTGGCGACGTCGGACGTTATGCGCAGTTTCAGGCCGCTGATGCGATGCGCGATGCCGCGCAGAATCCTGGTGGCGGAGCTGGGACAGGCGTGGGTCTTGGTGCCGGCTTTGCGTTGGGGAATGCAATGGCAGGCGCGATGAACGACGCCATGAAGCAGTCCAATCAGGGCGCGACGTCGGAAGCAGGTGTGCCGTGTCCCAAGTGTGGTCATCGTAATCCGCCCGGCGCAAAGTTCTGCACGGAGTGTGGCGCGAAACAAGGTGCGGCGACTTGCTCGAATTGTCAGGCGGAATTAAGTCCCGGCGCAAAATTCTGCAACGAGTGCGGTCAGAAAGTTTAGAATTTCAGCCGCAGATTAACGCAGAGTAACGCAGATCAGCGTTTATTTGCGAAAATCTGCGGCTAACGTCATTCTCATGTTCAAAACGCTTACGCGACCACGCCGGGTTGTGATCACTGGAATGGGGTGTGTCACTCCGCTGGGAATCGGTCGCGAAGCGTTTTGGAATGGACTGCTAAGCGCGAAAAGCGGCATCCGTAGAATCGAAGCATTTGATCCCTCCAGTTTTCCTGTTCAAATCGCCGCCGAAGTTCCTTCCTTCGATTGGCAGGCGCAACTAAATCCTAAAGATCGCAAACACGTTCCGCGTACGGTCCCGCTCGCGCTCGCTGCCGCGCGTGAAGCGTTGGAAGATGCGCGACTCTTTCCCAACGATTTATCTCTCGACGAGCGGCGCGCCTTTGGTGTGGAGCTCGGAACAGGTGGCGGCGGCCTCGCATTCACCGAACAGCAATACGAATACTGGTACGTTGGTCCAACTACTAAAGCGAGCGTCTACACGATTCCCGCTTCGACGCACGGTGGACTCTCGAGCGAGCTGTCAATGGCGTTTGCACTCCGCGGCTTGTCGCATATCGTCTCGACAGGCTGCACCAGCTCCACTGACGCGATCGCTTATGCAGCGCAGCACATCGCACTCGGCCGACAAGACGTAATGCTAAGCGGCGGCGTGGACGCCCCGATCGCTCCCGGCATTCTCGCCGCATTCAATTTGATGACGGTGTTGACCAGCAACTGGAACAACGAGCCTCAGCGCGCCTCGCGACCCTTTTCGCGCAATCGATCGGGAATGGTGCTTGGCGAAGGAGCCTGGATCTACGTTTTGGAAGAGCTCAAACACGCGACTGCTCGCGGCGCACGGATCTACGCGGAGATTACCGGGTACGGCGCCACTTGCGATGCTTATCATCGCGTGCGTCTCGCTGAAGACGGTAAGGAGCCGGCGCGCGCGATGCGCCTCGCGCTCGACGATGCAGGCTGCGAACCGAAGGACATCGACTACGTCAATCTTCACGGCACCTCGACTGTGCTGAACGATCGCATCGAGACGAGTGCCTTGAAGCTCGCGTTCGACGGCCAGGCTGCGCGTATTCCGATGTCGGCGACAAAGTCGCAAATCGGTCATC
>DASUYO010000430.1:0-8461 GCA_036377375.1 Pyrinomonadaceae bacterium
GAAGCGAATGATGCGATCGAAGTTATTAATGCCGGAGAGCTTGCGATAGATGACGTATGGTTCGATCAAATGACGGAAGAAGAAATTGCCGCCGCGGCGAAAGTCACGCGCGAATGCCGGCGGGCGCACGTCGAGCTCGAATTCGCCGTACGATCTCGTCACGTTCCGACTCAGAACGTCGCGTGTGTTTGGATCGAGTGAGTTGGAGTAAAAAGTCACGCGGCCGTTACCCGATGCGGTGATGCTCCAGCCCGCAAAATTCAACGGCAGCTCGAAACGAGGATGCAGATCCAAACGCTGCACGATCGACGGCGAGATAATCGGATTGCCGCCGACATCGTTCACAAACTGCACTGAATCTTCAACGGTCTCTTTCCGGCTGACTCCATCCGCCGCCCCGGTGAACGAAAAGTAAAGCGGCAGACTCTTGAAAAAACTCACAATGGCGGGACGCCTGTCGATGCTGATGCTGGGCAACTGACGAATGCGAATACGTGCATTCGTCAGTGACGTGACTTGCGTGCGCGCGAGAAAGTTAAAGCTGTACTCGTTGTAATCCTTATTAATAAAGACCTGTGACGTCTCTTCCGGTGATATTGCCTGTTGAATGTTATCGGAGAACACCTGCCGAAAGGCGAGGTTGGAAGTGATGTTCACGTCGGCGACGGCGATGAAGCCGTTTTTGAAATAGTGAACACCGTCAACGTACAGACTCGAGCCGCCCTGATCGGGATGAGCAGCATCAGCGGATGGACCAAAGATTCGATCCTTAACGGCATAGAATCCGGCATTCAGGTACGAGCGCGAGTTTGCGCGTGAGCGGAAGTCTGCGCCGAATCCAATTCCACGTTGAGTATAAATGTCGCTGCGGAAAGTGAAGTCAGCGGAGCGTCCCAAGGTTTGATAGTAAGCA
Organism: Pyrinomonadaceae bacterium; assembly: GCA_036377375.1. Classification (GTDB taxonomy): domain Bacteria; phylum Acidobacteriota; class Blastocatellia; order Pyrinomonadales; family Pyrinomonadaceae; genus PSRF01. The sequence continues at coordinate 914 of DASUYO010000430.1, forward strand.
GAAGACAATCGAAAGCCTTTTGCGCCGGAGCCGCCAATCGTGGGTGTCAGGAAACCAGAGGCACGATCGCGATGCTTTATCGAGACTGAAGCATACGGCAGATAGAAAACCGGAACCTCTTTTAGTTTGAGCTTTGGTCCATAGACACGCACGCGGTCGCCAGTCTTGATTCGCGCCTTGCTCGCGTGAAAACTCCACTTCGGGACGTCTTCGTCGCAAGCGGTCACCTGCACGTTGATGGCGATGATCGTGTCGAGACTAATCTTCTCGATTCGATCCGCAGTGAAATAGATGCGCGTGCCGTCCTGTGTTTGGTTTGTGTAGCCGGTTGAATTAACGAAGTAGCCGGTCTTGGTGCGATAGTTCCATTCGGCGCGCGATCCAGTAATGCGCTGCTGATCGGCCTGATCGAAAACGACATTACCTTCGGCGACGACTTTGTTTTCCGCTTCGTAGATGGTGACCTTGTCTGCCTGTAGACGATAAGTGCCAATGCGCGCGTCGACATTGCCTTCGTAAACAGCGACGCGCGCGTTTTCCGGTCCTGAGCCACTCTGTTTAGTCGCTTCGACTGTGAGTTGATCGGTCGTCGTGCCCTGAACGCCACCTTGCGTTGTCGGACGACGCTGCACGGGCTGATCCGGATTAAGCGGATTAACGTTGGGCGTGTCGGTCATCGGATTCGCGACTTTCCGATCGACCGGGTTGGTTTGCTGCGCGAATACAAACTGGCAGGCAAGGATGAGAATCAGGGTTGCCAGCGGATAACGAGTCATAGGGGCGCGTGGATGCTAGCACGAATCCTGTTAATCCTGAGAATTTTGTAATTCCTGTCTGATATTATCCGCGCGGTGCGAGAGCGCAATAAATTAATGATCGTTGCGGGTGAGCCTTCCGGTGACGCTCATGCGGCAGCGCTTGTTAAAGCCTTACGCGGACGCGCCGATCTCGACTTCTTTGGTGCCACTGGTCCGCTCATGCGCGACGCGGGAGTCGAGACGATCATCAACTCAGACGAGTTGGCGATCATGGGCATCGTCGAAGTGGGACGCGTCTTTTCGAAGTTCATCAACGCTTTTCGCAAACTCAAAGCAGCAGCAATCGAGAGATCGCCGGACGCGGTTGTCCTGGTTGATTGGCCCGAGTTCAATCTGAGGCTCGCATCGTCTCTGCACCGCCGCGGATTGAAAGTGATTTACTACATCAGCCCGCAACTGTGGGCGTGGCGGCCGCGTCGCGTCAGTAACATTAAACGGGACGTCGATCTGCTGTTGTCGATCCTGCCGTTCGAAGTCGAGTGGTACAAGGCCCGCGGTGTGGAACACGTGGAGTTTGTGGGCCATCCGTTATCGGGCGAAGTGAAGGCGCGCTTTGGGCGCGAAGAGTTCTGCCGCCGCAACGATCTGGATCCGGCGCGGCCCGTCATCTCGTTTTTACCCGGCAGCCGTATAAAAGAGTTGCAGCGTATTCTTCCACCGATGCTCGCGGCTATCGAGCAATTACAAATAGCCCGGCCGGACGTTCAAACGGTTGTGGTTGTCGCGCCGAGCCGCGTAGTTGAGGAGATCCGCGAGATTGCTTCCATCGACGTCAAATTAATCGAACAACAAACCCGCGAAGCTCTCGGCGCTTCAGATGCAACGGCTATCGCCAGTGGCACCGCGACGCTCGAAGCAGCGCTGCTTGAGACGCCGATGGTGGTTGTTTATAAGGAGTCGCCGATCAACTGGCACACGCTCGGGCGACTGATTACGGTGCCGCACTTCGGGTTGGTGAATCTCGTCGCGGGGAGAGAGATCGCGAAAGAACTGATGCAGGATGAGTTGACAGGTGAGAACCTTGCGAACGAACTGCTCAAGCTCCTCGAACCAGAAACCAATAGGGAAGTGCGCGAGACCTTGAAAGATGTGTCATCAAAACTGGGCGCGCCCGGTGCCTCTGAGCGCGCCGCGGAATTAATCGTAAAATTTTTAGCCGCAGATGAACGCAGATAAACGCAGATCAGCGTTAATCTGCGTTTATCTGCGGCTCTAATTTTTTTCTTAACTCCTCGATCTGCTCTTGGAGTCTCTTGATCTCCTCCCGCATTTCCGGTAAGCGGTTCATGTGCGCGTTCATGCGTTTGTACTGGTCCAGCGGCTGCACGGGTATGCCCCACCAAACGCCCGGCCGCACAATCTTTCCCGGCAAGATCCCCGCCTTCGACCCAATGACCGCGCCCTTCTGTACTCTCGTATGATCCCCAAACCCGACCTGCCCGCCAATCACCGCATCATCTTCAATCACCACACTGCCGCTGATCCCCGTCTGCGCGGCAATTACCACGCGCTCGCCAATATCGCAGTTATGACCCACGTGCACCATATTATCGAGCTTTGTGCCGCGTCCAATGCGCGTACGCCCGAGCGCTGCGCGATCCACGCAGGTGTGTGCACCAATCTCGACGTCGTCTTCAATCACCACCGTACCGACCTGCGGAAATTTCTGATAACCAAGATCGTGCCGCACATAACCAAACCCATCCGCGCCCAGACACACAGCAGCATGCAAGATCACTCGATTCCCGATTGATACGCCGTCGTACAAAACAACGTTCGGGTGCAATACGCAATCATCACCAATACTCACGTTCGCACCCAGGACCACACCCGCTTCGAGCCTTGTGTAAGCACCGACGTGCGTGTACTCGCCCACACACACGTTTGGACCAACATAAGCCGTCAGTGCGACATCAGCAGTTTCAGCAACAACTGCTGTCTCATGAATCGACGGCTCACGACGAACTGGCGGATGAAGCGCTGCGCCAATTAACGAGAACGCGAGCTTCGGATTCGAGACTTCAATCAGTGTTCGATCCGGAAATCTCTCGTCGATGCCCTGCGGCACAATCAGACACGATGCTTTGCTCTCCGCAGCCGCAGCAAAGAACTTCTCGTTATCAACATACGCAATCTCACCCTCGCCGGCGTTATCGAGATCGGCAATCCGGTCAATCTGTGTTCCCGCATCGCCAACGACGCGACCACTGACGATCTCAGCGAGTTCCTGCACCCTCATCTTCATCTCACAAATCCGCGCTTCGAGCCGCGAATGAATCTCACCAGATGCGCAACGTTCTCATCATCAACCTGCTCCAGCTCACGCAACGCCTCTTGCATCGGCATCGTCGATCTGAAGAGCAGCTTGTAAGCATCTTTCAACGCGCGCCGCTCGTCCTCAGAAAAACCCGCACGCCTCAGCCCTGTACTATTCACTCCCCGCACGCGCGCCGGATTGCCGTCAGTAATAAAGAACGGTAGCACATCCTGCACGATCTTCGACTTGCCGCCAATCATCGCGTGACGGCCCATTCGCACAAACTGGTGCGCGCCGACATTGTTGGAAAGAAAAACGTGATCCTCAATCTGAATGTGTCCGGCAAGGGCGACTTCGTTGGCGAAGATGTTGTCGTCGCCGATCACGCAGTTGTGCGCGACGTGTACCCCCACCATGAAAAAGTTGCGCGAGCCGATCTGAGTAGTTTGTCCTTCGCCGTTTGCCCGATGAAAAGTGCAGAACTCGCGGATCACATTGTCGTCGCCGATCTCGAGATAACTTTCTTCACCTTTAAACTTAACGTCCTGCGGCTCACCGCCGATTACGGTGTGCTCGAAGATGCGGTTGCGCGCCCCGATTCGCGTGAATCGCTTGATGACGGCATAGGCTCCGATCTCGCAATCTGGGCCAATTTCGACGTGATCTTCAATGACCGCTGTGGGATGAATGGGCATTTTGGGACAGGATTTACGGAATTTACAAGATTTTCAGGATAATCGCGTCTTGTGGATCCTGCAAATCCTGTTTATCATGCTCGGCTGTTCTTGGGGTTTAGTGACTTAGGAGACGGAAACGCCTTTGTTTAGTGATCAGTTTCGCCGAGGGGAGTCTGACAAGAGTAAGTTGCCGGGAGTGAAAAGTTCCCGGTTTATTTCCGGCCTTTCAGACGTCGCCTGGAAAGCGTTTCAGTCTGTCAACCAGCGCCTTCCCGAAGGTGAATCTATTCGTCCGTCCTGGGCGCCTGGTCCACTCCTTAAATCCTACGAGCGCAGTGCTCCGCCACTTGGTTTCCCACGCGAGACAGACAGTCTGTGTCCAACCTGCGTTAAGGAAGTTCGCAACGCCGTGATCAGCGGCGAGGTTCCGCTTGAGATGTTGATGAACGAGCATCCTGGTGAAATCAAAGCCCAGATACTCGAAGACAACGGTCAGGTTGTGATGCGGAAGACTTGTCCGAAGCACGGGCAGTTCGAAGATGTGATGTCGACTGATCCGGCGTTCCTCGAAAGAATCGAATCGCTCTTCTTCGGTCGCGACTTTCGCGCTGCTGAAGACAAAGACGTTCATCGTCACGGTACTTCGAATATCAAGTTTGGGCGCGGCGCTGTTTTGACTGTTGACCTGACCAATCGCTGCAACATGATGTGCAATCCGTGCTTCATGGACGCGAACCAGGTTGGTTATGTGCACGAGCCGACGTTCGAAGATACGAAAGCCATTCTCGATCGCGCAGTCTCGTTCAAACCACGCCGGCAGGTAATCATTCTCTTCTCTGGTGGTGAGCCGACGCTCTCGCCGTACTATCTCGAAGCTGTCGCTTATGCGAAGAAGATCGGTTTCTATCGTATTCTCGCTGCGACCAACGGCATTCGCTTCGCCGAGGATTTGGAATTCTGCAAGGCTGCTAAAGCTGCCGGACAACATGGCGTTTATCTACAGTTCGACGGCGTGAGCGAAGAGAAGAACAAGCATCGCGGCGTTGGCAATTTATTCGACGTGAAGTTGCGCGCGATTGAGAACCTTGCTGAAGCCGGCATTAAAGTCACGCTCGTCGTAACCATTGTCAACAACCTCAACAACGACGGTATCGGTCAGATCGTCGAATTTGCCGCTAAGAACATTGACAAGGTACAGACGATCGCGTTCCAGCCGGTTTCGTTTACAGGACGCGACGAAGATATCTCCGATGAGCTGCGCACGAAGTGGCGCTACACGCTCGCCGGCATGACTCACGATCTCAAGAACCAGCTCGGCGGCCACATTCAACCATTGCGCGATTGGTTCCCACTCTCGTCCTACTCAGCGTTCACAAGTGTGATGGACATGCTACAGGGAGCTGATGCTCCATGGGGTTGGTCGTCGTGTAATTGTCATCCAAACTGCGGCATCTTCACATTGCTGGTTGTGAACCGGAAGACCGGCGAGTTCAAATCGCTGTTTGAGTTCTTCAACTACGAGCAGTTTATGAAAGACGTGGCGGTGATTACCGACACTGCGCGCGGCCGCAAACTTTCCTATGCTCAGCTCGGCATGGCGATCATGCGAAACTTCAATGCCGAACGAGCGCCGCACGGATTCCCGATTTCGCAGATCATCAATCTGTTCAAGCCTTCGTCAACCAACTCCAACTCCGATCGCAACGACCGTATGGCCCAGCAGGGCGCCGATGCCAACGATATTTGGCGTGTGCTCTGCGTTGAGGGCATGTGGTTTCAGGATCTTTTCAACTACGATTTCCGCCGCACTGAGATGTGCGTGATTCCTTACGGCACTCAGGAAGGCGAGATCTCCTTCTGCGCGTACAACACGGGCGTGGGCTGGCGTCAGATCATCGAGAACATGCACAAGACGGCTAACCTCGCTGAGTGGTACCAGGAGCATGGTCGTCACAAAGTCTACGCCGCAGGCAAGCCAGTTCCGCTGAACACGACGAAGCATTCACTGAGCCTACCGGTCATCCAGGCCGTGCTGGCGGAAGACGCGGAAGAGCAAGTCCAGGTAAGTCCTTATCTCATCGAACACGAAGAGGCCGTTTCCGCCTAGCGGAATCCACTCTTCGTTGTTCAGGTTTGCTTTCTGTCCTAACCCCACGCGACCAAGCGCGTGGCATCCTTTAACCTTCTCTCCCAGGAGATTAACTCATGCAGAAGACTACGCGTTCCCCCAAGCCCTTTCAGACTGTCGTAATGCTGCTGGTAGTAATCAGCTTCATAACCCCCAGCATCACAGCGTTAGCGGTTACGCAAAATCAGGACGACCATCCCAAAGCAGAGGATGCCAAAGTAATCCCCGACGGCACTGAGTTCACGGTCGTCACAGTCGATGAGATCACGAGCAAGACGGCGGCTGAAGGTGATCCACTCACTTTCAAGGTCGCACAGGATGTGAAGATCGACGGTCAAACCGTCATTGCGAAAGACAGCCTGGTAAAAGGTGTCGTTGCACAGGCGAAAAAGGCCGGCATGATGGGCAGAGGCGGGACTCTCGGTATTCGAGTCGAATCTGCGACAACAGTGGACAACCAAAAACTCAAGCTTCGTTCGACAAAGGGCAAAGAGGGCGATGACAAGACTGGAACCACCGTCGCGCTGGTTGTTCTATTTGGCCCATTGGGATTTTTGAAGAAGGGGAAAAATGCGATCATCAAACCGGGCACCGAGATCAAAGTCTACACGGATGAAGAGAAGAAAGTAGCGATCAAGCAGTAACGCTCGGTCAATTCCTTCACCCGGAATTAAGCTTAGTTCAGAGTTCAAGCTTTAGCTTGTCTGTCGCCGCAACCTAAAGGTTGAACTCTGAACTAAGCTTGAATTCCGGGTGATAGTCTAACTTCACTTGCAAAAGTGTCACAGTAGATCAGCCATTGTCGTCTGTCTCAGCTTACGATGGCTGCCATGATCAGACTTCTCACAAGCGCGTTTTTGCTGTTCACTTCCCTCCTCTGCGCAGCCGGTCAGGAACGGACCCGTCTCGCTTCACTACAATCATCAAACACGGAGTTTGAGTACAAGCTGCTGGCGACAAACCGCACGACAACGATGGAAAAAGAGATGAACACGGCAGCAAACGAAGGCTACCGGTTCGTCGAAATTATTAGTGGTGACACGTTTTGGGGCGGTCCTGAAACTCTGGCCGTGATGGCGCGTGCCATCGGCGCGACTCACAAAGCTCGTTATGAATACAAGTTGCTCGCGACCACCAGGACCTCGACTATGCAAAAGGAGCTTCAGGAAGCGGGTGATGCCGGGTTCGAGTATTGCGGACACTCAGTTTTCAAAAAGCGGGTCGGCACCGAAGTAATGGTCATTCTCGAGCGCGATCTCGAAGCAAAACCAAAGCTGTGGGACTATAAGCTCCTGGCGACGAATAGAACGTCTACCATGCAGAAAGAAATGGCAGACGCCGCAGCGGCAGGCTATCAGTTCGTCGGCTTTTCCTCCGGTGCAACCGTGTTCGGCGACAGAGAGGTAGTCACGATAATGCGTCGCCCGCGGTAACAGAACAGCGGGGGCAAGCCCCTCTTCCTGACTGGTTCTATCCTGGTAAGGAACAAGTCCGGAAGGGTGGCTTGCCCCGCTCGGTTCTGTTTAAAGCGATTTTCGCGCATAATGGCCGCTCTATGAATGTGCGGCGAAACCTCGGGAAACTCCGTGACGCGACGAAACTCTTCGTCTTTGGCCTGCCTAAATTTGCAGTCGGCTCGATCGACGTTACCAATCGCTGCAATCTGCG
>DASUYO010000431.1:0-11015 GCA_036377375.1 Pyrinomonadaceae bacterium
TAACGCAGATCTCGATCTGCGTTAATCCGCGTTCATCTGCGGCGAAAATCTGTTCCCTATTCGTTCGCCGTGGCCCGTTTGAGATGAACGCCGCCGTTGGTCGTCGTCGCCTTAACCGTCGCTCCGCCAGAGCCGAGATTAAGTGCTAGTTGCTTGTTGAGCCGGCCCTGAACAGTCACAGGGAAATCGGTACTGACGCTGCCGTTGACAGTGCCAGTCTCGAGATGTGCGGAATAGTTCTCCGGCACTGACATGACGATGCCACCGTTCGTGGTACTCACATCCAGGCTCTCACCATCCCAGCGGTCGCCACTCAGCTCGATCATCAAGCCGCCATTCGTCGTCGATCCACGAACTGCGCCGCCCACTCGCTTGAGAACTACGCCACCATTCACGGCACTAAAGTCGATGCGGCCATTTACGTCCGCGATCGCGATGCCGCCGTTGTGAGTCTCCAGAGAAAGATCTGCGCGGCGTGGAACAAAGACTTCGTAGCTCACGTCCCAGTGATAATCCTTCTGACCTTCCGGACCGCTTGCAAAAATCTTCGCGCCACTCGTTTCAATTCTTACCTGCCGGCCGAGCGCTTCCGCCTCTGCCGCAGTCGGCGCTCCTGTTTGCACGCGCGCCCGCACGAGAATCTGGTTCTGGTCCCAACCCTTTACTGAGACGCCTCCATTTTGCCTGCCGTCGATTGAAATCGGTGCTCCGGTCGGCGCCAGGGTTTGCTCCCTGATTTCACAGTTACCCACTAATCTGTCGTTGTAATAGCTGTTATCACGACAAGTCAGCGACTTGTTGTCCCTTTGGGCGAACACTGCTACGCCTGTAAAGGTCAATAACGCAGCTATCACCACACTTCGGCCTAAAAACCTGTACATACTCGGTCTCCTTCAAATGTCTGGGGTTCTTTCCGTTTTTCGTTTTCGTGGTTCTGAACGCTAAACACCACGAGCGCACGTGTTGTGACAGGTTATTTGCTATCGCTTTTGCAACACCACGATGCGAGGAATACCTTGCAAGTCAGGCCGGACTTCGAGCAAACGCCAGACGTGCGTGTCGACAAGCGCTCTTAAAGCTTCGCCCTGGTCGAATCCGATTTCCATGAGCATGTACCCGCCTGATTTTAGGAAAGCGGGCGCGTCTGCGAGTAGACGGCGAATCATGCTCAGTCCGTCCGGACCGGCAGACAATGCAACGAGCGGCTCGTGATCCCTGACTTCACGTTGCAAACGCGCTACAACTGCCTCGGGCACGTAAGGTGGATTAGAGACGATGAGATCAAATTGATTTTCGCGTGCGTCGAGCGCGTCGAAGCAATCGGAAACCAGAAACACTGCTCGCCCTGCCACCGACTGCTCGCGCGCATTGAGCTTTGCGATCTCGAGCGCCGCTGATGATTTATCAACGGCCACCGCGCGGGAACCAGGCAGCTCGCACAACAGCGTCACCGCGATGCAGCCAGAGCCGGTTCCTACGTCGCAAATAAATGGTGTCGCGCTTTCGCCGCCAATGACTTCGAGGGCTGCTTCGACGAGCAATTCTGTTTCAGGACGTGGAATTAAAACATCTGGCGTGACACGGAACTCGCGTCCGAAAAAATCCTGAACGCCGGTGATGTATTGCAACGGCTCGCCGGTAGCACGCCGTTCGATAAGCTCGCGAAATCGATCAAAAGAGTCATCGCTTACACGATCTTCTGCATGGCTGATCAGGAACGTTCGATCTTTATCAAGCACGAACGAAAGCAACTCACCAGCCTCGCGCCGCGCCTCAGGCACACCCGCGCGCTCCAGGAGCGTGGCAGATTCCTTCAGAACTTCAGCAATAGATCGATCTGCGTTCATCTGCGAAAATCTGCGGCTAAAATACAGGAACCGAACCGTAATTCAATCTTTCTACTCAACATAAGAACGAGTCTCGTTCCTCCCGTGACGACGGAACCCTCGGAGCCGCCAGGCTTCGGGGGTTCCGGCGTATAAGGAACAGAGTTTAACAACGTTAGCTCGAGAGGTCGCACGTGGGTGCACTTTCCAAAAGTTGTCTCTTATTTGCTCTAAACTGGCTCGACGCTCAACTCACGCTTCTTTGGATTCATTTGAACGTCGCCAGCGAAGGAAACGCGTTGATGGCCCGTATCCTTCAACACGGCGAGCTCGCGTTTCTCGGCGCTAAACTCGCTATCGGTGCTTTCGCCGCCTACACCCTCTATCGATGTGCTCACCTTCGTATCGCCAAACATGGTCTAACCGTCGTGCTCGGCATTTACGTGATTCTAATGCTCGTTCATGCGGCGACCGGCTGCGTCGCTTTCGGCTGGAATACACCTGTGATCATTTTGGGTTACGTTGCAAATCTGCCACACGCTTTCCTTTCTCTGTTCATCTAAAAACGAAACTCGCTTCGCTTGTCCCGCGTTGATACAATCGGCTCGCAACGACACCCGTGTCCAGAGCATCTTACAAGCCGATGTTGACCACCTGCCACAATTCATTCTTTTAGAGAGGGAAGAAGTTTTTATGTACAGACTTTCCGCACGCCAGATTTTGTTAATAGCTCTTATTTCAGGAGTATTCGCGGCCGGAGTTGTTGTCATACTGGACCGTATATCGAATCGCTTTCAACCATCGGAAGCAGCGTTTACAGAAACGCCACCGGCCGGCATCACTGATCCCACAACCGCGAGCGACGAACAGAACAATATCGAGGTTTATCGCACGTTGAGTCCTGGCGTGGTGTTCATTCATTCCACTTCGTACGCGCGCGATTTCTTTGGCTTCGTCGAGCCACAAGAGGGTTCCGGCTCAGGATCCATCCTGGACCAGCAGGGAAATATCCTGACGAATTATCATGTGATCGAAGGCGCGCAAAAACTTTCAGTGAGCATGGGCGGAACGAAAGATTATCCAGCTATCGTTGTCGGCGGTGATGCTGACACTGACCTGGCGGTAATTCGTCTGACCGAGAAACCGGCTGGTCCACTCACTGTTATGCCATTGGGCGATTCGGATAAGCTTGTCGTGGGCCAGAAAGTGCTCGCTATCGGAAATCCGTTTGGTCTTGATCGAACGCTGACGACCGGAGTGATCAGCGGTTTGCAGCGACCTATTCGCGCGCGAAACAATCGATTGATCGAAGGTGCGATTCAAACAGACGCTTCAATCAATCCCGGTAATTCAGGTGGACCATTACTCGATTCGCATGGCCGCATGATCGGCATCAACTCGCAGATTCTTTCGCCGTCAGGCAGCTCGGCGGGCGTCGGGTTTGCAGTGCCGGTGAGTATCGCAAAACGAGTTGTGCCACAGATACTACAAAGCGGTCGTGTGCGGCGACCGAAGCTTGGCATCAGCACGCGTGATGTTGAGCTGCTTCGGAATCAGATCGATCTGCCCGTGTCGGACGGTGTGCTCATATTTCAGGTAGCACGCGGAGGTGGTGCAGCCGCTGCGGGTCTTCGCGGAGTGCAGCAGACTGAGATGGGCGACGTCGAGCTCGGCGATATAATTGTCGGCATCGACAACGACAAGGTCGGCAATTCAGACGATCTGTTCCGGGTGCTGGATAAACATCAGATCGGCGACACCGTTCAGGTGCAAATCTGGCGCAACGGCAGGCGAATGTCTGTGCCGGTGCGGTTGATGGAGTTACCTGATACGCGACGCTAAATCGATGCACCAGACAACCCACTTTTTCAATTTGGGTTATGGCTGGCTCTGTAAACATTGCAGCGCGGAGGCCGCGGAGCGCAAACATCACCAGCACCAGCACCGCCCACAACCGCCGCAAGGTCCAGCCTTAGCGAAATGGGTTGATGATGAAAATTGGCGGAGGCTCGTCTGCCCCCGCTGCGGTATTTCAGAAGCCGCAGATTCACGCAGATGAACGCGGATCAGCACCAAATTCTTCCTCGTAATCCCTTAAACTCCGAGCAATAACATCCATCGCTTCCGCGCGGTCATAAACATCCACAATCTCCACTTTCTTATCTTTATCACTCGGGAACTGTTTGTAACTGAGAAAGTAGTGCTTCAGCCGGTCAATTAATCCCTGCGGCACATCCCGGATCTCGACGATGCGCCCGTAAGCCAGATCCGCTTCGAGCACCGCGATGATCTTGTCATCAGCCTCATGTCCATCAATCATCCTTAGCCCACCAATCGGCCTTGCATGCAGGAAGAAGCTGCCGTGTGCAAATGCTTTCTCTGACAAGACGCAAATGTCCATCGGATCTTTATCGCCTTCAATGCCTGTCCGGCCCGTGCGCGTCGCGCAGAGCTCGGCGACTTCGCGTCCGCAATAGGTCTGCGGTATGAAACCGTAAAGCGCCGGCGACATCGACGAGAAGCGCTGCGGGCGATCGACGCGCAAGTGTCCCGACCATTTGTCGAGCTCATATTTGACAGCATCGGTGGGAACAATCTCGATATAGGCATTGACCAGCTCGGGCGTTCTCGGCCCCGGTGAGACGCCATGCCACGGATGCGCCTGGAATAGTTGTTTGTTCATTGCTGGATGATAAAATGCTCACCGCCTCAAACAAAGTCGATATGGCCGTCAGTGCTGAAATCATTACCAAACCCGTTGCAAGTGCGATCTCGTTGCGCTGGATCATTAGCGCTCGCGACGATCTAATCTGGTTTATCGGCTCAGTGGTTTCGAGTTACGCGTTACTGTTTCTTTACGTGAGCGGACTCCTACCTTTAATTCCGATGGTCGCGCTCTGGGCCATCCTGATCGACGCACCACACGTTTTTGGCACTTTCTCACGCACTTACTTCGATCGCACTGAAAGAAAGAATCGCGCACGGCTGCTTTGGGGCTCGCTGCTCTTTTTTGCGATTGGACCATTGCTGGTGCTGGCTGGCGCCGGCTTTGCCTTCTTCTTTGTCGCCGCGCTCTGGGCCTACTATCACCTCGTCAAACAGCACTACGGTTTCATGGTGCTGTATAAGAAGAAGAACGGCGATCTCGCACGCGTGGATAACGCGCTCGATCGCTCGTTGCTGCTGTTTGCTTTCAACTACCCATTTGTTGAGTTCATCGCACGCGATCCGGAAGCGATGGCGCGTGTGCCGGCAATTTTGCGAGGCGGCGTGAGCGGTTTTTCAAAACTGTTGCTCGCCGGCACGATTTTACTCTTTGTTATTTGGATTGGGCGCCAGGTGCAGCGCGCGATTGCCGGTGAGCCTTTGAATGTTCCGAAATATTTATTGCTCGCGGCGGCGATTCCGATGCACTGGATCGTCTTGCTGACGCCGATGCCGCACAAGCCGATCGCGATCGTCGCGATACTGACGATCTATCACAACCTGCAATATCACAGGCTGATCTGGTTTCATAATAAGAAGTACACGTCGCATGAGAAGTATGGCGCTGCGGAGATGATCAGCCGGAGACTGCTGTTCTACATTGCTTTCGGTATTCTCTTCGGTGTGATCTACCAGGGACCGCGACAGCTACTCGGGTACATCGGATTACAGAATGGCGCGCAATCGATCCTCGTGCAGCTTGGAATTTCGTTTTTGTGGGGATATGCGTTTATTCATTACTACCTGGATTCGAAGATCTGGAGAGTGAGAAGAGATCCGGCGGTTAGCAAGGCACTGAATATTTAACCACAGATTACACACATTCAGTCCTCCGCATGCTCATCACCATTGAAGTGCAGCACCGACGATTCGTCGTCGATCACTGTCTCTAAATGCACGGGTCGGCCCCACAGCGTGTGCACGTGCTCGAGCGCTTTGCGCGCATAACGCATGTCGAGCTCAGTGCCCTCAAAGCGGTGCTTGAGATAAAGCTCGCGGTTGCCGTTGTAATCACCATCCTCAATCTGCAAATACGGAAATCCGAAGTTGGTCATGTTTGAGACGAGCTGGTCGCGCACTTTTTTCCAACGCTTCTCCGTGATCGTCCACTCTTCTTCTTCGACCAGCTCAAAAACAAACAGGTCCAACTCTTCACACAGCTCCTCAGTCAGGTAGTTGCGCAAAAACGAAACATCGTTATCGAGCTCACGCACTTCGAAGATCTTCTCGCGCCCTTCATTGCCGACGCGGCCAAACTTCTCGCGCTCTTCCTTCGACGGCTCATTCCAGCGACGCTCAATATCTTCGTAAATCTTGTAACCGAGGTAGTAAGGATTCAACTGTCCCTTCTGCGGCGACACGACGCCCGAATGCAAATTCGCAAACTCGATGTGATCGTTATCGCTAAGATCCAGCGCGCGCATGATTCGCGCGTGCCAGATGCTTGCCCACCCTTCGTTCATGATCTTCGTCTGCATCTGCGGCACGAAATACTCCATCTCCTCGTGCACCATAGCGATTACGTCGCGTTGCCAGCTCGCCAGCGACGGCGAGTTTCTCATGATGTAGTAGAGCAGATCTTTCTCCGGCAAACGCTCGCGCGGCTTCTCGTCGTCGGCACTCTTGGCTGACTTGGCCTCCTTTTCGGTTTTATCCAGTTGCCAGAGATCGTCGTATCGTCCTTCTTTATGCTCGTGCTCGGCGCGTCGCTTTTCTTCTGCGACAGGAATCTCGCGCTTGATAAAGAAATACGGATCGATGTGTTCTTCGATGGCGAGCACCGCGTCGAGAAACCGCTCGACGGTTTTCCGGCCGTGTTTGAACTCATACTCCATCATTCGCTGCGCGTGCGTGGAAACGCTCTCCACCATGCGGCGATTGGTCTTCGAAAAGTAAGAGTTGTTTCTGAAGAAATCGACGTGCCCGAGAACGTGCGCAATCACCATCTTGTTCTGAATCGGGCTATTCGTTTCGAGTAAAAAGCCGTAAGCGGGATTGGTGTTGATTACCACTTCATAAATCTTGGACAGACCGAAGTCGTACATCGTCTTCATGCGATGGTAAGTCTTTCCGAACGTCCAGTGGGAATAACGTCCGGGCAAAGCGTAAGAGCCGACTTCGTACATCACCGTCGCGGGCACGATCTCGAAGTTCGTCGGATACGGATCAAGACCAAAGCCGCGAGCAACGTCCCATATTTGCTCGACCGCTTTCTCGAGTTCTTTAATTTCCTTGTCTTCCATAAAACCATCCACAGATAATCTGTGGATAACTCATGCTGGTGTTTCCACGCCTCTTTTCCCGAAGAACTGCTTCAGCGCCGGATACACATCTTCCTTATCATCGATCCTGACACCAACAAACCGATCCTTGTTCTGCAAACGATCGCTGAAGATCGATAGCAGCGCACCTGACGAGCGCCTGTAACTCGACGAACCTTCCTCACCAATTTCACCGTAGCCAAAGAGATTACACGTCGCTATCAACTCATCTGCCAGCCTCACTGCCTCTTCGTTGTCGGAGTAATAGTTATCACCGTCGGAAAAGTGAAATGGATAGATATTCCAATCCGAAGGACGATACCGCTGCTTGATGACGTCGAGCGCGAGCTGGTATGCAGAGGAAACGACAGTGCCACCCGATTCTCCCTGAGTGAAAAACTGTTCCTCGGAGACTTCCTTTGCTTCAGTGTGATGCGAGATGAAAACAATCTCGACGTTGTCATACTTCGTTCGCAGGAAGCGCACCATCCAGAAATAGAAACTCCGCGCGATATACTTCTTAAACTCACCCATCGAGCCGGAGACGTCAATCATCGCAATGACTACGGCGTTCGACTCGTAGCGCATCACCTCTTCCCACGTTTTGAATCTCAGATCTTCCTTCTTGATATCGCCAAAACGCGCGTTGCCTTCTTTCGCGTTGCGACGGATGTTCTCGAGAATCATGCGCCGCTTATCGAGATTGGCAATCACACCGGTGCGACGAATCTCGTTGAACTGCGTCTTGCGCGACTGCACTGCTTTCTTTGCTTTTTCTTCGAGATAGGGAAGCTGAAGGTCTTCGAAGATCAGTGCGGCGAGCTCGTCGATGTTTACTTCCGCTTCGTAATAGTCTGCCCCTGCCTCCTGCCCGGCCTGCCCCGATCCCTGGCCGCCACCGGGCCGGCTCTCGCGCCCGATCACGTCGCCGACGCGTGTCTTGCCGTCGCCCTGGCCCACGTGTTTGCTCTTTTGATAATTGAAACGAAACTTGTATTCGTCGAGAGCTTTGATCGGCACTTTGACGGTGCGCTTACCGTCGGAAAGGATGATGGCTTCGTTGGAAACAATCGAGCCGAGATTTTTGCGGATCGCTTCCTTTACGCGATCCTTGTGGCGCTCCTGATCGATAATGCCTTTGCGTTGCAGCGACCAGTCGTTTCGTTGGATAGACATAAAACCTCCATCCACAGACTACACAGGTTTACCTTCACAAAAGTCGATCACGACATTCGTGAAGGCTTCGGGGTATTCCTCGTGCGGCAGGTGGCCGCAGTTCAGAAAAACGATCAAACGTGAGCTGGGAATGTCCGCGTGAAGCCGCTCGCCGTCAGCCAGTGGAATTTCCAAATCATTCTCGCCCCAAAGCAGGAGCGTGGGCTGCTTGATCAAATATGCGTCTCTCGAAATTCGTTCAGCATGCCAGCCGCGCACCGTGCGGATGATCGCGCGATGCGTTCGCGCTGCACGCAGCGGTAGATGTCGCGCATCGACGCGTCGCTCATCCAGCACCCATGAGTGCCGATCGTAAACGCGCTTCATGCGCCAACGCAGCAATCGACGCGACCCAATCAAAAGCGGCGACAGAACGTCGCCGAATAAAGGCGAGCCAAATACGCGCATCAATGTGAACGCCAGCGGCCGGTTGTTGTTCACTGCACCGACCAGCACCAGCTTCTCAACGCGATCCGGATAATCGAGAGCACAAGTCGCAGCAACAGCACCGCCGTACGAACTGCCGACGAAGATCGCTCGTGGAATACTGAGCGCATCGAGCAAGCGCATCAACAGTTTGGCCTGGCTCCCGATCGTGTATTCGCCGTTCCGTGGTTTTGCGGAGTAGCCGTAGCCGAGCATGTCAAACGCGATCACTCGAAAACCAGCATCAGCAAATTTCAAAAACACTTTGCTCCAGACGAGCGTCGAGGACGCAAAGCCGTGAATCAAAACCAGCGCCGGTGCTTCCCGAGCGCCGGCCTCCTGATAGTGGACACGAATACCGTCAACCTCGATGAAGCGTGAATGCTCGGAATGAAAAACGACGTCGCGACACTTGTCCCAGTCAGCATCGCGTGGGCGCAGGAGCAGCTTACCAGCAACAACGGCTGTTGCAGCGCCTGCGATCCAATATCGTTTCTTCATCATATTAAAAGCCGCAGATGAACGCAGATGAACGCAGATCTGCGTTCATTTGCGAAAATCTGCGGCTAATTATCTCCTAACGAGACAAGAGCGTGCCGACGTAAGTCAGCAGCTCGTTCGCACAAACCGGACAATACCCATGCTCTTTCACGAGCCGGTCCACAACCTCGTTGATCCGCCGCAACTGATCCGGATCCGGCGTCTTCGTCGACGTGGTAATCTTCACCACGTCTTTCAAGTCGGCGAAGATCTTCTTCTCGATCGCCTCTTTCAGACGCTCGTGTGAGTTGTACTCGAACGGCTTGCCCTTGCGAGCGTACGACGAGATACGAATGAGGATCTCCTGCCGGAAAGTATTCTTTGCGTTCTCCGAGATCCCAATCTGCTCTTCGATCGAGCGCATCAACTGCTCATCAGGATCCATCTCTTCTTCGGTGATTGGATCCTTGATCCGTTCCTTGTTGCAGAAAGCCTCGACGTTGTCGAGATAGTTATTGCACATCGTGCGCGCCATCTCTTCAAAGGAGTAAACGAAAGCTCTCTGCACTTCGATCTTCGCAAGTTCGTCGTACTCCTTGCGCGACTGCGAAATATGGTTCAAATATCTCTCGCGCTGGTCACTACCGATACCCGTGTGCTGTTCGAAGCCGTCCTTGATCGCTCGCAGCGCGTCAATCGGATTGATGCAAGTGACCCCGTCGCGCACGAGCGCACTCGAGAGACGATTGATAATGTAACGAGGCGAGATGCCGTCCATACCTTCGCGAACCGTCTCTTCTCTCAGCTCGCGCACGTCTTTCGACTTGTAACCCTCGACGTCTTCGCCATCGTAGAGCTTCATCTTCTTCACGATATCCACGTTCTGTCGTTTCGGCTCTTCGAGGCGAGTCATGACGGCAAACATCGCCGCCACTTTCAAAGTGTGTGGCGCAAGGTGCACGTTTCGCAACGCTTCCGATTGATGCAGCAGCTTGTCGTAAATGCGCTCCTCCTGCGAGACACGCAGGTTGTAAGGCACCTTCACCAGAATGATACGATCCTGCAACGCTTCGGATTTACGGTTACCGGCAAACGCGATGTACTCATTCTCGTTTGTGTGCGACAGGATCACTTCGTCCGCATAGATCATCGCGAAGCGGCCGGTCTTGATGCTCTGTTCCTGTGAGAGTGTCAGCAGGCTGTAGAGAAACTTCTCGTCAACCTTCAGCATCTCCACGAACTCCATCAAGCCGCGGTTCGCTATGTTCAACTCACCATCGAAACGGTAAGCGCGTGGATCCGATTCAACACCGACTTCACCGATAGTCGAGAGATCGATCGACCTCTCGACGATCGGCGACGTTGGTGTTGAATCAGATCCACGTGCTTACCGTTTCGACGGTGAGTTGAACATCGCGAATCGCGGCTTGATGGAATTCGTCGAGATGCTGAAGGTTGACGAGAAGTTTCTTTACAGCCTTTTGACACTCTCGCAGGAGCAGAGCATCAAGACCGGCCGCTTCGCGATGATCTATGCCGACGAAGTGATCCTGTCGCACTCGAACGAGAACGAGTACATCGCGTTTGCCGGCAATCGCAAATCGGAGGCGCTCCAGGATCGCATCATTCTCGTCAGAGTGCCTTACAACCTGCGCGTCTCGCAGGAAGAAAGAATCTACGACAAGCTGCTGCATCAATCTGAAGCTCTGCGAAATGTTCACCTCGCGCCAAACACCTTGAGGGTGGCGGCGATGTTTGCGGTGATGACTCGACTCGAAGAACCCAAGCGACAGAATGTCGACATCGTGAAGAAGATGAAGCT
>DASUYO010000432.1:0-2859 GCA_036377375.1 Pyrinomonadaceae bacterium
CGAACAAGCAGACGTGTACGGCCCAAGCTTCGAGCAATAAGGCGGCATGAGCTTCACGGTTCAAGAGGCTCGTGCCGCCTTTTACGTTAATGCTCCAGGAGAATAGAACATGTCACAAAGGAAATACCTCAAAGAATCAATCAAACTCGGTGAAAAGGAGTTGACCGTCGAATCCGGCCGCGTCGCCAAACAAGCGGACGGGTCAGTCGTGATCCGTTACGGCGACACGATGTTGCTGGTTGCGGCCGTCAGTGCTCTGACTGCACGTGAAGGTGTTGATTTCTTTCCACTCACGGTCGAATACCGCGAGGCAAATTACGCCGCCGGACGTATCCCCGGCAATTATTTCAGACGCGAAGGCCGTCCTAATGAAAAGGAAGTGCTCACCAGCCGTCTGATCGATCGTCCCTGTCGCCCACTCTTTGCCGAAGGTTACCGCAATGAAACCCAGGTTATTGCCAGTGTCATTTCAGCGGACCCCGACAATAATCCGGATGTCATTGCCATCACTGGTGCATCATGCGCGCTGTACCTATCAGATATTCCGTTTCTGAACCCTATCGCAGGTGTGCGTATCGGGCTGATCGAAGGTCGTTACATAATCAACCCGACTTACGACGAAGTGCGCGAGTCGCGTTTGAATTTGATTGTCGCCGGCACGGAAGAAGCAATCGTGATGGTCGAAGCCGGAGCGAGCGAAGTCTCGGAAGAGATCATGGTGGAAGCGCTGATGCTGGCGCACAAGGAGATCAACCGGCTCTGTCGCTGGCAGAAGGAACTCTACAAAGCTCTCGAGATTGAGAAGCGCGAAGTCGCGACTGTGATACTCGATGAAGAGCTGCAACGCGAGATTGCCGAGAAGTACAGCGAACCATTGCGTGCGGCGCTCGATACAAGCACTCAGGAGAAGCGCGCCAGTTATGCTGCTGTCGACGCTTTGAAGAAGGAAATCGGCGAATCATATCCGGAAGATCAACCTGAAAAACACGAAATGGCCAAACTGCTCTTTGATCAACTCAAAGAGATGGTTTTTCGCGACGACATTCTCAACAAACGCCGGCGGCCCGACGGACGTCGCTTTTCCGAGATCCGACCGATCACTGCTGAAGTTGGTTGGCTGCCGCGCGTTCACGGTTCCGCACTCTTCACACGCGGTGAGACGCAAGCACTGGTTTCAACCACTCTCGGCACAAAGGAAGACGAGCAGTTCATCGACGATCTGGAGAAGGGTGAAGTCAAGCGCCGCTTCCTGCTGCACTACAACTTTCCGCAATACTCCGTCGGCGAGGTTGGCCGTTACGGTTCTTCAAGCCGGCGTGAGATTGGTCACGGTGCGCTGGCGCGACGCGCGCTCGAGATAGTGCTGCCGGATGATGCTGACTTCCCGTACACGATTCGCGTAGTTTCAGAGATTACTGAATCGAATGGCTCGTCTTCGATGGCAACCGTGTGTGGCGGCACGCTTTCATTGATGGATGCCGGTGTGCCACTCAAAGCGCCAGTAGCTGGTGTCGCTATGGGTCTCGTGATGGAAGGAAATAAGTACGCAATCCTGACTGACATCGCGGGCGCCGAAGATCATTACGGCGACATGGATTTCAAAGTGGCTGGGACGCGCAACGGCATCACCGCGTTGCAGATGGATATCAAGATCGCGGGCATTAACGCGCAGATCATGGCAGAAGCACTTGAACAGGCGAAGAAGGGCCGGCTCTACATTCTAGGCGCGATGGAAAAGACTCTCGCTACACCGCGTGAACAGATTTCTGCGTTCGCACCGCGAATCATTCAGATCAGAATCAATCCGGATAAAATTCGCGACGTCATTGGACCAGGCGGCAAGGTGATTCGATCCCTAGTTGAAGAAACTGGTGCAAAGATCGACGTGTCTGACGACGGTACGATTTCAATCGCGACCTCGAGTGGCGAAGCCGCTGATGCTGCGGTGAATCGTATTCGTGGCCTCACTGCTGAGGCGGAGGTGGGCCAAACCTATCTTGGCACGGTTAACCGCATCGTTGACTTTGGCGCATTCGTAGAGATCTTCCCCGGCACGGACGGACTGCTGCACATTTCGGAGATAGCGGATCGTCGCGTGAAAGACGTTCGCGATGAGCTGAAAGAAGGACAGCAGATTCTGGTGAAGTGTATCGGGCGCGAAGGCAACAAGATAAAGCTCTCGCGTAAAGCGGTACTGCGCGAGGAGAATCGGAAAGCTGAAGCAGCGAGCCAAAGCGACGGCGGCGGCGAATAGCCGGGTCACAAAGCACAAAAACAGCTAGCCACAAAGAGGCACAAAAGCACAAAAGAGATTTCTTTCTTGTGCGTTTTGTGCCTTTTTGCGGCCAAATCGCGTCCAATCCTCAGACAGGTGGTCCAAGTCTCAGACGAAAACCCGTTTGATGCCTGATCAAACCTTCAACTTTCCTAACATTTCCGAACGGCCCTTGATTTGCACAGATCTCTGCACCTCTAACATGTCGAATTAACTGCAAGAGGCTGCAAGGGGGGTAGTCTGGCCAGTTGTATCTAAGGCGCTCGCTCGTCCAGCAACTGCTGGCAGTAACAGAAAACCGATGCATGAGGCTGGAGTTTCTTAGTTATTAGCAGTGTCCTTGTAGTGGATAAAGATAATCGCGAGGCCAAACGGCGATTCGAGTTTTATTGACTCAGATCGCTTGCATTGTATGAACCCGACATCTGCCCAGATCTTCACTAAACGCCCCGGACGGCGACTTTGCTGCGCGCTGTGCTCTGTACTCTGCATTTTCCTTTTGACGGCCGTGCCCGTGTTCGCTGAGCCGGTAACCATCAACCAGGTGGTCCAAACGCTTACGAGCTCGCGAGGCACTCCCGATC
>DASUYO010000433.1:0-7746 GCA_036377375.1 Pyrinomonadaceae bacterium
TCATGTGTGTTATCTCCGCAGGTAGGATTTGAACGGAAATCTTAATAAAACACGGGTCTAAAGTCCAAAGCAGTAGTTAGCCACGGATCATACGGATCTGCTACAATCCTTTTCGATGTTCACTCAGCAATTACATCAATGCCCGCTCGAAACCCGCGCGAACCTCTTCGCAGACTAGTTTCTATCCTTTTCTTAATTCCTATATCCCATTGGCCATTCTGAAAAGGAGTCGGAAAAATGTCTACCATGGTACTTGCACCACCAAAGCGCCCGCAGATCAAGACGGCGCTGCCAGGTCCGCTCGGCAAAAAGATCGTTGAAGCGGACGCAAAGTTTGTTAATCCTGCTTACCCGCGGCCGTCGTTTAAACTCGTTGCCGAGCGCGGTTACGGAGTTTGGGTTGAAGATGTTGACGGTAACGTGTTTTTGGACTGCAACGCCGGCGTAGCAGTCTGTTCCACCGGACATTGTCATCCGGAAGTTGTTCGGGCTATCCAGGACCAGGCCGAACAACTGATTCACATGTGCGGCACTGATTACTACTATCGCCACATGCCGCAACTCGCAGAAAAGCTCGACGCGATTGTTCCGGTGAAATCTCCAACGCGAACGCACTTCGCAAACAGCGGCACGGAAGCAGTCGAGACAGCGTTGAAACTCGCGATGCATGCGACCGGCCGCGAGAAGTTCATCGGTTTCTTCAATAGTTTTCACGGACGAACGTTGGGTTCACTGTCGTTGACTTCGTCGAAAGCGGCGCAGCGAAAGGGATTCAAGCGACAGGCGCTCGACGTTGTTCATGTGCCTTACCCAAACGAGTTTCGCAATCCATTCAACGCGGCTGACTGCGGTGACGGTGGAGCGGGACAGGGCGCACTCAACTGGATTGAGGAGCGTCTTTTCAAGACCACGACTCCGCCGGAGGAAGTGGCTGCGATCGTTGTCGAAGCAGTGCAGGGTGAAGGTGGATATGTGCCGTCACCGCAGGGTTTTTTGAAAGGACTGCGCCGCATCTGTGATGAGCACGGGATCCTTTTGATCGTAGACGAAGTGCAATCGGGAATGGGCCGCACGGGCAAGATGTTCGCGTGCGAGCATTACGGTGTGCAGGCTGACATTGTCTGCATCGCGAAAGGTATCGGGTCGGGTCTGCCGATTGGCGCGTGTGTTTCGCGTGCAGATCTGATGGACTGGAAACCCGGCGCACATGCGTCAACGTTTGGTGGCAATCCTGTTTGCATCGCTGCGGCGTTGAAGACGATCGAATTGCTCGAAGGCGGGCTGGTTCAAAACGCTGCGGAAGTCGGTGCTTACCTGAAAGCCGGACTGGAGAAACTTCGCGAGAAGCACGAGTCTATCGTCGACGTGCGTGGGCTGGGGATGATGATCGGCGTCGAGTTCGCGGATCCGGAGTTGCGAGATCGCGTTGAGACGGCGTGTTTTGAACGCGGCCTCATCATTCTTGGTGCGGGCAACAGCACGATCCGTTGGTCACCACCGTTGATACTGACGAAAGAGAATGTCGACGTAGCGTTGGGGATCTTTGACGAGGCAATTTTAGCCGCAGATAAACGCTGATGACGCAGATTTGCGTTTTTCTGCGTTCATCTGCGGCTTAATTTTTCTGCGATTTCTCGCATGCGGGCGCGTAAGCGGTCTTCGTCGACAGTGCTTACGCGCCCGTTGCGATAGACCTCGCGGCCGCCGATGACGGTCAGGATCACATCGCGTCCTGACGACGCAAAGATCAGCGTCGCAATCGGATCGTAACTCGGTATTTGATGCGCTCCATTCAATGACACGGCGATCAGATCCGCTTGCGCACCTTCACTTAACTGACCGCCAAGCGTCGCCACTTCAAGCGCCTCAGCCGCACTTACATAATCGCCACCTTCGCGAGCCAGCAGAGTCGCAAAACGTGCCTCCTCGAGAATGTCGCACGTGTTGTTACTCGCGACCGAATCACTTCCCAAACCGACGACAACACCCGACTGCATAAACCTCGCAAACGGCGCACGCCCATGTCCCAACTTCGCATTCGACTTCGGACAATGCGCAACTTTCGATTGCGTATCTCGCAATGTCTCGATATCACCCTCGTCAACACGAATGCAGTGGGCCAACAACGGCCGGCACTCCAGCACACCAAGCTGCTTCAAATACTGAATCGTTGAAACGCCGGGCGCTTTCCACTCGATCTCGCGCCGCGCTAAACCTTCAGCAAACGCGCCACATCCTTCACGCAACAAGAGCTCTTCAGCTTTCGACTCAGCCGCATGCATCATCAGCGGCAAGCCTTCTGTACGAGCGAGATCCGCAATCAATTCGAGCTGTGGTCCGCAAACCGTGTACGGCGCGTGCGGCGATACACCGGCGTGCACGAGCCCGCTCTCGATCTCTCGCAGCTCCGCCAGTTTCAGTTTCAACTTTTCGAAGTTCTCACGCGCCAGACGTGCATCTGGTCCAAACGACTCCTGGTAAACAACTCCCCGCATCCCGACGTCTTGCAGTGCGAGCATGCTGATTTTTGCCGAGTCGCTTGCATCAGCCACGCACGTTATCCCCGCTCGGACTGCTTCACACACGCCCCAGGTCGCTGAGACGCGAATGTCATCCGGCGTCATCCGCTCCAGTCGCGCGATCGTCAGCTTTTTGAGCCAGGCGAAAAAGTCGCGTTCTTCATTTTCGAGATAGCCACGCAGTGCAGTGAGCTCGAGGTGAGTATGAGTGTTGATGAGACCCGGAAGAATTGCAGCGTCTCCGAGATCCTCAACCTGAAACTCGGGAAACTGTTCAACTATCTGCGCGTGAGTACCAACACCGGCGATTCGCTCTCCGTCAACCGCGACAGCACCGTTCTCGATTGCCGGGGCCGACATCGGAAGAACCCAACGCGCCGAATAGATAGTTGTCATTTGATGGGCGGTGTCGCCTGCAAAGCGGCGCTCGAGGTTTTTGCGTTTTTGACCTGGCGGTAACGTTCCATGATCGAAATCACGTAGGCCTTCGTCGAGGGAATATCGATACGGTTGATGAAGTCCGCGCCCGACTGCGTGTTGCCCGAACGGCTCCATTCAACGGCGCGGCTTGGTCCAGCGTTATACGCCGCGAGCATTCGGACTTCGGCTTCAGGCACATCCCGAAATTGCTCGTAGATCTTTTCCAGATACCAGCAGCCGATCTGAATGTTTCGTTCCGGATCGCGCAGGATAGTCTGCGGATCCGACGCCATCTGACTTTGCAACTCGCGCATTCCGGTTTCGGTGGCCCACTGCCGGCCGACTGCTGGAGTGACTTGCATCAAGCCGATCTCCCCGTCTTTGCCGTTCTTCCACGGGCTGAAATAAGTCTCTTCGTAAATGATGCTCCAGACGA
The DNA here is from genome assembly GCA_036377375.1 of Pyrinomonadaceae bacterium. Taxonomy (GTDB): domain Bacteria; phylum Acidobacteriota; class Blastocatellia; order Pyrinomonadales; family Pyrinomonadaceae; genus PSRF01. The sequence continues at coordinate 3,376 of DASUYO010000433.1, forward strand.
GGTCCGGGTCGACACGGTAGATGGATGCTTGCCGTGCGATTAACGAGTCGAAGCGGTGAGTCCAGTAACTATTGAAAGCGTAAGCGGCAAGTAAGAGTATGAGGACTAAGAGAATAATAACAACGGCACGTCTCATTCAGATCAAAGTAAATCCGTAATGTGCGGCTAATTCCTTCTCCTCAGTCCGGACCAGAAACTCGCGGTCGAGCAGGCATAGTCAACACCTTCGTAGCGCGAACGCAGGGCGTGTTCGTCGAGCACGTGCCCCTGAAGCCAAACTTCCGCATCGAGCGTTGCACCAACTGTCAAGGGGCCACCTCGCAAAGCACGCTGGTTTACGAGAACCTCGAGTTTGATCCGCTCCAGGTCGAGGTGAATCCAGAAGAGCTCGCCTCCGGAAAGCGGGTTCTTCAAAGGCTTGAACGCAATGACGCGGCCTGACAAGCTCCAGTCGTTCTCATGTGCTGCCCGGGCGGGCGCGGCTTTCTCCAGCGGCGTCCAGCGCGTCTTTCCTTTGCCGCGTCGCACACGCGCACGATAGGCAAGGCCGCAAAGACCGATATGCAGCTCCTGCGCGCCAAAGCCCGTTGGTCCAACCTCAGTAAGGTTCTGTAACTCGAAGAGAACTTCGCAGTCAGTTCCCTCACGATAACCGTGAATGACTGCCTCGCCTTCTTCGTCGTACTCAGTCAATGCCCATGGCGCGATGGTTTGAATGTAACGAGCACGAAAGCCGGGACGACAATCGGCGTAGAACAGATCGCCGCTGCCCGATTCGTAAAGGACGGTCCAAACCTCCAACCCTTCGCCGAGTTTCCAGCAGCGACCGTGCAACACGGCGCCACGGCGACTGAGCTGCGTTGGCTCGCCCTGATTACCTGCTCGCTCTGCAAGATAGTTGAAGGCCTTCTCGTTCGAAACTTCCAAACCGATCGTTTCAAAAGTAGGGTTCATGGTTCAACTAGTATTGGTCCGCGCACATTATTACGCGCTGCGCTTTCCCTGTCTATGCTTGGCGGGCTTACCGTTACTGTTTTCAGAACGAGGTGCACGAGTTCTGAAGCCACGGATGACGCGTTGCGGGCCATGCGTCGGTTGTGTTCCCGAGCGCACCATCTCCGCAAACAGGTCAACGTCGTAATCAGCTTCACGCGACATCTCTTCACGAATCGCGTGCAGCACCTCTAAGAATTTCGGGCGACGATACATAGACATTCCATCCACAGATTACACAGATTAAATGTAATCTGTGTAATCTGTGGATTAGGTTACTTTCTCTGTTGCCTCTGACACTAAAAACTCCGGTGTCACGATCATCGGCACATAAAATCCCGCAGCAGTATTGAACAACTTGATCCGCGCCTGCCGGCGCACGTTTGCGAGATGACCGAAGTTCCACGTAACCAAATAATCGATCTTGTGAAACGACGCAATCGCCACGTGCAGCGCATCAGCAATGTACTTGCGATGAAAGATACCACGCGAGATGTAACCCTCTGCAAGAATGGACGCTTCTTCCGTGAGATCAACCTGCTCCAGACTGCTGATCAATTTCAAGTACGAGCTGCGATGTGGTTCTTTCAAGCGACTGAGCTCAGACGATACGAGCGGTGAAACTACCGTGCGATAGTCTGGCATCTCGTGCTCCCACCACCTGATCGTCAAATCGCGCCGGAACGGCTCCCCGTTATCGAGGTAAGCGCCAATCACAGATGTCTCCAGGTAAAGTGCTTGCTTCATGGAGTGACCGCTTCCGGATTGACGTTTTCGGCGCTTTTGGGTTTCTGGTTCAAAGGTTCCAAACGCATTGCCCCCCTTGCAAAGTCAAAATAGATACGGAAGTGTCGCAGAAAATTACCGCCAAGGATACCGCTCTGTGTGAAACCTGCGGTCTCGTTCACTGGTTCCATGTCGAGCACTGCCGCACTGATCTTCTCGAGCTTACTTGGACCAAGACTTAGTTGTGGCAGTTGCAGCAGCTTCACGTCTTCGGTCACACCGGCCGCTCCAAAGACGCGCATCTTCGAAGGTTGCAGCAGAGCCAAAAGCTGTTCGTCCTGCGAAAGCTTTTCGGAAATTACAGTAATGCTCGCGGCAGTGTCGATAATAAAATTAACATTCTTTTCGAAACCGTCCAGTCCGACTTCTCCACTAAGAAATCCGCTCGACGTGGTTCGCAGTGGAACTTCAACAGCTCCATCGTTAGGTGAGACAGGAATGAGCGATTGGATGTTCTCCGGCCGTCGCACCGTGGTCCAACTCTCAAACTGATCTGTCTGATTTTGGCGGACGAGAGACATGCGTCTCGTGCCATAGTCAATCGATGCGAGAAACTTCCCTACAACCGACAAACCAAGATAGCCATCGACCGGTACCTGGGTGTCGAAGAACTTTCGAATGTAGACGGGAACGTTCGTCACTCGCGCGGTGCCAATCTCAATCGACTCGAGAAAGCCGTAGATGATCTCAAACTTTCCGCCGCCGCCGACTGCTCGCGCGAGGCCACCCTTTGCCACCGGTTTGATGCCGAGACGTTTTGCAGTCTGTTCCGAAATCACTGACATGCCTGAGCCGGTATCAAGCACAAAGCGAAGCGGTTCCTTCTGGCCGTTGATGCGAACCTGGAGGATGGGACGATTGTCTGTTGCTTCAAAAGGAACACTGGAACGATAGTCGCCGGCCGGAACGTAAAGTGCGCCCTGTCTGCCGAGATAACGCAGGAACTCGATCAATCCGAGAATGCGATTACGTCGATCGACATCAGTCTTGGGCGCAACCATGAGAAAGCGCTCGTAAGCATCGGCCGCCTCTTTGTACTTCTCGCTCCTTGCAGCCGCCTGGCCCAGGAAGAATACATAGTCCGGTTCCTCCGGATCCATGTTCACTGCTTTGCGCAAGCCGGGCAGAGAGATCAACAAGCGATTCTCGTAGAAGTCGACCATTGCCAGACCGGCGACTGCGAGAGCTTCATTCTCGTCGAGCGCGATGGCAGTTTTAAACTCTTCGACTGACAGTCGAAACTCACCGGCGCCGAGGATTGCCGTACCCAGCAGTGCATGCGCGCGTGCGGAGAGTGGGTTAGCCATGATCACGCGTGCGGCATTATCGTAAGCACCCTGGAGATTTCGCTCCTTCAACAGAGTGAAGCTCAAACCCAAACGCGCGTCGGTGTCGTGCGCGTCTTTGTCGAGCAGATCGCGAAAGATCTTCTCCGCCTGCGGGAAGTCGCCTTTACGGATTGCGCGATAACCTTTGGCGTAAGCCTTCTTGTCGACGAAACCGGCTGCGCTGTGGGTCGTTCCTGCAAGTGCGAAACAAAGCACGAAGGCGGCCACACTAAAGGCCGCCAACCGTGAAAAATACTGCTTTTTACTACTTTGCATGATCCACACTTTCTGAGATCAACGGAACCTCGTTACTTCAAGACCTCTCCCGTCTTCATGGACCAGAGGACCAGATCCATCTCGTCGAAATCTATGCGAACGTCGCGAGCGAATCGAACGAGTTGCTGCTCAACTTCGAGATACTTCCTTCGCGTTGAAGGTGGTTTGGCCGAATCGATCACTCCGATTTCAGCCAAACATCGCATCACATGTTTATCAAGAATCGCGTGTCCTTTGACGCCGACGTTTCGAAGAAAGTGGCTGGCTTCTTTGTACCCCAACCCTTTGACCTGTTTTTCCTGGGCCAGCCAGTCGCGACGCTCCAGTGGATCTGAAAAGCTTCGCAAACGCTTTCGCAGCGACATGCCGCAATCGGCGTGAAAGTAGTTTCTCGTACTGACAATGTAACGCGGCCGCGCCACCGGAAAACGATGTGCGCCGGCTCTCTTCAAAGCGGTGGTCATCGAATCCGAGTCGCCATCAAGTAACAACGGTCGCACAGCAGCAACTGCATTCAGTCCCATGCGAGCGGAGGCACCGGCCGTGAAAATACAGTAAGCGAGTTCTTCCCACAGCCGCGCATCAGATCCTTTGCGCCAAACTTCTTCGAACTCACGGAGCCTGTTCCGAATCTCTTTGCGTCGCGCTCTGTGAGTGGCCACCACTCGTTCAACTGTGACGGGTTCTTGATTGCGTTGCACTGTAGTTTGTCAATACCGCGATTCTATGAGCCTGCCGGAAAGCTTGTCAACGATATGATTAGTAAGAACCGGCCGGCTGGTTTCTGGTATGATACCTGGCTGGGTGGCCCCGCCGACTTGAACATCCCCTCAAAGTTATCGCGCATCAAAAATTCCTCTTCCCGATTACAGCTATGAGTGTGAAGAACAAGATTAAGACAAGTTGGTTAATCGCCACGTTTGTACTGTTAGTCGGCGGGGGCTCGACTGCGTTCGGCCAGGAGCCGGTTCCGAGTCCTTCGCCCCAG
>DASUYO010000434.1:0-7423 GCA_036377375.1 Pyrinomonadaceae bacterium
TTTCCCATCTTTGGTCCAATCCGCTGATAACACAGTTTTTCCGTGTGTCATCTTGATCTTGCCCATCAAATCGACGCGGATCAGCGGATGCACAACGGTCTGTAGCAGCTCACCCGTTCGCGAATCGAAGATCTTCACAAACTCATTGCTGCTAGTGAGAAATATCTTCCGGTTCGGATGCGGCCGGAGAATCGTGTCGTCGGTGACTTTCCCGTCCTGATTGTAATAGTCGTAACTGTGATGATCGACTTCGGGCTCGGCATACGCCAGCCTTTGCGTGAACAACGGACGCCCATCCGTCGCATCGAAGGCTTTGAGCATCTTGCCCATCTCGAAAAAGTTTTTTGACTTGAAATCGACACTGGCAAGCACATCGTTATTCAGCCAACCCCAGGAAGGTAGCTCGACATTCGTTAACTCAACCTTCAACTTACCCGTTTCGGTTTCGTAAATTTGCAGGTTCTTGCCGACATCCACAGCGAAGTAGTTTCCGTCAGGACTGAACACCACTCGTGAATCATCGATCTTTGGTTGCGGCTTCAATTCGTATATCGGATTTATGCCGCCGTTGATTCTCCAGGCGAGCAAGCGATTCTCCGCAGGCACGGATTTGTGCTTGTTGACCATCACCAGAAACTTTTCATCGGGGCTGATTTCGATTTCCCGCGTTTTGGGATGAAACTTCGCGTCGGCGACTGCAATTGTTTTTTCGAGCTCTCCGGTTGCGGTTCTCCAAATTCGCACGACCGAATCAGCGTCCGCGACATACTTAATCCCCAGCACGTTCTTCTCCTTTCCCGACGCGGCAAAGAAGCGCTCACCATCGTTACTCAGATAGATCCAGGTAACGTTTTCTACCGTCACACTCCTGCGATGCTCGAATGTTTCACCATCCCAGAAACTGACATTCAGCGTTTTCGTAAGAGGATTGATAGCGGGAGCGTCCATCGTCACCAGCGTCTTGCCGTTTTTGCTCCACCATGCTGTGCGGATTTGGTCTGGATGGTCCAACAGTGCTATCGGCTTTCCGGTTTTTAGATCGAGTACGCGCGCAGCCTGTTTAGTTTTCGTGTACGCATCTGCCAAACCGACCAATACCATACGCCGACCGTCCGCGCTGATGGTCCAATCCGTATAGTTGTAGTAGGGACGAAGCCTCGTAGGCAGATCGATTGGTCGTGTTTCAATGACTTTGAAGTTTGTCAGGTCGAGCAGTTGCAGGTTTTTGTACCCGACAACCAGCAGTTGATTTTCGCGCTCGAGATATTTGTATTGAATGATTGAATCATCGACAACGTGAAGACCAAAGTTGCCTTTGTCTTCGACAACCGGTTTGGACTGAGAAAGGATTGCTGAACAGCAGATTAGAGTAAGCAATACAACAACAGGCAATCTCATTTCACGCTCCAATAGAGTGGCCGGGGAGAATGCCAAATTTGCATTAGCTTATCACGGGGCGCGCCTATTTTATCGTTCGTGAGGCGCTTGAACATTTTGTTGAGTTCACCTTGCCCAGAGAATAGGTTGATGAACACAACCAAGTAACATTTGCCGCGATGTCGTTCGATCTGGCCTTTTTAACAATGATCTATCCAAATGAGAGTCGTATTTGACACTAGCGTGCTTGGCGCCGCTGCCCGTTCGCGTCGAGGAGCATCAAATGCTCTGCTTTTGCGGCTGCCGGACACTGCGTTTGAGCCAGCTGTATCAGTACCTCTCTTCGTTGAGTATGAAGCCGTTCTGTTGCGTTCGGAGAATCTGCTGAACCGCGACCCCGCAACAGTGCAGTCATTTTTGGACTTTCTCTTGTCGGTCACTCACCTCCAGGAGATCTTCTTCGCATGGCGGCCGGCTCTACCCCATCCAAATGACGACTTTATTCTTGAAATTGGCGGTAGCCGCTGGTTGCAGATATATTGTTACGTATAATGTCCGTGATTTTAACGGATCGGAAAAATGGGGAATTATGGCAATCACGCCGTCTGACTTCCTCAAACTGATTGAGACACAAACATGAGCACCATGACTATTCAAATGCCTGAGAGCCTTGCTCAACAAATTCACGAATGGGCAAATCGCGAGGGAGTGAGTGTGGACCAGCTACTCTCTTCCGCAGCAGCAGAGAAATTGAGTGCACTAATGATTGTCGAGCATTTGCGCGAGCGCGCACGGCGGGCTAAACGCGAAGATTTTGTCAGATTTCTTGAGTCATCCCCTGACGTGCCGCCAGTGGCTGGTGATGAGCTGTGATTGCTGCGATAGCTCCTCGCTTCGAGTTCACCGATGAAAATGCATTACCTCTTGAAATAACATCGCTGTTTTCCCCCGAGTGCTTGTTTATACTCTGTGCGCCCACTCTTCTGATCTAAGGCTGCTCAACAATGGCGTTTACCGAATTTCTTAAGTTATCATTCTAAGCATATTTGACAGCTCGCTCTTCCCTGTTCGTTTTTGAAAATATTTTGCGGCTTCTCGGCATTCGGAAAAGATATGAAGCAGGCCAAGAAACAATCAAAGGCTGCGTCAAAGAAGTCCGGTCGGAAACCAGTTTCAAGTAGCGGCTCCGCTAAAGCGCCCGATGAGTTTCCTCCAACGGTGCGGTTTTCAGCGACCATCCATGCGCGTGAGCACGCGGATCCCGACTGGATTGAAAAGCTCAATATCGATCGAATACCCGATCCCACTGGCGTCATTCGAGCCCTTGTGACACCCAACGACTGCGTACGACTGCTCAACCAGGGATTCGAAGTGCGTCTCCATAACGCTTATCCCGTGCAACCCGTCAATCCGGCATTGATTGAAACTGATGCTTCGTTCAAACGTTGGCTCGACACGAGAATCAAAGCGATCAAGAAGCCGAAGGGATCAAAGGCCCGCTGATGTATCGCACCGTAGGACAACTCGACTCAGTGATGGACATCCTCGCGACGTTCTTCCCAGCGGTGTGTACTCGCGTGGAGATGCCAAACCGATCGGTTCTCGGACTGCCGATCTACGCCCTGCACATACACGCCGGCAGTAGCACAAACCGCCGCAGCGTTTTGATAATCGGCGGAATGCACGCGCGAGAAACTATGAACCCGGACGCGATCGCCGACCTTCAGCTTGACCTCGTCACAGCCTACCTCAATGAAACAGGCATCACGCTTGGTGGCAGATCATGGTCTGACACAGAGATCAAGATAATGCTCGAATCACTCGACATCTGGATGCTGCCGTGCGCCAATCCCGACGGTCGCGAGTATGTCTTGAATGTCGATAATCTGTGGCGGCAAAACCGCCGTGACAATCCGGGCACTACGTGTGACGGCGTCGACGTCAATAGAAACTGCGACATCGTGTGGGGCGTGACCACCAGCACTACGTCGTGCAACCCCTGCTTCAATACCTATCTCGGCTCCAATCGCTTCTCTGAGCCTGAGTCGCGCAACATCAAGGATTTCTGCGATGTGCAGGGGATCGACGTGTTTCTTGATGTCCATTCATTCTCTGAACTGGTCCTCTTTCCCTGGGGCCACGCGTTTACACAAACTACTGATCCCAGCCAGAACTTCCTGAGTCTGGCTACAGGCACGTGTCAGCCTATAAATCCTCCGGGGCATCAGGAGTACATGCTTCCGCGTGACGAGTTGCGCTTCGAAAGAGTCTCTCAACAGATCGTGGACGACATCCGCGCCGTACGGGGTCGTAACTACACGCCTGAATCCATTCGTCACCTTTACGCCACCACGGGCACTGGCTCGGACTACGTATACAGTCGACACATTGCGAACCCTGCGCTGCGCAAGACCTATGGTTTTTCGTTCGAGACGGGACCACCTGTATTCAATGCTAATGGCACCATAAACGAGCCTGAGTCGTTTCACCCTACCGATCCAACGCAGCAATCCCTGATCAAGCGCGACACCAAAGCGGGAATAATCTCCCTCATGCAGCAGTCGATCTGCGGGATCGAGTTTATCGGCGCAACACTGCTCGGGACGACGAGCGGGTTAGACAGAATGCGAACCATTCGTGACGAGCGGCTCGTAACGACGAAGGCTGGTCGTGACTTAGTCGGCCTCTTCGAGCGCGTTCAGTTTCCACTCCTGGGCTTAATTGTGTCAGATGAGTCTCTTGCGAAAGAGGCGATGGGGTTGTTGGAAACTTCTCTAAAGTTGCTGGAACGCGACGAAACGGTTCTAACAACGCGCGAAGTGAAGCGAGGGTTGGCATTCGTCGACTCGCTGGCGGCTCGCACCACCTCTAAAAACCTTCGTAAGGATCTCACGACCGTTCGCCAGCACCTCGAGGGTTCAGCGAACAAGAGCGTTGGCAAGGTTCTTCACGACCTCCTCGGCACTTCCACGGCAACAAAGAAATCAACCAAATCGCGACGAAAGTCATAAACGCGACGAAGGACGAGCATTCTCTCCAAATCATCGCGTCTTGATCGCTTCCTCACTTACCTTGGTCGGGGATCAGCCTCCGATATTTCGTAACGATTCTTGACTCTCATCGTTGACCAGGTCGCTGCCGCTCCCTGTACTGACTGTGTCCAAGAATGATTTCGGACTTTTGGGGCAAAGCTATTCGTATCCTGAAGTGGATCAAAATGCGGCTAAAATATGCTCGCCAGGGATGCCGTCGCGTGTAGCGTCAGTTCACATCTGTCCGGTACCACATGTCGACCGTACGCTCTTCGTGAGCTCAATTACAGGAATATGGAGACTCTTATGAAAATTATTTCAGTGTTATTTGTGTTGGTGTTATTGGGTACTGGAACGGCGACGGCGCAATGGAAGAAAGAAGGCGAGCGAAAGTCTGTAGAAGGGTTCGGTGGCCATCTCCTGATCATTGAGAATCCAAAAGCCTTCATTGAAGAATGGCAGAAACCGGAAACTCCAAACATCAAGCCAGTCTCAGAAGCTAAGCGAGGTGATCTTCTCGGCGGGATTGTGCTCTTTGCCGGCTGTAAGCCGGATGCGCAAGGTAACTGCAATGCGGAAGTGGATTACGCAGTCTACAAACCTGATGGCAACCTATACGCGGAAGAAAAGGGGCAACCCTTATGGAAGGAACAGGCGCCGCCCGCCCCAAACATTCAATTAAGCACCGCGGTTCTCGGTATTCGAATTGAAGAAAATGATCCAGCCGGAGAATACGTAGTGAAAGCAAAACTATCTGATCTGAATGCGCATATTTCGTTTCAGCTCGAGACGAGATTTCGTGTGAAGTGATGATCGGTCGTTCTCATCGGTGAGAAATCTAGTTAGAACGGTTCAAGTCTTCTGCTCAACGACACTTGCTCCGAGCCTTTCTTCGAGGCCCTTTGCTCCCCAGCTCATTACTACGTTGTGATTCCACTCAAATAACGGTCGAGCAATGGGCGCCAGAAGATTCATCCACTGCTTCGTCGTCTCTACTCTCCAATCATATCTGACAATCGTTTCGCTGCCCTGAGTCGATAATTGCCATAGTCCTCGTCCTTGTAATTCACCTGTAGCGATTCCCTCGAGCAATCGCGGTGGCTCAATGCGAATCGTTTCCATATCGAAGCTCAGCCTGTAGGGAAGCTTGCTCTTCCAGGTGTAGCGATGAATACTGCCTACACCTCTTTCGTCTCCCTTGCGTATCTCAACCACATCCTCTACGCCCTTCCACCACGTGGGCCAATCGTTCGAGTGATAAATCTCGTTCCAGACACTTTCAATCGGTGCTTTAACACGCCAGATAGTAACGAACTCGTAGGCTTTCATATTATTCGTATCGCAACGCGACCAATGGATCGACTTTGATCGCGCGTCTGGCCGGTATGTAGCACGCCAGCAGCGTGGCGACGATCAGACAAAGCGCCACTGCACCAAATGTAATCGGATCAGTCGGAGAAACTTCAAACAGCAATGTGGTCATCAGGCGTGTTAACGCTAACGCGCCTAGAAGCCCGACTGTCAGACCGATGGCGACGAGCGACATTCCACTTTTCATGATCAGCTTAAGCACGTCACGCTGCTGCGCGCCCAGAGCGATTCGAACACCAATCTCGCGCGTGCGTTGACTCACGTAATAAGCCATCACTCCATAGATGCCGGCTGCTGCCAGCACCAAGGCAATGCCCGAGAAGATGCCGAACAGCAGCCCCCAAACTCGTGATTGCCAGATCGTATTCGCCGACAACCTCGTCACAAGCATAACGTTGAAGACGCCCGTATCAGGAGCGACCTGCCAGATTGCTCGCTGGATTTCCTTCGCGAGCGCCATCGGATCGCCTTGCGTGCGCGCTACAAAATGAGTTTGCTTGCTGTAACTTTGATAGCAGGCATAGTAGAGATCGTAACCGACCTCGTCGACCAAACTGTTGTGCTTGACGTCGCCTACAATGCCGACAATTTCGGCACAGGCTGCACCCTCGCCGTCGCAGTTGACTCGTTTACCTAACGGATCAGCATTGGGCCACATCCGCTCCGCCAGTCCTCGACTAACAATCGCAACATCACGGCGATGATCGGGTCTTACATTGTCGCGGTCAGTGAAGATGCGGCCACGAAGTAGCGGAATTTGCATAACACGAAAATAGTCTGGTGAGACGGCCTGGTAATTGACGAGTGGATTTTGCTTCTGTTCTTCGCTCGACTGACCTTCGATTGAAAAGTCGCCCCTGTACCAGGGCTTTTGACCGACAAAGGGCAAATCACTGTTAGCCCCGACAGCAATGACGCCCGGCACCTCTGCAACCTTTTGAAGCAACTCCTGGTAGCGCCGCGACATAAACTCGACGCGGTAATCTTCCTGCCGCTGATAGGTTGGATTGATTTCCAGATGGAGCACGCCGTCCGCCGTAAAACCAGGTGACGTATTCTGGAGTCGCGTAAAACTTCGCAACATGAGTCCTGCTCCAGCAAGCAGCACGACCGCCAGCGCAATTTCCATTACGACTAATGAGCCTCGAATACGTTGCATCGCTGCGCTTGTGCCGAATTTGCCGGCTTCTTTGAGTGACTGGTCCAAATTCACTGACACTGTTCGTAATGCGGGTATCAGACCGACGAAGAGTGCCGTCAGAACTGAGATCAGCAATGTGAATGTGAGCGCACGGCTATCGAGCTCGATCTTCACAAAGAACGGCAAGAGCTCTTCCGGCAGCAGTGCAACCAACATACGTAGACTCCACGCACCGAGAACGATGCCGCCGGCGCAGCCGATCGAAACAAGCAGCAAAGCTTCCGATATCGACTGTCGAATGAGACGTCCCTGACTCGCTCCAAGCGCTGCGCGCACGGCCAACTCGCGCTCGCGTGCGGTTGCCTGCGTCATCAACAAGTTCGCGACATTTACGCAGGCAATCAACAGCAGAAATCCGCAAGCGCCCAGCAGGAGCCAGAATGAGCGGCGTAATTTGCCGAACCAGAAATCCCGCAATGGGACAACAGTTGAAGTGACCTCA
>DASUYO010000435.1:0-21708 GCA_036377375.1 Pyrinomonadaceae bacterium
ATCGTGTACCGCGACGACATGGTTGACTTCTGGTTCCTCGAGGCAGGTGCGTTCGCCGGAAAATCTGTAGCGAAACTGTTTGTTCCGCGCTTTGAGAACACTGCCCCGGCGATGGAAAACGGCAAACAGCGTCGCACACTCGGAACCGGTTGGTTACTCACAGATCAACTGGTAATGACGAACCATCACGTGGTCCACTTCCGCAAACGCGGTGAGGCGCCGGCAACAAATGCAGACCTGTTGTTGCAAGGAAAGAACACGATCGTAAAGTTTGACTACAACACGGCTGAGGATGATGGTGAAGATGTGGAAGTGGAAAAGCTCGAGGCCTGGGATGAAGAACTGGACTTCGCCATTCTTCGACTTAAAAATGCGGTCACCCGCACTCCACTAAGAATTGAAAAACGCAAGGTCGTCTTCTCTGAGGGCATCTATGTTCCGGTGAACATAATTCAACATCCATCGGGACACCCGAAGCGCGTGGCACTGCGCAACAATTTACTTACAGATGCAGACGACAAAACGATCAGATACTTCACTGACACGCTGACGGGGTCCTCGGGCTCGCCGGTTTTTAGTGATGAGTGGCGAGTGATCGGCCTGCATTGCGGATCGACAGACGTAAGTGGTGTCTCATTTCAAGGCCGCAGCACCGCCGTCGTAAACGTCGGCACCCAAATAACAGCGATTCTGGACCACCTCGACGTTCATGCGAAAGCTCTACGCCAGGAAATTCCCGTTTAAGGCACACTCGTGACAAGCATTACTCTTAAAGATGACCGGATTCATGTTGGGGAGAGGTTCTCTTTCACCCTTCAACGCACACTGCGACTGCCCGATGACGGCAAAACTTATCCATTGCCACCCGGGCTAGGCGCTTTTCCCGTTCTTCGCGTCAGCGATTATGAAGACAAAGTTCCGCAGCGATGGCGTGAGCAGGGAGGTTTCTTTGTTCCGCTCTATCAACGTGAGGCGCTGTGGTTGCAGTTCGAAGGAGCATGGTGGAAACCCAATGCTGTAAAGGTGAGCGTCGGGGGTATCAACGCAGTCTCGGGCGAAACCTGGAACGAAGAACTTCGAAGCGATCCACAAAACTACATTGTGTGTCCCGATCAGCCATGGCTCGACGGGATCAATATTGGTGAAAGTCAGATTCGCCAGTTCGTTGCAACGCCATTGGGCCGGGGAGATACGATCGAGGAGCAACTGACCGGCAGCGATGAATGGGGCGGACTTCAGTTGCAGGTATTCGAACCACGCCCCGGCGTATTTCCAGATCAGCCACCGGCGCCCGGTCCCGTCGTTTTTGAATCATTAGCTGAAGGCGAAGTTGGCATGGGCATTGGCGCAGGCGGGCGGATGGAGCAAAAAATCTATCCCGACAGCTATGGACTCGAGGCGTGGGACCCGGCAAGCTGCACCCAGGTACTCATTCACATCGTCAACAGCGAACAGTATTTTGTGATAACGGGCCGAGAGCCTCCGCCATCGCCTGTCTCGGCCCAACTTTACACAAACATGAATCTGCCCTGGTTTCAACTCTACGATGAGGATCGTGCCGACCTTCCTCCATCAGAGCGTTTGAAAACCGTGAAGGCATTGAAGGAACGTGAATTAGAACGCGGTTCGGGCGAAGATGATAGCGAGAGTCTGAAGATCGACCCTAATCAAATCATTCACCTCAAGAGTGGGAAGAAGCCTACCTGATTCATTCACGTTTTCAACCGTTAACTCACCCAAAAACGAGGAGGTTTTTTATGGACCACGAATATTTATTTGAAGTTTATCCCGACGAGATCCAGGCCCGCTTGGAAGCCCAGGAACGTTTCGCTCGAAACTTACCCAGCAGTGTCGGAGAAACAGGTCTGGAGTCTGTGATTGAAACGTTGAAGCGATGGGAACCGGCTCAGACGTTGACTGTCGCTTTCAACGGCGGGGACACCACCCTGCACAAGAGAATTGCGGATGCAGCCACTGAGTGGACGAACTACTGCAACTTACAGTTTGACTTTGGATTAAATCCGGCGACGGGCGAATTCCGTCGTTGGTCTACAGGTGATTCCACCTACAGTGCCCACATCCGGATCAGCTTCGACAAACCGGGGTACTGGTCGCTGGTAGGAACCGATAGCAACAATCCCGGTATTGTTGACCCCTCTGAAGCCTCCATGAACTTCGGCGGATTTCAAAACAGCCTGCCGACGGCATGGGCCGGCACTGTGCTACACGAGTTTGGACATGCGATAGGCTTTCAGCACGAGCATCAACACCCTGTCGGTGGTTGTGATCTCGATTTCCGCTGGGAGGACAGTCCCGGCTACATACCTACAGTCGATAACCTCGGTCAATTCATTGAGGATTCGAACGGAAATCGTCCTGGTATTTACACCGTTCTGGGTGGCCCACCAAACCGCTGGCCGAAAGCGAAGGTGGACCATAACCTGCGGCAGCTTTCAAACTCCCATGCCTACATGGTCAGCGCCTTCGATCCGAAGTCGATCATGAAATACTACTTCGGAGATTGGATGTTTCGCGAGGGGACCAGTAGCCACTGCTTCAGTCAGCGAAACAACGTGTTGTCCGACAAAGACAAAGCCGGCGCCGCAGCCGCATACCCTCACGGTCAAGATGAGATGGCGAATGTTGTTGAAGAGAAGAAGGTCTTTCTCAAGACCTTGATCGAGGAGAAAAAACTTCCACCGCAGGTCCAGAAGTCGTACGAACTCAGGTTGGAAAGTTTGGAAGAGATCTAAAGGCGATGCGAACCGGCTTTGCCTCAAAAGTCACCAAAGATACGAATTGCAGCGCCAAAGGCGCGGAATATGAAAGCCAGGGGCAAGCGCGAAGCGAAGTGGAGCGCGTCGCCCCTGGGAAGTAATTGAAGTTTTATTCCAGCCCTGAAAAGGGCGGAATACCTATTTCGGCCCTTCAGGCCTTGTAGTTGGTTCTTGCTGTAACCAGGGGCGACGCGCTCCGCTTCGTTTCGCGTTGCCCTGGCTTTTATATCTCGCGCCGTTGGCGCTCTGTTGTGTTTTGAGAAAGCCGCATCAGCCCGTGTACCGAAGTACCTTTATCGGTTCCAGCGTTACTAATCCATCTGTGATCATCTCGTCCAATGAAGTTAAGAACGCCTCAATCTTTTCTCGACTATCTACCAACTCGATCACCATCGGAAGATCTTCCGACAAGCGAAGAATTTTTGTCGTGTGAAGAACACTGTGTTTACCGAAACCCATCACGCCTCTAAGCACAGTAGCGCCCGCCATTCCTTGTTCTCTGGCCTTTAAAACAATGGCCTCATAAAGTGGATGGTGGCCGTGGCGATCACTTTCGCCGATGAAGATCCGCAACAGAAATCCTTCCTCTGGAATAGTCATGATTCCCCTCACAATACTTTGCCCGCTACGTAGCCGAGCCATACCATAAACAGACCAAGTGTATTCGACATAACTACATTCAACATTGCCAGCCCGTATTCGCCATCCCGCAGCAGCGTGAACGTCTGCAAACCGTAAGATGAAAATGTCGTAAATCCTCCGAGCAAGCCGATCAGGATCACGGTCCGCACTGTCGGACTCACTAAGAGTCGTTCCTCAGTCACAAAGAACACCGCGCCTGTTACCAGGCAGCCGATCAGGTTTACCGCCATCGTTCCCCAGGGAAAAGTTTCCCCATACCGCTTCGCCACATAGCCTGAAAGCCAATACCGCAATAGTGTCCCCACGAATCCCGCGACGCCAATCAAAATTGTTCTTTGCATAATCAGAAGAAACTCGAGATCAAACGCTAATCTTTAGCGGCAATTCGCGCCGCGTTCTAATCAACGTGCCTACTAACCCAAGCAAAGTAGCTATCCAGCCCGCCAGGGCCAAATAAATAAAGTAGCGAGGAATCACGAGCAATCGTGGGAAGCCGATTGCGTTAGCCAGTTGGAACGTGCACACCGTGTACATGCCGAAGGGGAAGACCATGCCCCGGGTTTGCGATTGTTCGACGGGCTAGTCATTGACAGTTAGCCACAAAAAGGCACAAAAAGCACAAAAGATAAATTAAGCGTTGGGGGTAAATAATAGATTATTTTGTGCCTTTTGTGCCGTTTTGTGGCTTTTACCAATCCACATGTTTGCGAATAGTTCATATCCCCACAATGTTAGTCCGACGACTTCAATGAAACCCGACACTCCCATCACTGGATAAGCGGAGGGCGAGAAGTCTGTTGCGATCTGAAAAGAGACGCGAGTCAGATTGCCGAGATTCAGCAACACGAATGTGGGCCAGAGTGAGTTAGCGCGTCTAACGTCGACGCCCGACAGCGTCGGCACAACCTTGCTCGACACGCCAACGATCATCATCATGATGAAACCGACTGTTAATGCGTGACGGTAGGCACCAAAGAACGCATGCGAGAAAGGCACATGCGAGCCCGTGATCGGCATGTAGATTCCAAAATTGTAAATCGGAGTGAAAACGAGCATCGCCGTCGCCACGATAAACCAGACGTGAGCGGCACGTATAAACTTCAGACCACGATCACTCTCGTTCTCAGCAACCGCACCAAATAGGCGATATTGAAACGGCGTCACGACTGCAATCACCAGCAGGACGATAGAAGCGAGCCATTGCAGCATCAATAACCAATGATTGCCGGACGTCATTCCGGCGATGAAGAACACAGCTCCACCAAGAATTGATCCGTTCACTCCCCAGAATAAGAACGACACCCACCGTTTTGAGAGTTCTCGAAGGCCGTATGCATGTGGCAACAGGCGAAGCGAAATACCGAGGATCATTACCACTGCCAATCCCAGTAACTGCACGTCGCGATAAGGAATGTTGAATGTTGCCAGATTGAAGAGCAGTTGCTCACGTGTTCCGGCTAGCTCGAATAGTTTGAAGATTACGGGATTAGCGATCGCGGCAATCAAAAACCACGTTAACGCCGCATATAGAAAGCGGTCATACATCTCACGCTTGCCGTCTTGCCGAATAGTTTGAACCATTACTCCGGCGAAAATGATTACCGCAGTGATTTGGATAATGGATGCAAGTACTTCGAGAGATAAGGATGGCGGCGACGATAGATGTGCAACAGTCTGTAGGACTATTCCGGCAATCATCAATGGCAAGCTCGAGAACGCGAGTCGCCGTGGCCATAAAGCTGTATGCTTGAATCTGGGCACGGCCTGGTAAGCAAAGCCCATGATAAAGAAACCGACGAAACCGAAAACCATAGCGTGCGCGTGCGCTAACACCCATGAATAGTTGACCGCGCTAAAACTCTCCTTCAGTGCGATTGTGAGAAGATTAATCGCGCCCCACAAACAGCCAAGGGTCAGAACGGTAGCGATTCCCGCCAGAAAGAAGGGGCGATAAATAGTGTTCGCGATAGTTGGAGTTCTATTCTGCGTATCAATGACTTTCGATTCAGTGAATTTTCCAGCTTTGCCCCTCAAAAGTAGGAGATCGCACTTGGACATAGTCAGTACAGGGAGCGGTAGCGACCTGGTCAACGATGGAAGTCGAGAATCGTTGGGAAGATTTCGCTGCTGATCACTGACCAGGTCGCTACCGCTCCCCGTACTGACTGTATCCAAGTGCGATCCCTACTTTTGAGGCAACGCCGCATTTTCCAGATCCAGCGCTTTCGGAAACAGTATGTTGTTTTCTAAGTGAATATGTTGGTGCAAGTCCTTTTCGAAGTTTTCCAGCGCTTGATACAGCGTCTGGTAGCTAATGCAGGCGTCGGCAGGCACTTTGTAATCAGACGTTAACGAGCGCAACTCGCGTAGGATCTCTCCAGCCGTGTCATGTTCTCTCATCATCATGCGTATAGGATTGTTGACCGTTCCGAACGGAGCAAAAGGAACATGCCGGTTCTGGTCGGCTGCTTCTGTCAGAGCCAGGATGTACGGGAAAAGTATCTGCTCTTCCTTGAACATGTGTGGCTTCAGATCGGCACAAAGTCGTGTAAAAAGCTCGTCCATATGGACGAGTTCAGGGTGATTGCCGCCATGCGCGGCGAGCACTTTGTCGGCAAGCAATTGAAGCCTGTCCATTTCCGATTTGGTGAATACGTGATGCGTGTTGAGGATATGCGCGATTAGCTCGGTCAGGGAAGCGTTTTGAAAGTCTAATGTGCGCTCGTCCTGTGAGGTGAATTGAGTCACTTCGGCTAACATTTCCATCACGTTGTCGACATCAACGCCGGCTGAAGCGCAAGCGTCAGCTAATGGTTGGTTTCCTCCGCAACAGTAGTCGATGTTGAATTTTTCAAAGAGTCTCGTGGCTTGCGGGAGTTCAATCGCGACCTCTCGCACCGTCATTCCTGTAGTAATCATTGTATCGCTCCTTAGTCATTATTGATTCCACGCCGCGAAGGCGCACGAATCCGGAGATTTCTCCTTTGTGCAAGCATTGTGCCCGCAGAAAGCGGGAGAATGTTGGCTTCAGCTGGATTTAGGTTGCGATTTTTTGCGAGGCGTTGGGGACAAATTCACACTTGTGGATCGATTCAGGCGCTCTGGCCCAATAACCGCTTAATGACGACACCCGTACAGTACGCGAGCGAGGCAGCGATTGCGCCCACCAACAGGGTTGTGAAACCGGAATGCCACCACGAGGAAGTAGACCATCTGCTCTTTACCGAGCCGATAAGAAAGAAAACAATCGCCGTCAGCACTACTGAGAGGGTAAGCGAGTGTTCGGTGCTAAACAGATAAGGTACCAATGGAGCTAACCCACAAATCAGGAATGCAGTAAACGCGCAGAGCGCCACTATGCAATTAGACTACCAGACGTCGCATCAATCTTCGCTTCACTACTTCAACTAGCAACAGATAGGTAGCGGTCGCAAGTGCGATGAATAGCAAGAAGGTGAGTGGAAGGGGAGTAAATCCGATCACTGAGCCCAGTCGTGTATATGGAAACAACGTTCCAAACAGCACGATCGCAACAGTGGTGATGGTCAGTGCCAGACTCGGTCTGCTCCGTAGTGGATTGCGCGCAGTACGAATGACAAAGATGACGAGGGTTTGCGTCGCCAGGGATTCGACAAACCAACCGGTGTGAAAGAATTGTTCTGAAGCAAGAAAGACTTTGAGCAATACAAAGAAAGTCAAAAAGTCGTAGATCGAGCTCAATGGTCCGATGTAAATCATGAAGTCTCGGATTAACTTAATATTCCAGCGCTGCGGTTTGCGAATGAATGTCTCGTCAACTGCATCGGTCGGAATGGTTACCTGCGCCAGGTCATAAAGAAAATTGTTCAAGAGGATCTGTGTCGGGAGCATTGGCAGGAATGGCAGAAACAAGACAGCGGCAGCCATACTAAACATGTTGCCGAAGTTAGAACTCGTTCCCATCAACAAATACTTCATCACGTTCCCAAAGGATTTTCGTCCTTCGATGATGCCGGAATGCAGCACACTCAACCCCGGCTCAAGCAGGATGAAATCGGCAGCGTCTTTGGCAACGTCGACTGCGCTTGAAACTGAAATGCCGACATCCGCGGCATGCAGCGAAGGCGCGTCGTTTATTCCATCACCTAAATAGCCGACAACATGACTTCGGTTTTTCAGAGCAAGGATGATTCGGTTCTTCTGTGCTGGTGAGACGCGCGCGAAGACAGACGTCTGCTCGACGATATGGGCCAGGGCAGGATCTGAGATCTTTTCGAGCTCCGTTCCTAATACGATACGGCCGGCGTCGAGGCCGACCTGCGAGCAGATATGTTGCGTTACCAATTCATTATCGCCGGTCAGAATCTTTACCTGAATGCCATCTTGATGCAGAGCAGCGAGAGCTGATCCGGCTGTCGGTAGCGGCGGATCGGAAAAAATTAAGAATCCAGCGAGTATAAGTTCCGTTTCATCAGTGGCTTTATATAAGTCCTTAGGCTGAACCTTCTTATAAGCGACGGCCAACACCCGATAGCCTGTCCTGCAGAGCGCACGATATGTAGTCTCGACGTGCGTATGGGCGGCTTCATCGAAGGCGTGTTGTTGATTGTCCGCTTCATAAGAAGTACAGACAGGAAGCACGCTTTCGGGTGCACCCTTCGTGATGAGTAATCTTTCGTCCTCATGTCTCACCACAATCGAGACCCGGCGTCTCTCAAAATCAAACGGTATTTCGTCCACTTTCTGGTAGTCGTGAATGTCAGGGTGATCATGCTTTAGAACCGCGGTGTCCAACGGGTCGCTGCCTTGCCGCTTCCTTATGGCTTCATCGAGCGGATTACTGATACCAGTTTCATGTAGGCTGTTGAGGAACGCGAGCAGAAATACTCGTTCGCAGGGCGCACCAAAGGGGTCGAGATGTTGTTCCAGCGACATCTCTCCACTGGTTAAGGTGCCGGTTTTATCACTGCACAGAACGTCAATGCTGCCGAAGTTCTGCATAGCATCGAGGTGCTTGACGATCACGTTCTTGCGCGCCATGTGCACGGCTCCACGACCCAGTGTGACGGTCGTAATCATTGGTAGAAACTCAGGAGTCAGGCCAACGGCAAGGGCCACTGCGAATAGCAGTGATTCCAGAAGCGGCCGATGAAAAAGCACACTAGCCAGGAGCACGAACAGTACGAGGAAGAGGGTCGTCCTCATAATTAAAAAGCCAAATCGTCTTGTGCCTCTTTCGAATTCGGTTTCCGGTGCACTCTTGGCGAGACGTGTGGCAATGTCTCCGAAGACTGTGTTCTTGCCGGTTGCTATTACGTTCGCCGTCGCAGTTCCACTCACTACCGATGTGCCGAGAAATACTTTGTATGAATCGCTTTGGGAATCGGAGCTGTGATCAGAAATTGCCGATTTTTCGACTGGCAATGATTCACCGGTGAGCGCCGCTTGCTGGACGTGCAGATCGCGCGTTTGCGTAAGCTCCGCATCGGCCGGGACCAGGTCACCAGCGGCGAGCTTTATCACATCGCCAGGAACTATCTCGCGCCGCGGAATCTCAATCCACTCGCCATCTCGCAACACATTTGCGGTGGGAGCAACTTCTTTCCGAATGCTTTCGACGGCTTTTTGTGAGCGATACGTCTGAATGAAATTTAGCGCAACGCTAAATAGGACCATCGTGATGATGATCGAAGCATTGATTACTTCACCCAGAGCGGCGGATATGCCACTGGCTACAAGCAAAATGATCGCGAGCGGATTAGCCAGGAGGATTAGCAGTTGAAAGATAGGCGCAGACCGTCTTGCAGGCGCAGGTTCGTTGTGGCCGTATTGGGCCAACAGGAGTTTTGCCTCAACTTGTGTAAGGCCCGTCGATCTTGCTTTTGAAGCGACTAAATTCCCTGCCATAGAAAAGTTTGCGCTTAGCGGCGAGTAGGCAATTCAGAAACCATCCGATATAGCTTAGCCCACTGCGGGCTTTCTCGCTTAATTGGTGAACTTTCCCCACTGGCGCCAATACCTGGCTTCATTTTCCGCCACATTCTTCAGACCCTGCTCGGCACGTACATTGCGCTTTACTTTGTTGGTTATCTTCTACTTTGACCCACCCGCTATCGCGGGTGGTACTGACCCTGTCCAAGTCAGTTCTGACTTTTCGTGCAAAGCTCTGCCAGCCATCAACTTTACGCTTCGTGAATCGGGTCATCCTTTTTCTATCTCATTCGTACCGCAACGCTACTAAGGGATCGACCTTTGTCGCACGCCGCGCTGGGATGTAACTTGAAAGAGTTCAGGCGAAGCTATCGCACTCGAGGTCACGAGAGGCCCACGAGTTGTACTGACACGAAAATGCCAATCACGCCACGCTCCGAATTGCTCGATCGTCTGACTCTGTTTCTGCGAGTCCTCGATATTGCGGGTGATGCCGTGGGCAGGTTTCGTCTTTTTTCCGGGTTTATCTCACTTAACTGTAGGGGCGGCCCTCCGTGGCCGCCCGATCTCGGTAATAAGGCGTGTTTTCAACGACGGACGGCCACGGAGGGCCGCCCCCTACAGTTGTTGCTACGCAACCGAAACCATATTCATCACTTTTGAGGCTGACTCAATTCAATGGACGGTACGAATCGAGCATCTTCATGTAGTTCGCTCGTTCAAAAGCGGCGGGTTCGGCGCAGTGCTTTTGGCTCATCGCACCAATCATCTGCATCACGCTCTCGTATTCATGCTCATTCATCCAGGTGACTAGCTCATTCAAAACTTCTCCTACCCGGCGAACGCCTTTCTGTAGTAGCTCTGATGCCATCATCGTTACTTTTGCACCCGCCATTAAGCCTTTTATCACGTCGTGCGAAGTATGGATCCCGCTCGTTATCGCAAAATCAGCGGTTAACCTCCCGTACAAAATTGCCACCCAACGCAACGGCAAACGCAGATCATCGGAATTACTCAGGACCAGGCGCGGGGCTACTTCGAAATTTTCCAAATCAAAGTCCGGTTGGTAGAAGCGATTGAAGAGAACCAATCCATCAGCACCGGCGTCACTCAAACGACTTGCCATATTCGGAATGGAGCTGAAGAAAGGACCGATCTTCACTGCCACTGGAATAGTTACAGCCTGTCTTACTGCCGAAAGAATATCAAGATACAGTGTTTCCACCTCGATGCCTGAGACTTGTGTGTTCGTCGGAAGGTAATAAATATTCAGCTCGAGGGCATCAGCGCCTGCTTCTTCAATTAGCGTAGCGTAATCCGTCCAGCCACCAACAGAAGTTCCATTCAAACTGCCAATGATGGGAATATCCACCGCTTCCCTGGCGCGTCGAATCAAATTCACGTATTCGTCTGGTCCGACGTTATAGCTCTGCATGTCAGGAAAATAGCTGATCGATTCCGCGTAACTGTCGGTCCCCTGGGTGAGGTGATAGTCGATGTAATAGCTGTCGAAACCGATCTGCTCTTCAAACAGCGAATACATGACAACTGCCGCGGCGCCGGCGTCTTCAAGACGGCGGATGCTGTCGACCGTGTGTGAGAGTGGCGATGAAGAGGCGACTATCGGGTTCTTCAAAACCATGCCGAGGTAGTTTGTTGTTAGGGTCATCGCATCCTCATCCACAGATTACACAGCAGGAGCTTGCGCCAATTGTTTGTACTGTTGCCACCGGCGTGTCACGGCCTTTTGTGCCTGGCCCAGGAGAAACTTGGCTACGGCAGGTTCACTCTGCTGCAACATGCGATAGCGACCTTCAGTGTAGATATATTCCTGAAGCGGAATCTTTGGATCACTCGAGTCGAGTTGGAAAGGATTCTTGTTCTCCTCAACCAATCGCGGGTTGTAGCGGTACAGTGGCCAGTAACCCGAATCTACAGCCAGCTTCTGTTGGCGCATGCCTTTGGCCATGTCGATTCCATGAGCGATGCATTGACTGTAAGCGATAATCAGTGAAGGTCCGGGATGCGCTTCTGCCTCGAGAAATACTTTGATGGTATGCGTATCGTTTGCGCCCATCGCCACCTGTGCGATGTAGACGTCGCCATAGCGAATGGCTGTCATTCCCAAATCTTTTTTCGCGGTTGCTTTTCCACCAGTCGCAAACTTCGCCACCGCGCCGAGTGGTGTTGCCTTCGAGGCCTGACCACCCGTGTTTGAGTAAACTTCTGTATCCAGCACCAGAATATTGACGTTTTGACCACTTGCGAGGACATGGTCCAAACCACCGTAGCCAATGTCGTAGGCCCATCCATCACCACCCACGATCCAAACGCTTTTTTCGACCAGTGAATCAGCCAGGCTGAGAAGATCACGAGTTCCTCGATTGTCGGTGCAACTTATCTTCGCCTTCAATGCTGCAACCAATTCACGCTGAACGGTGATGCCTTCGTTACTTGATTGGTCAGTGTTAAGGATGCTGTTCGCCAGCGGTTCTCCAATGAGGTCGCGCAGCCGGCGAACGAGGTCCTTTGCATACGCCTTCTGATGATCCAGAGCGAGTCGCATACCCAAGCCGAATTCGGCGTTGTCTTCGAAGAGAGAGTTACTCCACGCCGGGCCGCGGCCGTCGTCATTCTTGGTGTAGGGAGTCGTAGGCAGGTTGCCGCCGTAGATGCTGGAACAACCGGTGGCATTTGCAATTATCGCGCGGTCGCCAAAGAGTTGAGTCAGCAGTTTGATGTAAGGTGTTTCCCCACAACCTGCGCATGCACCCGAGAACTCAAACAACGGCTGTAACAACTGGACATTCTTAACGGAGTTAAATGCAATCAGACCATTCTTGTGCAAGTCCGGAAGTTGTAAGAAGTAATTCCAATTAACTCGTTGACTATCTCGCAAGGGTAATTGTGGCTCCATATTGAGAGCTTTACGTGACACGTTGCTCTTGTCTTTAGCCGGACAAACTTCAACGCAAAGTTGGCAGCCCGTGCAATCCTCAACCGCCACTTGGATCGTGTACAACTGATTTGGAAACTCTCGCCACTTTGCCGGCATGTATTTAAATCCGGCTGGCGCGTCAGTGAGATCACTTGCAGAGCAAACTTTGGCGCGAATCGTCGAATGCGGGCAAACCAGGATGCACTTTCCACACTCGATACATAAATCCGGTTCCCACACAGGCACATCTTGCGCGATGTTGCGCTTCTCCCAACGCGTCGTCCCGACTGGATAAGTCCCATCTTCCGGAAAGGCACTGACGGGCAGCTGATCGCCGCGGCCCGCGATCATTTCGGCAGTCACATTACGCACAAAGTCGGGTGCGTCAACAGGTACTTTGGACGTGAGTTCAATGGTGCCGCTCACGGTCTCGGGAACAGCAATCTCGTGCAGATGAGCGAGAGCAGTATCAACCGCTGCGAAGTTTTGCCGCACAACCGGCTCACCTCGTTTCCCGTAACTCTTTCGTATGAACTCTTTGATCTTGGTTATTGCTTCATCGCGTGGTAATACACCGCTCAGTGCAAAGAAACACGTCTGCATGATCGTATTGATCCGATTGCCAAGCTGACTCTTTCGTGCCACGGCATTGGCATCGATTACATAAACCTTCAGCCGCTTCTCAATAATCGCTTTCTGAACAGCAGCCGGCAGGTGATCCCAAACCGCGCGTTCTTCATAGGGAGTGTTGATTAACAGAGTTGCGCCTTCGATGGCTGTGCCAAGGACATCATATTGACCAAAGAAAGAAAACTGGTGCACGGCGATGAAGTTTGCGCGCTGAATAAGATAGGTGCTCTTGATTGGACAAGGACCGAAACGCAGGTGGGATACGGTCATGGCACCAGCTTTTTTGGAGTCATAAACAAAATAACCCTGCGCGAAGTTTGGAGTTTCCTCGCCAATGATCTTGATGGAGTTCTTGTTGGCACTGACTGTTCCATCAGCGCCCAAGCCCCAGAAAACAGCACGCACCTGATCGTCCGGCTCGGTGCTGAATGATGGGTCAAAGGGAATGCTGGTGAACGTGACGTCGTCGTCAATCCCGATTGAGAAATGGTTCTTCGGCTCATGTTTGTTCAGCTCGTCGAAAACGGCTTTGACCATTGCTGGTGTGAACTCTTTCGACGACAGCCCATAACGTCCGCCAACAACGCGCACATTGTGTTTCGTTTCGGAGAATGCCGTCACCACGTCCTGATATAGCGGTTCGCCAGTGCTTCCCGGCTCTTTAGTACGATCGAGAACTGCGACCGCCCTGGTCGAAACAGGCAAAGAGTTGATGAAGTGCGAAACTGAGAACGGCCGGTAAAGTCTGACTTTCAAAAGACCAACCTTCTCGCCAATTTTGCAGAGAGATTCAACCGTCTCCTCAGCGGTTTCGCAGCCTGAGCCCATCATGACGATCACACGCTCAGCGTCTGGATCACCGACGAATTCGAAGAGTTTGTAACGTCGACCTGTGAGTGCAGCGAACCTCTCCATTGCCTTCTCAACAATCGCCGGAGTTTTCAGGTAGAAGGAATTGGCCCGTTCGCGAGACTGAAAGAAGACATCAGGATTTTGCGCAGTTCCTCGAATGACGGGTCGATCGGGAGTCAGCGCTCGTGCACGATGCTGGCGCACGAGCTCCTGGTCCATCATGCCGATAATCTCTTCCTCCGAAAGCTTCGTGATCTTCATCACTTCGTGTGAAGTGCGAAAACCATCGAACACATGAAGGAAGGGAACGCGTGCCTCCAATGTGCTCGCCTGCGAAATCAACGCGAAATCCATCACTTCCTGGACCGAGTTAGCAAACAACATGGCCCAGCCCGTCGATCTCGCCGCCATGACATCACTGTGATCACCGAAGATGGAGAGGCCGTGAGTGGCTATCGTTCGCGCGGCAATGTGAAAGACTGTGCTGGTTAGTTCACCTGCTATCTTGAACATGTTGGGAATCATCAACAACAATCCCTGACTGGCCGTGAACGTGGTAGTTAATGATCCTGTCTGCAAACTTCCATGGACCACGCCCGCAGCGCCGCCTTCCGATTGCATTTCGCGCACGAGTGGCCGCATACCCCAGATGTTCTTCTCGTCGGCAGCCGACCAGGCATCGGCCGACTCGCCCATTGGAGAGGAAGGTGTGATCGGGTAAATCGCGATCACTTCGTTTGTTTTGTAAGCAACGTAAGCGGCTGCTTCGTTGCCATCGATGGTCACCGTTTGTCTCATTTGCTGGGAATTCCTTCGCAGTGCTAATACTCAATAACGAGACTGAGCAAATCCGAGTCCACGCCGCAACAGAGAAAGCGCGCCCACAAAAAAGCACAAAAGCACAAAATGACATTGAGCAACAGCATCAATGTCATTTGTGCTTCTTCTGCCTCTTTGTGGCTTACAGATGATGTAGCGCAGAGGAGGACCGAACAAGCCAGCGGATGCCGAACCAGAGAGCCGCAGCCGTTAGTGCAATGGCTATCAGTGAGCCTACCGCGGTGTCCATGTTTAACTCCTTTCGTCGACTTCACGTCTTTGCGTGTTCGGCTCGCTCCTCCTCGATCTCCTTAATCCTCTCGCGAAGCCATCTGCTTACTTCTCGTTCGAGCTTTGTCTGATTCTCCCGTAGCTCCAAATCCTCGATCGTTTCTCCATCAGTATTTAAAGGTATGAAGTGACAGGGCACCGGTTCATTCCGGTGATCCGGGCTGACAAACTCGAGCAGGTGACACTCGTTGCATGGATGAACGCGATATGGGTAACCATAGTTAATACAGGTCAGAGAATCCTGAAAGGCAGATTTGCTTTGCCATGGCGTACGAACCGATCGTCCGTAGCCTCCTTTCTCGATGAAGTCCAACTCATCTTTGAGGAGTTCGAGAATATCGCGCTCATCCGTTGCCATGGCGGTAAACCTCCATTTCTTCCGGTGCCTGCTTAAGGGTGCTTAGTCTTCCGTCATCTCGGCGGTTGACAATTCCCACCGTTGCAGGCGCAAGGAACATGCCATTCGATAAGTGAGTATTTCGTCAGGATTACAAACTTTGCGAGAGTGGTTGTGAGTAAGCTTGCGCAGTGCGTTGAGGAAAAGTCCACAACCTCACCGAAATTGAGCATTACTCCGGGCGATATCGGCGGGTACGACTCTTGCCGATTCAACAATTGAGCGCAGGTTCAATCGGAGAAACGGTATGATAAAGATGCTGAGTCATGATGAGGCGCGTATGCTCTTTCAGACAGCACGAGTTGGACGACTCGGTTGCATTGTGAATGGTGAACCGTATGTCGTACCAGTCAATTGTCATTTGGAAGGTGATTCTTTATACAGCCATTCCTTGCCAGGAGTGAAGATTTCCGGCCTACGGGAGAATCCTCGAGCCTGTGTTCAAGTTGACGAAATCGAGAACGACTTGCGCTGGAGAAGTGCAATCGCGTTTGGCAGGTATGAAGAAATCACCAGGCAGAATGAGCGTGCAGATATTCTCACCAAGTTGCTCCGCAAGTTTCCTCTGTTAACGCCGGTCGAGTCTGCGATTGCGATAGACAGTTCTGCACCTGAAGTCATCGTTTTCAAGATCAAGATTGAACGTCTGACAGGAGTTTCAGAAGGTTAAGACATCAGATACACTCCGCTTGCCAAATGCCTGACAACCAAACAAGTGCACAAGATATACAGCGCGAAGGCGACGTAGTTTTGCGTGATGGTTCAACCGTTCGCATTCGCGCGATGCATCCTGCGGATGAAGCCGGACTCTGCGTGTTGTTGAATTCGCTGTCGGAAGACTCTCGTTGGCTCCGATTTTATTGTTTGCAGAATAGCGCCGGCCTGGCTGCGGAAGCTCATCGAGAGGCGAACCTGGACCAGGCTTTTGGCATGGTGGCATGCAGTGGTGATGGGGAGCGCGTAGTGGGTCACGCTTTCTATGTTGCCATTGACCAACAGCGGGCCGAGGTAGCTTTCACCATCGCCAACGAATTTCAGGGACGCGGACTGGGCACGATATTGTTGGGACAACTTGCGCAAGTGGCCGCGGCAAACGGAATCAAAGTGTTCGAGGCCGACGTGGTTGCCGCTAACCATGCAATGCTTCACGTCTTTCGCGCATCCGGGTTTCCGATCGAGGTAAGCGCGAATGCGGGTCAGCTCCACGTTGTTTTCCCAACCTCTTTTACTGACGAAGCTCGGAAGCAGTTCGAATACCGGGAATCGATCGCATCCGTCAACGCTTTGAAGCTTTTCTTCGAACCACGAGCTGTTGCAGTCATCGGGGCTTCGCGTCAACGCGGCACAATCGGCGGTGAAATCTTTCATAACTTGTTGAATTATGGATTCAAAGGTCCGGTGTACCCGGTTAATCCTGCCGCCAGTGAGATCGAGAATGTTCCTGCGTATTCGTCGGTCGAAGCGATTCCCGGTCCGGTAGATCTAGCTGTCATCGTTGTACCGGCTGCAAAGGTAATTGAAGTTGCGGCGGCGTGTGCAAGAAAGGGTGTTAAGGCACTCGTTGTAATCTCAGCCGGTTTCTCTGAGACAGGGAACGAAGGGAAAGCGCGTCAGGCGGAGTTGATGAGTGTTTGTCGTGGCGCCGGCATGAGGTTGATTGGTCCAAACTGCATGGGCATCGCCAACACAAACCCGGCAGTGTTGCTTGATGCAACGTTTGCTCCGGGTGTGCCGCCGCGTGGACGAGTCGGTTTCTCATCGCAGAGTGGCGCACTGGGTCTTGCGATCATGGAATTTGCCGGCTCGCTGGGACTAGGAATATCGACCTTTGTCTCTGTCGGTAATAAAGCCGATATTTCCGGAAACGATCTCCTGCGCTACTGGGAGGCCGACGATAATACTGATGTGATTCTTCTCTATCTGGAGTCGTTCGGAAATCCAAGGAAGTTTTCAGAGATTGCACGCCGCGTCGGACGGCAGAAGCCCATCGCGGTAGTGAAGAGTGGACGCTCCGCTGCCGGCGCTCGCGCAACTTCTTCGCATACTGGCGCGCTGATCGCCGCTTCCGACGTTACGGTTGATGCACTCTTTCGACAAGCCGGGGTCGTTCGCACAGACACCCTGGCAGAGCTGTTCGATGTTGCATCCTTGCTGGCAAACCAACCGCTGCCAAAAGGAAAACGAGTAGGAATTATTACCAACGCCGGTGGTCCTGCGATTCTTTGCGCGGATGCCTGCGAGGCGCGTGAACTTGTCGTACCGGTTCTATCGGACAGCAGCCAGGCAAGATTGCGTGCGTTTCTTCCGGCTGGAGCCAGCGTGGGAAATCCGGTAGATATGATTGCCTCAGCGCCCGCTAACCATTACCGGAAAGCCGTCGAAATTGTAGGTAATGACGACAACGTCGATTCGCTGATCGTGATCTTTACTCCGCCACTCGTGACACGGGCTGACGACGTCGCGAAAGCAATCGTGGAAGCTGTGCCTCACATCGACAAGCGCAAACCGCTACTGAGCGTCTTTCTTTCCGCACAACCGGCACCGGTGGAGTTGCGAGAATCAACCACCCGCATCCCCTCATATTCATTTCCGGAAACGGCAGCGATCGCTTTGGCTCGTGCGACACGCTACCAACAATGGCGTGAACGCCGCGAAACTTATCCCGCACGATTCGAAGATATTCGCGCTGACGAGGCGGCTGCGATCGTTGCTGCGGCGCTTGTACGCGGAGAAGGTTGGTTGACACCGGACGAGGTTGCAGGACTTCTTTCCTGCTATGGCTTGCCATTGATTGAGCAGAGAATTGTCACGAACGCAGAAGAAGCTGGTGTAGCAGCAGGACAGATCGGAGGAGAAGTGGCGCTTAAGGCCATCGCTCCCGATCTGCTCCATAAAACTGAAGCAGGCGCAGTCAGGCTTCATCTCACCGGTACTGATGCAGTTCGCGCGGCAGCACGCGAGATGAATGAACTGTTGAGTTCAAGAGGACACGCACCCTCAGGCTTTATGGTCCAACGCATGGCTCAACGTGGTGTCGAAATGTTGGTTGGTGTGGTGCACGATCCACAGTTTGGTCCGGTTGTGGCATGCGGTGCCGGCGGAGTCCAGGTGGAACTATTGAAAGATGTTTCAATACGTCTCACTCCTCTTTCAAACGAAGATGCTACGGAGCTGATCCGCGAGCTTAAGACCTATCCATTACTGACAGGCTTTCGCGGCAGCGTGGCGTGCGATGTAAGAGCGCTGGAAGAAGGATTGTTGCGCGTGAGCGCGATGGTTGAAGACATCCCACAGATTGCCGAACTCGATTGCAATCCGTTTGTGGTTCATGAGACGGGCGCAACTATTCTCGACGCTCGCATTCGAGTGGCTGCGGTTGCACCGCCTCCATTGGTCGGTGTGCGTCGCTGAGAAACCTCAAAACCCGCTTTGCACGAAGAGTACTAAATCCTACCCACGGCAGTGGGTGGATACTTTAAATCCTTTTAGAAAGGACTTGAACAATCCACTAACTGCGTTGGTGGGATTCGTAGGATGCGAACCGGGAATTGATTCCGGCAGCGAATATAGAAGTCCAGGCTGAGCGGGGTGGCGATTCTTCCTGGAAGAACTGGCCCAGGCTGCGGTGTTTCGGATCGATCCGGCGCAACAACTCGCCTTCATACGGCGGCACGTTCATTGCTCGGCACTAAGAGGACAAAAACTCAGTAAGTCATATATGCTTCTTGTGCATTTTTGTAGCGAGAGACACTTTTGAGGCAAAGCCGTTGGGCGCTGCTAGTGGAAGATCGAATAAACAAACTCGATCGTTTGATCGTCGAAGACACTTCTCTTGGTCCAGCACTGTTCGAAGAGTTGCAAGCTGCCCAGCGTAAGCTTGGACTGCTTCAGGGTGACCGTGCCACTTGCCCTTTCCTGCGCCCTTATATCCTGCCTCGCCATCAATATGACAATGTAAGACGCGCTGCCGAAACGCTTGCGGCTGTTTTTGAAAAAGTTGCGATTGCGGCCCTCGCCGACCAGTCTTTGTTGGCTTTTCTCGGTCTGACGCCGGCCGAGGAGGAGGCGGCGCGCATCGAGCCGGGCTATTCTCGGTTATGTGTTAGCAGTCGTCTCGATGGTCATCTCAACACGAGCGGGTTTCAGTTTCTCGAGTACAACGCCGAAACACCAGCAGGTGTCGGCGATCAAATGCAACTGGAGAATATTCTTTTCCGGTTAACCGCATTGAAAGATTTTCTCGAAACAAATTCTCATTGGCTGCCTCAGCCGCATGTGGCGCTACTAAAGTCGCTGCTAACCGCGTATCGCGAATGGGGTGGACAAGAGGACAAACCTCAAATTGCGATCATCGACTGGGAAGGAGTCCCGACCAGTAGTGAATTTCGAATTCTGAAAGATTATTTTGTTGCCCAGGGATATCCTGTGCTCATAGCCGATCCACACGATCTCGAATATAACGGCGACTACTTAACAGCCGAGGGGTTCCGTATCGACATCGTATACAAGAGAGTCGTCATTCACGAATTTCTGAACGAGTTTGGTTTGGACCATCCGCTGATCCACGCATATTGGCAAGGTCGTGTGTGTATGGCAAACTCGTTTCGCACAAAGCTTGCACACAAAAAATCTACGTTTGCAGTTCTCCGGAATCCGGCTTATGCACATCTGTTTGACTCTGCCGAACTCGAGGTGATTCAAAAACACATACCATGGACCTGTTACGTTCGACCTTCGCGAACAGTTTTTCACGGTTCAGAGTTCGACTTAGAGACATTGATTTTGAAGGAACGTGAACAGTTTGTCCTCAAGCCTAACGACGATTATGGCGGCCATGGTGTATTTCTAGGCTGGGAGAGCAGTGGACAGGAGTGGCAGGAGGCAGTTAAGGCAGCCTTTCGGAGGCCTTATGTGGTCCAGGAAAGAGTGGTCCTGGAGAAAACAAATATTCCGGCTTATTCCGATCGAGTTTATCTCGATGAGTTGTTCGTTGACTTCAACCCATTTCTGTTTCAGAACGAGGTAGAAGGAGCATTGATTCGTTTGTCAGCAAGTTCACTGTTGAATGTAACCTCGGGCGGAGGACAAACGGCGTTGTTGGTACTGGAAGAGTGAGTACTGGTTCAGTACCGAAGAATGAAACGGCTTGACGTTCTTGAAAATCGTCTTTCTCATTCCCGAATACAGCGCATATAATCCAAACACCGGACTTGAGCCCTGATCATTTATCATGTTCCGGCTGAATCAATGTCCCCCAAGAACACAAACGAACAGATACTGGTCGTCGACGATGACGAGGCTATTCGCTGGACGCTTCGAGAAGCTCTGCAAAGTTGGAGCTTCGCGCCGGTCGAAGCAGGCTCTGTAGCCGAAGCAATAAAGAACTTCAACGCAGATCTTCCCGCCGCGGTTTTACTCGATATCGATCTTCCTGATGGTTCCGGCCTTGACGTACTGCGCGAGATCAAGCGCGAACATCCGGAAGCCATTGTGATCATGATCACGGGCAATGTTCACGTTGATAACACCATTTCCGCCCTGCGCGGTGGCGCTTACGATTTCATCGCTAAGCCGATCAATCTCGAAGAACTCCGCATCACAATTCGAAACGCGCTTGAAACCCGACACTTGCGCCGAGAAGTAGCGCAGACAAGGAAGGAGCGGGCGCGTGAGTTTAATTTCAGCCAGATCGTGGGCGAGTCGCCGGCGATGAAGAAGATGTTGGGACTCGCAGCCAAGGTCGCCGAAAGCGAGGTCGCCTCAGTTTTACTTCAAGGCGAATCAGGGACGGGCAAGGATCTCATAGCAAAGGCGATCCATTACGGCTCGCAGCGAGCTGAAGGCCCCTTTGTAGCGGTCAATTGTGCAGCCCTTCCCGCGACGCTGATCGAGTCTGAGCTCTTCGGCTATGAGAAAGGCGCATTCACTGACGCCAAAGCACGCAAGGAAGGATTATTCGAGCAGGCAGAAGGCGGAACGCTTTTGCTTGACGAGATTGGTGAACTTGAACTCTCGCTCCAGGCAAAGCTGCTGCGCGTGTTAGAGGAAGGAGCTTTCCGGCGCGTGGGAGGTTTAAAAGACATTCCCCTGGATGTCCGCGTGCTTGCAGCATCCAACCGCGATCTAAAAGCAGAGAGCAAAGCCGGACGGTTCCGACTGGATCTCTATTATCGTTTATCGATCATTCAGATCGACATTCCACCGCTTCGCGAAAGAGGTGACGATGTTCTGCTTTTGTCGCAACATTACATCGATACGATTGGGGCAAAGCTTCGGCGACGCAAAATCACCGGCCTATCGCCGGAAGCCATAGCAGTCTTCAGGAAGTACGAGTGGCCGGGAAATGTTCGCGAGCTGCGCAACGTGATCGAGCGCGCCCTTATTCTGGAAGATGCCGATCAAATTACCACCGAGTATCTGCCCGGTAGTCTGTTGATGTCTTCACGACTCGA
>DASUYO010000436.1:0-6036 GCA_036377375.1 Pyrinomonadaceae bacterium
CCAAACGAGCCACCCTCCTGCAACTGTCCAAACGCGATGCCCGGGTTTTCGGTGTAGATGAAGTGGAAAAAGCCGGGAACTACTACGCGCGCCTGACCGAAGCGCAGCGCCCTGACCGCCCACGCTTTCGACGCCTGATCGGCCAGGTATACGCCGAACGCAGCCAGCAGATAGCCCGCCCGCCAGGCGAAACGAATGCGAAGATCCGCTGCTTTATTAATACTGGTGTCCACGATTAATCACGACCATAGAAGATTTGAGCATAGTTCAGAGTTCAGCCTTTAGGCTGCTGCTGGTTGCCGGACGGGCAAGCTAAAGCTTGAACTCTAAACTATTCACGACCCATCGAAGATTTGAAACATTGTGTACGAAGCTATTCCTGTTCCTCAATCTCCTTCAGCGCGGCGACGCATCGCTCACAAACCGTCGGATAACGCTCGGATTCACCCACGCGCGTCGAGTAGTTCCAGCAGCGCTCGCACTTCTGTCCATCTGCGCGTGAGATCGCAATGGAAACGCCGCCGCCTCCCGTCGAGTTCCCAAGCTCCACTTGCGAAACGATGAACAGATATCGCAAATCCTTCTGATGCTTTTGCAATAAGTCCAGTGCGCTTCCCGAAGCTCGCAGCGTCACCTTCGCTTCAAGCGAGCTCCCAATCTGCTTCGCCACGCGTGCTTCTTCCAACGCTCGCAACACGTCGTCTCTAATTGCAAACAGTCGTTCCCACTCAGCTAACAATGCGTCCTGGTTTTCACCCGCAGTCTCTGGAAACTCCACCGCGTGCACCGACGGCTCAGCACGCAGCGGCAAGTTCTCCCAAACCTCATCCGCTGTAAATACGAGTATCGGCGCCAGCATGCGCGCTAGTCCATCAGCGATCTGGAGCAACACGGTCTGTGCGGAGCGTCGCGCTTTGTTACGTGGCGCAAACGTGTAGAGGCGATCCTTGATGATGTCGAAGTAACGTGCGGAGAGCGTCACAGTCGCGAAGTTATACAAAGCGTGATAGACGTTGTGAAACTCGTACGCCTCATACGCGGCGAGCACTTTCGCCGTGACACGATTGAGCTCCGCGAGTGCCCAGCGGTCGATCTCCTCCATCTCTTCGACCGCCACACTGTCGCGCTCCGGATCGAAGCCATCAAGATTACCGAGTGCAAAGCGCGCCGTATTGCGCAGCTTGCGATACGCGTCAGTGACACGCTGAAGGATCTCATCCGATCCGCGCATGTCTTCGAAATAGTTCGACGATGCACACCACAGGCGAATAGTCTCCGCGCCCGACTGCTTGATGACTTTATCAGGCTCGATCGCGTTGCCGGCAGACTTGTGCATCGCCCGCCCTTGAGCGTCGAGCGTCCAACCATGCGTGATCACCGTCTTGTACGGCGCACGATCATGAGCAGCAACCCCGATCATTAGCGACGAATTAAACCAGCCACGAAACTGATCGCCACCTTCAATGTAAACATCCGCTGGCCAGCGCAATTCTTCGCGATTCTCAAGTACCGCGATCGACGACGTACCACTGTCAAACCAGACATCGAGAATGTCAGTCTCTTTGGTCCACTCCTGCGCTCCACACCCTTTGCACTTAAACCCGGGCGGCAACAAGTCCTGTGCAGCGTGCGTGTACCACGCATCACCTGACTCGCGCTCGAAGATGTCAGCCACGTGATTGATCACAGACGGATCCGCAACTGCCTCATTGCACCTCGCGCAGTAAAAAACCGGAATCGAAACTCCCCAAACTCGCTGGCGCGAAACACACCAATCCGGCCGCGCCTTGAGCATGTTTCGCATGCGATCCATGCCCCATGCCGGAATCCAGTTGACGCGCTCAATTTCTGCGAGCGCTTCAGCACGCAATGAAGCGTTGCCGCCTTCAGAAAGGTTCTCCGTGAAGTTACTACGATCGCGCCCGTCTTCGTCTTTTTCGACAAGGTCACGGTGCGCCTGGTCCATCGCAATGAACCACTGCGGCGTCGCGCGAAAGATCACCGGATTTTTACAGCGCCAGCAATGCGGATACCGATGCTCATACTGCTCACTGAATAGCAGCACGCCTCTTTCGCGCATGAATTCAACGATTGGATCGTTAGCATCAAACACGCGCTGACCGGCGAAGTGTTCCACGTCAGGCGTGAAGCGGCCGGCGTTGTCTACCGGGCAATAGATGTCCAAACCGTAGCGCTTGCCGATCACGAAGTCGTCGTGACCGTGACCCGGAGCTGTATGCACGCAGCCGGTGCCTGCTTTGCTGTCGGCTTTTTTCTGCGCTTCGCTCACGTCGAGCTCAGTTTCCGCGTCGGATTCGCCGCCGAGCGTGACGTGCTCGCCGACCATCAACAGCGAAGGACGATCCAACCACGCGTGCTGTGCCTCGAGTCGATCAAGTTTTGAACCCGAAAAGCGTGCGAGCACTTTCGGAGCCGCGCCAAGATTACACTTGGTCGCCACGGCCTCGACCAGTTCACTCGCCACGATGTAAACCTCATCGCCGTACTCAAACGCGGAGTACTCAAAATCAGGATGCACAGCGATGCCGAGGTTCGCGGGGAGCGTCCAGGGCGTCGTGGTCCAGATCACGACAAACACTTTCCGGCCTGCGAGTGCGGGATCGATCAACGCAGGATCGCTCTTCAGCGGAAACTTCACGTAGACCGACGGGCTGGTGTGCTGGTGATATTCGACTTCTGCTTCCGCCAGCGCCGTTTGATCTTTCAGACACCAGTAGACAGGGCGCGCGCCTTTGTAAACCCAGCCACGCTCGACAAAGCGTGCGAACATTCGCGCCGTTTCGGCTTCATAGTGGTTCGACATCGTGAGGTACGGATCGTCCCACTCACCGAGAATTCCGAGTCGCTTGAAGTCACGGGTCTGGCTCTTGAGCGCATTCTCTGCGTGCTCGCGGCAGATACGACGGAAAGTCTCGACGCTAAGATCGTTTTTCTTCTTTCCCTTTTTCTCGAGCGCGCGTTCGACGTGTGTTTCGATAGGCAAGCCATGGCAGTCGTAGCCCGGCACGTAGGGCGCGTCGAAGCCCATCATCGTGCGCGATTTGACGATGAAGTCTTTGAGGATCTTATTCATCGCGGTGCCGAGATGGATATCGGCGTTCGCGTATGGCGGACCATCGTGGAGAATGAACTTGTCGCGACCTTCGCGTGCGCGCCGGATCAGGCGGTAAAGGTCGAGCTTCGCCCATTTTTCGAGGCGCGCGGGTTCACTTTGCGCCAGGTTCGCTTTTTGCGAAAAGGCGGTCTTCGGCAGGTTGACTGTCTTCTTGAGATCGAGTGGTGTTTCTGTGGACATAAGCGTAAGTGTTAAATACTAGCAGATATCAATTGAGCCGCGAAAAGGCACAAAAACTAAGAACCCGAGCCATCTCAGGATGAGCTGGCTCGGGTCGTGTGAATCAACTTTAATTTATCTCAACCGATAAACATCTCATCCTCGGCGTAAGTTTGATTAATGGGCTTGGGCATTGGCGCAACGAGTACCTCGAGGCCACGGCGGAAGCCCGCCATAATCGCCGCCAGCTCGCGCGCCGGCTCTATCACCTTTGTCTGTACAAAATCAGTCGTCATTGCAACCTGTTTTTGCGTGCGATCGATGGTCCGGCTCACCAGCTCGACTTTATCACGAGCTTCGACAGCCGTTTCACTCACCAGCGCCTTCAACTCACTAATCTCACCTTTGATAATCGCCAGCGAGTCTGAAACGTGCATGGTCGCGGTCGACAAGTGACCCGACACAGCCGTGAACTGCTCTGCAATCAGTTTTCCCTGGACGGCAATCTGCTTGCCCTGATCGCTTATGGCCGTCACGCGTTCGAGCAGCGGCTCCGTCTTCTCTTCCAGCCGGTTTACTGATTTCACTGCCCGGCTAACAAAGACCGCTATCGCAATCATCGCAATCGCAATCAAGACAAACGAAGCGGCAATAATCACCATGATCCAGAACAACGGATCGCGAGTGCTCATCTGTAACAGCGCTGGAAGATACATGTTCGACTAGTTGTTCGACGACTCACCGCCGCCGTAGTTTGGAGCGGCTTCGATGCGGCCTGACATTTCGGTCTTCCGCTTCTCCTCCTGGTACGCCTTCTTGCCGGCTTCAACAGCCGCGCTCAGCGTTCCGCTCTGACGTGATGCGGCATCGCGCGCGCTTTGGGCCACCTCACCGACTCTTTCCGCCGCTTGCGTGTAAAGCTCTGCTGCACGACCGCGAGTCGCTTCGTAGTATTCACCGGCGCGATCTCCCAACTGCTGGGCCGCCTCGCGAGAACGATCGATACCTTTGCGCGTTGCGTCGGCGATGTCGCCGCGCAATTCCTGGCCCGACTTGGGCGCAAACAGCAGCGCGATAATGGCGCCGATGCCGCCGCCGATCAGCAGGTACGTTAACTTGTTCGAGATACTTTCGTCTCCCATTTTCTGGGTCCTTTCTTAGTACAAAATTACGACGATTATACGGCGTTGGACTATAGCAGCAGGAGTCGGTTTTGCCAAGAATAGGTCCTATAAGTCGACCGGAATTCAAGCATAGTTCAGAGTTCAATCTTTAGGTTCCTCTTACAGACAAGCAAAAGCTTGAACTCTGAACTATGTTTAAATTCCGGTTGAAAGTTGAACTCCCGACTATTTTGCTTGCCCGTTGTACTGCTCCAGTTTCCGGTAGAGCGTCTTGCGGCCGATGCCGAGAGCTCGGGCGGCGTGAGATTTGTCGCCCTCGGTGTAGTCGAGAGTCGCCTCGATGGCCTGCCGTTCGATCTCTTCCATCGACGAGGGCACAGTGATCTCAAACGTCGTCGTGCGGCCTTCGCTGGCAGCTTTGGCGCGCTCGACCTTGATCCGGTCGCGCGCCTGAAGAGCGATCTTGCTGATTGCTTCCGGCAAGTCCTCGAGCTCAATCGCGCGACCTGAAGCAATAATCACAGCCCGCTCGATCGCGTTCTCGAGTTCACGCACATTGCCGGGCCAGTCATACGTAATGAACGCCTGTAGCGCATCTTTCGAGATGCCGGAGATGAAGCGTCCCGTCTTCTGTTTGTAGTGTTCGAGGAAGTGAATCACGAGCGGATGAATGTCCTCGGGACGCTCGCGCAGAGGCGGCAGCTTAATCGGAAACACAGAAAGCCTGTAGAACAGATCCTGTCTGAAACTTCCAAGCTCAACTGCACGCTTCAAATCGACATTCGACGCCGCTATAACACGCACATCAGTCTTGATCACTTCATTGCCGCCGACGCGTGTCAGCTCTCCATCCTGCAACACGCGCAGCAGTTTCACCTGCGCGGACGGACTCATCTCGCCAACTTCGTCGAGGAAAAGCGTGCCGCCATTCGCTTCTTCGAATCGCCCGCGACGCAGAGCGCGTGCGTCAGTGAACGCGCCCTTTTCATGACCGAACAACTCCGACTCAAGCAATGTCTCGGGAATGGCGCCACAGTTGAGTTTCACGTAAGGTTGATCTTCGCGGCCGGAGTTGAAGTGGATCAGATTCGCGAGCAGCTCTTTGCCCGTTCCCGATTCGCCTTCGATCAAAACTGTCGTTTGCGTATCGGCAACGCTCAGCGCCAGCTCAATCGCGCGACGTATCGCGGGCGTTTGTCCGATGATGCGTTCTTCGCCGTAGCGCTCGTGCAGCGCGCTGCGCAAGTGCATGATCTCCGCCGACAACTGATCGCGTTCGAGTGCGGTGCCGATCTGATCGGCGATGCCCTCGACGAGCGTGACGTCGTGATCGTCGAAGCCTTCGCGCGCCTGGCTCCAGACGAGTCCGAGTAAGCCAAACGTTTGTCCGCCAACTCTGACGGGCGCTACGAGCGCCGCCCGACCATGAAGAACGGCGTTGAATGCGAGCCGCCACGTGAACGGCAGATCCGTTTCCAGCAGGCGCAGCGTTTTTCCCTGCGCGAGCACCTCGATCATCGCGGGAAAAGCCGTCATATCGATCGATTTTCCATACTCGGCGAACAATCCGTGAACAGAATCGACCGCAGCTTCCGGAGCTGCTTTGAACGCCGCGAG
>DASUYO010000437.1:0-14018 GCA_036377375.1 Pyrinomonadaceae bacterium
GTCCAGAGGTGCACCTGCCAGTGGCGTGGCTGTCTGCCTCGAAGTGCAGAATACCGACGAAAGCTGGACGGAGTTGAGTCATGCATGGACTGACACGGATGGTCGCGTGAAGCCGTTTTTTCTCGTCGACCGCCCCGTGGCAAATGGTACATACCGGCTGATTTTTGACACTGATCCTTACTTCGCGTCGCTCAGCATCTCCTGCTTCTTTCCGCAGGTTACGATCGTGTTCAATGTCGACGACAGTTCCCAACACTATCATGTTCCGCTTCTGATCAGTCCCTACGGGTATTCGACCTATCGTGGGAGCTAACGCGTCCGCCACCCTATGATCATCCTCGACCCAACGCTCAGTGAGTGGCTTAATCTGCTGCTTCGCTGGACACACGTCTTTGCCGGCATCATGTGGGTCGGCACCACTTACTATTTCACCTGGCTTGACGCCCGCCTGACCGAAGAAGAAAAAGCTGCCGCAACTACCGGAACGGCGCCTCAGGTCTGGATGGTCCATAGTGGCGGTTTCTATGCTGTCGAGAAACGCAAGGTTCCTGACTTAGCAACGCGAACGCTGCATTGGTTTCGTTGGGAGGCCGCTACCACGTGGCTCAGCGGCTTCGCACTCCTTGTGCTCATTTATTATCTCGGAGGCGGTGCGCTCATCGACCCGGACGTGCGTGAG
Source organism: Pyrinomonadaceae bacterium (assembly GCA_036377375.1). Lineage (GTDB taxonomy): Bacteria > Acidobacteriota > Blastocatellia > Pyrinomonadales > Pyrinomonadaceae > PSRF01. The sequence continues at coordinate 680 of DASUYO010000437.1, forward strand.
ATGAGCGTGAGCACAGCCGTTGCTACTGGCATCACGGTGATCGTCGCATGCGGATTTATTTACGATGTGATGATGATGTCGCCATTGGGCCGTCACGAGAAGCTCTTCGCCGTGATCGCTTACGTGGTGATTGTCGTTGTTGCATTTGGCCTGACAAGGACGTTCAGCGGTCGAGCCGCTTACATCCATCTCGGGGCGATCTTCGGAACGATCATGGCTGCAAATGTCTGGCTGCATATTCTGCCCGCGCAAAAACGGATGATTGCGGCGCTCAACGAAGGACGCAAACCTGACGAACGACTCTCGGCGCAAGCCAAGTTGCGATCGAAACAGAACACATTTATGGCGGTGCCAGTGGTGTTCATCATGATCAGCAACCACTTCCCAGGCGTAACGTATGGAGAGCGGTACAACTGGCTCATCTTGTCGGGGTTCGTGCTGGTCGGCTGGATTGCTGCGAAGTTTATTCGACGAGCTTAACGAATGCCGCGCGACAATACCGCAGATCTTCTTGAGCGCCTCGATGAGTTAAAGGCTGAATTCACTCCTGCCGGCGCACGCCGAATAGAACGACTGCTCAATCAACTCTCACGCAAGCTTTTCAACGACACCGACTCACTGATTCGCTATCACGAGCTGCTCCTCTTTCTGCGCGCGTATCCTCACAACGCATCGATTGTGCACATCACCGAAAAGGAGCTTCGCAGCTTCTCCAGCAGAGTGTCGGCACAGGAAGAACAAGATATTGATATTTCGCCGCTGGAGGATCAGGAAGTTTCCGGCATTGCCGGAACTTCTGTTACCGACACCTTCAGTTTCTACATCGTGCGTTGGCTGGTCCGGAAGCACGCATCGCAAGTAGCGATTGACTGGGATTGGTTCGAGAATGAGAACCGCCTCGCTGATACATGGCCGCGATTCATGCCCCTGCTGGAAGAGGACACTCTTGTCGAAGCCAACATTCCGTATCGCAAATGGCTGGCTGCGGCGCGCAATGGGCGTGCGGAGCTCCCATGGCTGATCGATCAATTTAATAAATTACCGAAACCAGAACAGGAACGTGCCGAGCTCTACAATTCACAGCAGCTATACGTCCGTTGGACGCCGAGCTACAGCGCCTCCCGCACAGGCATACGAATCCCAGCGAGAAAACCGTTTTACCACCATGGTCCACTTATTCAACGGCGTGACATCGATCTCATAAAGGAGCTGGCCCATCCGTCGCCGGCACTGCAAAAGCTCTCGCCACAGCAAGGTGAAAAGGCACTGGACCTGGCACGTGAAGCTTCGACGATTCGCTATCGAGAGCTGTACGGCTTCACACATGGCGATCCGAAGCACGCATACCGCGCGGAATTCGGCCGTGGAGTGGAACTCTTCCTGATGGGCCTGCCACCGGACAAGCGCCTGCCGTTGCGCGCCTATCATGCGGCGATGATCTACAAGAACGGTGTTGCCATCGGTTACTTCGAAGGAATCTCGCTCTTCGAGCGCATGGACAGCGGATTTAATTTGTATTACACGTTCCGCGACGGTGAGACAGCATGGTTGTATGCGCGCACGCTGAACGTGATGCATCACTTCACGGGTGTAACGGCGTTCGCAATTGATCCGTATCAGATTGGATACGAGAACGAAGAGGGAATCGAGTCAGGTGCGTTCTGGTTTTATCGCAAGCTGGGGTTTCGGCCGATGCGAAAGGATTCGCTGCAACTCGCACTCAAAGAAGAAGAGAAGATCAAAACGCGCAAGGGCTATCGCACACCGGCAGCGACACTGCGCAAGCTCGCGCAGAGCCCGATGATTCTTGAACTCGATCTTGAACGACGCGGTGACTGGGATCGGTTTCAGCTCCGCAAGATTGGTTTCAAAGCGCAACGAGATACATTGTCGTCGTTGCTACCGGATCGAATTGCTAAAGCAAAGCGGAGTAGTGAAGAGGTTAGATATCTCCGGTTGATGCAGAAGGATGAGAAGCTCCGAGAGGCGTTCATCGAAATGGGATCTTAGCCACGGATTTTACGGATTGATTAAAACGATTAACACTGATCGAGCTGATGTTCGAGGATCTTGGATTCGGAGAAGTTTTCGAGTTTGGTGAAATATTCGGCGTTGCGGTCGAGAGCGTTTTGCGGAACGAGACCGACGATCTCTGCGCTGTCAATCTCTACAGCTGAACGGTCGGCTTCGCGGCGTACAGCGTCGTAGGCAGCTGTCATGCCTGTGACTTCGTAATTCACGAGGTTCATTGAAACCTGGACCAGGTTACGCGTTTGCAATCGAAAACCTAACGCTTTGAGGAATGGCAATCCGCCATTGCGCGCCCTGACTCTGCGCGCGATCTGCCGAGCAACGCCAATGTCACTGCTGCGCAAAATAACATTGAAAGCAATCAGAAACGGCCGCGCACCCACAATGATCGCACCGGCCGACTCATGCACCTTCGGCAAACCCTCATCCGGTATGCGCTCAGGATTGGTTGTGATCTGCTCGCGCAGCAATTCCAACGCGCCGCGACGCACGTCCTCCAGGTTCACTCTCTCCGGCCGGAGCGCCGCTCGCTCGTAAAAGTAAACAGGAATGGAAAGCTCGCGCGCGATCGTTGCTCCGGCCTGGTGAGCAATGCTGACGCAATCATCCATCGTCACGCCGCGCAAAGGAACGAATGGCAGAACATCAGTCGCACCGAGTCGCGGGTGCTCGCCCTGGTGCATGCGCATATCGATTAACTCCGAAGCTCGCCTCACGGCACTCACGGCGGCTTCGACAATAGTTTCCGGCGGCGCAACAAAGGTGATTACCGAGCGGTTGTGATCGGGATCGATATGCGTGTCGAGCACACACGCGGGCTTTACGGCGGTGATCGCTTCAGCAATCTGTTGAACTCTTTCATGGCGCCGGCCTTCGCTAAAGTTGGGGACGCATTCTATGAGAGGGCTCGATTTCATAAGGGTATATTAAGCCAGGATTTCGGGATTTACAGGATTTGCAAGATACTTGTATCTTCTTTCAGTGCCTCAGGACCGATTCATTACTCAACGCAAGAGCGCCTGGGAACGGCTCGAGGATCTACTCAAGTTGCTCGACACTGCAACGCTACGACGTTTGCGGCGCGAAGAAGTTCGCGAGCTCGGGCGCATCTATCGTCGCACCGCTTCCGACCTGGCAATCGCTCGTGCTGAATCGCGCGATCCGCGACTCGTCAATTATCTGAACAGTCTTGTTATTCGCGCACACGGGCGCATTTATCGTGCAGACGCTCAGGGCGGCAAACGAATTCGTCAGTTCTTTACACGCGAGCTGCCGCAAACATTCCGCCGGACCTGGCGGTACACGTTCTTTTCGTTTGCGGTTTTCATGGTTTTTGCGCTCTTCGGCTTTATCGGAACACGTTACGATCCCGACTTTTCCGAGCTCGTTGGCGTCAGTCCGACGTTTCGTGAGGTCAACATTGAGACCAAGACGCGTTGGTGGGAAGCACTGAACGAGTCGAACCAGGAAGGCGCGAGTTACATCATGACGCACAACGTTCAGTTCACGATCTATGCGTTCGCGTTTGGTGCGCTCTGTGGAATCGGCACGCTGTTCTTACTTGCCTACAACGGCGCCAACATCGCGTCGGTGGTTGCTCTGACTTATCGTGCGGGTTTTGGAAATGATCTCGTGACTTTCATGGTTGGGCACGGCGTGATTGAGCTCTCATGCATCTTTATCGCAGGTGGCGCGGGCTTGCTGATTGGAAGTGCGATGATCATGCCGGGGAATCTCACGCGTGCAGATGCGCTCAAGACGCGCGGCATGGAAGCTGTTCGGCTGATGATTGGCGTGGCGATGCTTCTAGTTGTCGCAGGGACTATTGAGGGCTTCATCTCACCCGCGCCCGTGGATCCAAGAATCAAGTACAGCATCGCCGCGATCACTGGGGTGGCGCTCTATTCCTATTTACTGCTCGCGGGACGTGAATCATGATTTATAAAAGCCCACGCTCTTTGACTCGCAAGTAGGTCTCGAGCAGCGCGGGCGCCAGCGCTGCCGCAGTTACATCAAGAGCCAATCCTCCGATCGACTCAACCAATCGGAGCGCCGCTTCCCGATGATGAATGATCTCCTCCGCAACGGACTGCGTAAACAGTTCCTTCACTGACGAAGGCACTTGCCGCACGACGGCTTTCAAATCCCGATCTGCAATCGTAACCACGAGTGGTAAGTGGCGCGGTCGCAGGATGTGAAGCGATGTCAGCAACTCTTTCGAACCTTCTTCATCGACCAAATCAGTCAACAACACAACGAGCGATCGCCGTTTGCTGTTCGCCGCAATGAACTCAAACGCGTGGGGATACGAAGGCTCGATCATCTCCGGCTCGACTGCATATAAAGCTTCGAGTGCTGATTCGATATGATCGCGCCCGCGACTGGGCGGCAGATAATTTTTGATCCGCCGTCCAAAGACAACGAGGCCGGCGTTATCGCCTGCGCGCGCGGCTGCCGAAAACAGTGCGAGCGTCGCGTGTACGGCTGAATCGAGTTTTGTCTCCTGCTCGATTCGCGCGGTCATGAGGCGACCGGCATCGAGCGCAACGAGAATGGTTTGGTCGCGCTCGATCTGATACTGGCGCGTGGTGAGTTTTCCGCGACGCGCTGTCGCCGTCCAGGAGATGTGACGCAATTCATCGCCGCGTACGTAGTCGCGCATCGATTCGAATTCGCGACCTTCACCGCGCCACGATGTCTTGCGGTGCGTGGAAACGATTGAGTGTGCGCCGAGCGCTTTCAACTCTGCTTCGCGCGCGCGGCGCATGTTTGGATACACCTTCACCGCGACCGGGTCGACTACCTTCGTTTGGCACCAGATCAGCCTGAGCTTCGAACGATAGCGCAGTGCGGTTTGTCCAAACTCAAAGCGGCCACGCTTCGGTGGTTTGACTCCATAAACCAGCGTCGCCGTAGTCTGCGCATCCACGTGAACGCGACCTTCTCGGATACCACTCAGCGTCATCTGCGGCGGATACTCGTCTTTGACAATCAGAGATACAGGTCGCTTGGACGCGTTTTGAATGTGGATGCGTACTTCAGTCTCGGCTCCCATCGCGAAGCGGCTGCCGAACTCTCGCGAGATCATCAGACCTTTCGGAAGTTGGCAGAGCCTTGATTCAACGAATGCCGCAGTGAGGAGCAGAACGTTGTAAGCGAGCGCAACCCAGCGCAGCCACGGATACTGCCATGATAACAAGAGAGGGATGAACGCCAGTGCGACGAGGAAGTAAAAGAGCCTGGTGAAAACAAAGCGCACGTTAGCCTCAGAATATTAGCCGCAAAAAGGCACAAAAAGCACAAAACGATTAAGAAAAACTTTTGCGATTTTTGTGCTTCTTTGTGGCTATGTTTTTATCGTGGCACCTCCGCAGATTTCAAGATATCAGCAACTACGGAGTCGGTTGTGACGCCGTCAAGTTCTGCCTCTGCGCGCAACGTCAAACGGTGGCGAAGAACTGGAAGGGCCACATCGCGCACGTCATCAGGAGTCACAAACTCACGTCCACGAATCGCAGCCACTGCCTTCGAACATAACAGCAGCGCCACAGACGCTCGCGGGCTGGCGCCGTAATGAATGAACGGGTGTGCACGAGTGCGCCGCACAAGATCGACTGCATAATGCTGAACACCGGGCTCCATTCTGGATCGCGCGACTTCAGCGCGGCAGTGAATGATGGCCTGCGGATCGGAAAGTGGTTGTATATCCACTTGATCGAGACGCTTTGAATTGAAGCCCGCATCCCAGCGCGCAAGGACTTCACGCTCATCGTTTTCACTCGGATAACTCAGCAATATCTTGAGCTGGAAGCGATCGAGCTGCGCTTCAGGTAGTGGATAGGTGCCTTCGTACTCGATTGGATTCTCCGTAGCCAGGACTGTAAAAATCGTGGGCAACGGGTACGCGTCGCCATCGATCGTGACCTGTCGCTCTTCCATCGCTTCCAACAATGCGGCCTGAGTTTTTGGCGGTGTGCGATTTATCTCGTCGGCGAGCAGGAGGTCAGTGAATATTGGCCCACGGCGCAGATTAAACGTCGAAGTCGCGATGTTAAAGACGTTGGTGCCGGTTATGTCAGACGGCATGAGGTCGGGCGTAAATTGAATGCGACTAAACGTGGCGTTGATGATTCGCGAAAGTGTCTTGACGGTAAGTGTTTTCGCGGTGCCGGGCACGCCTTCAATTAGCGCATGTCCTTCCGTCAGCAATGCGATGAGGATCTGTTCGATTGCTTCGTCCTGACCGACGATTACTTTCCGCAGTTCATTTCGAATGTGTTCGACAGTGGCGGCGACGGTCTCGGGCATGTTTTGATCGTTTGTGCTTGGAGCAAGCTAAAGCCTCAACTCTGAACTGTCAAATGTTTTCTGCAGCCTGGCGTATGTCTCGTGAGCGCATGCGCAGGCCAAGCTCTTTTTCGACCTCGCGCAATCGCCTGACGAGTTCGACGGATTGCCGCCAATTTGTCGGCTCACCGTTGATCACTTCTTCACATTGACGCATCAGCGTTTCCAACTTGTGCGCATTCAGCGACGAACGCGACGCGATGCGCGCAGCAATCTCTGAACGTGAGCTGTTGTAGTCCACACCCGCATGTCGCGCGAGCACGCGACGCGTCCGCGCGTAAATGTTTTCGATGGCGAGATCGAAAGCACGCGAACGCTCCTGGAGCTCGGCCATCGAGGCGACAAACTCCAGGCTCGAGCGACGATCAACCTGCGGCAGCGGCAATGGACGGCCGAAGCGCCGAGCGTTGGTCCAAAGTACCAACAACACCAGCAACGCGATCTGCGCAGCGATAGCCAGCACCGGCGTACCCGCAAAGTAACTCGCAAATGCATTCTGCGTGACTCCCCTGCCCTGATGATATTCGTCGAATGCTATGAGCCCGCCTCGGGAGGTCAGCATGTTGATGGCGAGTTGCAGATTGTCGTTCAGCTTGATGCCACCGTTCGCGACGATATACGGGTCGCTGAGCACCACGACATTTCCCAAACCGTACGAGTAATCGACCAGCAATGCACCTTCACTGTCGGCAATGTGCACGATTGGCGCGCGAGATATAGACGCCGGTGTCGCTTCGGATTCAGTTGGAGAGTTACCTTCAACGGTCTCGGCTTCGGGCGGCACAACTCGCACTCGGGAAGCGAAACGAGAAGGCAAAACCGATGTGACGTTGTTTGTCAGAACAGTAGGCTGCACTGGCGGAAGCGCAACCACTTTCTCGGTCATGTCTTTGATATCGGCAGGGTTTGTATCAAGGTTCGGAGAATCGAGTTGCGTTCCACTGAGCGTCCAGCCTGCGGACTTCGGTATGACTTCATTGTCGATGTACCGGTCGATAAACACGAGGTGACCGCCGCGAGCGACCCAATTGCGTAAGGCTTTGTCCTCTTCTGCCGTAAAAGGCAGCCGCGTCAGGCCCACCACTACGAACGTAGTGACCTGCTTGCCGGAATCACTCAACAATTTTTGCGGAGTTTCGCGCCAGCGAATCACTTTGTAGCCCGACTCGTTGAGGAAATCGTGCAGTGCGCGCAGGCCTGTCGGTCCCGAGTGATAAGTAGAGCGGTTCGGCGCGACCTCAAAATCCTGACTCTCCTCTTTCTTCACGTACGTGAGTGAATTAAGAGCGACGAGTGCGCCAATGATCACTATGAAGGTCAGGATGATGGTGAGCCGCTGGCGCATCGTTAGTTAATTTTCACTCTGCAACGCTGCGAGATAACCGGTACGAAAGTCCTGCCAGTCGTTTGCAGTCGCACCGGCGAAGCCGTACCAGTGACGCTCGAAGCTATCGGTGAGTCGTCTCATGTGCGAATGAAGCTGCGGAATGCTTCTGACTGAGTTGAGATAATCGCGATTCGTTTTGTGATGCGCGAGGCTGATCAATTTGCGATCGCCGAGCTCGACAAGTAACGCGATGTAGGCTTTGCGAATGGCGGCGCGCAGATCACCCTGACGGGCAAGCGCCTCCGCTTCGGAAAGCAGATCTGTCGCGGTCGCTTCAGGCTCGAGTCGCTCACCCAGCACGATACGGGGTTCTCGTTTTTTCTTGGTTTTTACTTTGCCCGAGCGACCAAAGCGCGCCAGCAGAATCTTGACGACGTAAACGAGTACTAATACAGCAGCGCCGATTACGAGGATCTGCGCGATCAAACTGATCAGATCCACTCGTCCCGGATTGATGGTGCGGGGTTTCGGTAAAAACTTTTGCAGCCAACGCATGATGTCCTGAATTAAACGCACGAGCGCGTTTGGACCCTGCGCTCCGGCGACATATTCAGGACGCGCCAGAATACTTTCGAGCCTGCTCTTTGCCTGCTCTTTACTGTCGCTCAGCCGACCCGGATTCTCGCGTTCCACAACTCTTGCTTCGAGTGCGCGAAGAGTTTCGACCACTTGTGTGATCCTTTGAGCCTGTTCGTCAGCGTCTATCTTCTCAATCTCATCGAGACTCTTGTGCAGCCACGCGTTGTCTACCTCACAACTTTCGGCTTCAGCTTCAATGGTCTGGTGCTGCGGCAAGACCCTGCGGACGCCTTCGATCGTGTGCTTCACGCGCTGGTTGAAATCACTTTCGGTTTCGTTTTCGTCTACCTGAGCGAGCGTGTCGAGTGCGGTGATAGCTCTGCGAAGATTTTGCTGATACTCAGCAATGGGAATTGCCATTGCCATAACAGGACAGCAAAACAAAAGCGCAGCCAACACTCCCGTTACAATTCGAGGCATAAACTTGAAATCAACGTAGGGGCGGCCCTGCGTGGCCGCCCGTTCTTTCCATCGCGCACGTTTTTTAAGACGGGCGGCCACGGAGGGCCGCCCCTACAATAAATTCTCTTAACCCTTCAACGGGTGAAGCGCGGTTCCCAAAGGCGAAGAGACATTCACATCAGGAAACTCGCCAAGTTGCTTCGCCGCCATCAACTCAATGTCATAACCCTCATGCCTGACGCGCTCATCCACATAAAGCAGTGAAAGACCCAACATCCAGACGGGAGTGAGCAGTATCGAGCTAATTGGTCCGAGTATGCTGTACGCGATTGCGTACCATGCAGGCCAATCAGTCGAGTTCATGGGATTGATTCCGGCAAACTTTCCGATCAGACCGATCACTACGAACAAGATCATCAATGCTGATATCGTGGCGAAGGTCGTAAACAGAGTCATCGCCATGAAGCGGCGAACATTTCCCCTCGCGAGCGAAAAACTGCGTCCCACCGCGTCGAAAACTCCCTTGCCTTCAACGAGCATGACCTGAGGAAGGTAGACCACTCGTGCCACGACGAAGAAAAAAAGCCAAATCGCAAACGCGGTCGCAACCAAAAATCCGATTACAATGAGAATGCCACCCAGCCAGGGAACTCCCATGGCCGTGAGTCCAATGCCGAGGAACATGAGAATGCCGGCAAGCATTTCCCAACCCACAAACGCTACACTCGATGCCGCGAAAACCCAGACCAGCACAATCAACGAAGCAAGCACAAGTCCCCAAAAACGAGCTCGTACTGCGTTGTAGGTGGCTCGGGCGGTGACCGGATCATTCCGCAGCAGATGTGCGACGAGCGTTCGCGTCGCGCCACCCATTACAACGACGATGAAGAGGTACCCGGTCAGTGTAATCACAACTGACACGCCCAGGAGAAAAAAATGCAGGAAGAGATCGCCGGTGTCAGGAGTGATGAAGATTCGTTGGATGCTGATTGAAAAGAGGATCCATCCGGCCGCAACAATGATCACGGGTGGTGCAGCAGTCCTGATCAATACAAACAGATGACGACTGTAGAGTCGGACGGCGCGATCGATCAGATCGCCGGCGCCGAGAGGCGCGAGGGGAAGTTCAGCTGCAAATCCCTGAGACACTTCAAGGATTTTACAGGATTACAGGGTTTACAGGATGGTAAATTATCCTGTAAACCCTGTAGCTCCCCCGCCAACGCCAGACTAGAAAGTGAACTTCCACGCGAGCTGGAGAATTCGCTGATCGAACGTTGAGTTGATCTTGCCAAAGTCAGGGCTGTTTATCTCGAGCTGATTTGTCACGGAGAAGTTGGTGTGATTGAAAATGTTGAATGCTTCGAGCCGCAGTTCAAGTCCAAGTCGTTCTTTGAACCTGACGCGTTTCCTGCTTCACCACCTCGAGCTCGAAATAGAGCTCCTTTCCCCTAAAGATCGTCGAAAGATAAAACTCCCAGAATTTTCGGGTGAAGCGCAGCGACGGCCATCGCTGATCGAGATTGACCAGGACTTCTAATCCTAACGCGCGCCAAAGATTCGCAAGACTCACATGCGTCCTCAGCGGCTTCAACTCCGCCGTCGTGTAAAACGGAAACGGAGCACGCGAAGGTATGAAGCACGTGAAGGAATAACTGTTGAAGTGATTGCGGTGAGTGGGATCTGTGGCCCAGTCGGGGTTCGAATAATGCGGAGTGACAATCTTTAGTTTACCGCCAGGCTTGGTGATGCGGTGCAGCTCAGTGACAAAGCCGAGAACATCAGGAACATGCTCAATGACGTGGCGACAAACTATCTCCTCAAACTCGTCGTCAGCAAAGGGATACGGAAACGTCCCGAGATCGTGAATAACGTCTGCATGACTCAGTCGATTTGCATCGATGCCGATGGCACCGGGAAATTTATTCTGACCACAGCCGACGTCGAGAATCTTCTTTGCAGTATCGACCATGCTCGAGACAGATTGACTCAGCGCTCTCGCGCTGGGGATAGCAGAGTGGCCAGATCCGGCAGGTTAGTGGCGTAAACCGGCTGGTCCAACGCACGCGACACTTCGGTGATGCTCATGCCGTCCAACATGATTGCTTCATCACTCTTCAGCATCTGCTTTGGTATACAAACGAACTCGCCCTTAACTCGTTCGCGCGCGCGCAAAAGATCCTGGCCCGTAAGTAAACCAGCAACAGAAACGTCTCCGCCAAAATAACTGTTCTCCAGCGGCTCAACGATCAAGCGAGTTCCCAATCGCGCGTTCATCTTATCGATCATTCTCTTTAGAACGGGCGCGAATAGAATTCCCGTGAAAATAGTTGCAGTCGTCTTTTTAACACGCTCACGTTCGAGGCGACGCATCAGTTTGGCAAACTCATTCGCGAAAGATCGCACCATGCCGACTCCGTCTTCGATCTGCGGATAGTCGCCGTAATGTGATCGTGCGGGAATGCGTCGTCCCGCTCGCAGATAGATCTCATCGCCTAACAACGCGAAGTTCGTTCCGAGTTTTGCGTGTAGTTGTTTCTGAATGGGAACAAGCTGATCGATCACTTCACGACAAAACTCCGGTGTCACTCGTGTAAGACGCGCGTCAGTGTTGTAACGAGTAAGACCAAGCGGCACGATCGCTACGCTCGTTATGCGCGGGTACTCAGCAGCGAGATCGAAGATCGTTTTGCTCAACACCTCGCGATCGTTGATCCCAGGACACAACACCACCTGCGCATGAACTTCAATACCCGCGTCGAGTAGGCGCGCGAGTTTGGCCGAGATGTCTGCGCGCTGTTTGTCGATGCCGAGCATGTACGCGCGCACGTCGAGATCCGTCGTGTGCACCGAAACGTATTGCGGTGACAGTCGCTGTTCTACAATTCGACGAATCTCATCTTCGGTTATGGAAGTTAACGTCGTGTAGTTGCCGTAAAGGAACGAGAGACGAATGTCTTCGTCCTTTATAAAGAGTGACGGCCGCGCATCGGCAGGGTTGCCGTTACAAAAGCAGAAGATGCATTCGTTCGCACACTGGCGTGGAACGATCTGTTCGAACGAGAGTCCAAAATCTTCGTTTTCGGCACGCTCGAGCTCGACCTCCCAATCCTCGCCGGTCTTCTTGCGCACCTCGAGAACAAGCTCGGTCTCGCCGGCAGTTTGAAAACGAAAATCGAGGTAATCACGAACGACGCGCCCGTTGATCTTAATTATTCGATCACCGGTCTCGAGCTCCAATTCGGCGCCGAGACTGTTGGGCGTAACCTCGCAGATCTCGACCCCGCGGCGCCGGATGTTTGTAACTGCGGGAGTAACTGCAAACTCGTACATACGGCTCATACTGTGCCACACGCGCAAATTCGTGACAATCGGCGGCAAAAAGAGGAAATTCGCCGCCATTGAGCTTCTCGTACTCTGTGGTTGGAATTTCAAGGCTTTTGCCCCAGCTTATGAAAAAACCGATTTTTATAGCCCTCTTTGTGCTTCTTCTGTCAGCTATACCCGCATCGGCTCAGGAAACTGCGGGTGTCGTACCGGTCAAGGCTTCCGTTAGCGACACTCCAGGCACGCCCGCTCCAGCTCAATCCCTAACAGAGATCTATCGTGTTGGTATCGGCGACGTCCTCGACATCCGTCTGCTTAATACAGTCAATAGCCGATCAAGCTTGTTCACAGTGATTGGAAATGGCGTGATCGACCTTCCGATAGCCGGCGGCACAGTATCAGTTGCAGGGTTAACACCTGAGGAAATTCAAAAGGTTATCGCAGCAGAGCTCAAGCGAAGAGCGGTAGAAGAAAAGGCTCAAGTCTCGGTCACAGTGCGCCAGTACGCCAGTCACTCTGTGACAGTGACCGGTCTCGTGATCAATCCCGGTATTCGTTACCTGCGACGTGAAATGGTTCCGCTTTACGTTGTTTTAGCTGAATCGCAACTGCGAAACGACGGCGGACGCGTGGTGATCCTGCGTGGTGGGACACCGAGCCAATCTCACGATTTGAGCGACCCGGCCACTCTTAATCTGAACGTTCAATCGGGAGACGTGATCACGATAATGACCCGCCCGCAGGAGTTCTACTACATTGGCGGCCGCATTAATTACCCTGGTCAGAAATCATTCCAGCCGGGAATCACGCTGCTGCAGGCCATTCTCGCAGCAGGCGGCACGGCGAAACAGGACAGGCGCGTAGAAATCTCTCGCGAGGGCGCTGATGGCCGCCTTGTGACAATCCCTTACCGCATCAAGCAGATCAAGTCAGGAACAGTGCAGGATCCGAAGCTTCAGGCCGGTGATCGCATCGAAGTCTCCAAATAAAGCCGCAAACAGGCACAAACGACACAAAGTAGTTGGTCAAACTCTTGTGCGTTTGTGCCTCTTTGTGGCTAATTTTATTGACATTCCCGGCTCGCTTTGTTAGTTAGTGGGCGAGCACAATTCCCATGAACGATAAACTTAAGCCTGCCCTGATTGGCGGAGGTATTTTAGGCGTACTCTCCGTCATTCCCTTCGTCAACGCGGTAAACGCTTGCTGCTGTCTTTGGGCCATTCTCGGAGGAATGCTCGCCACGTACCTTTACGTCAAGAGCTCGCC
>DASUYO010000438.1:0-20111 GCA_036377375.1 Pyrinomonadaceae bacterium
GTGATGATAGAAAATCGTGAGTCATCAAAACTGAATTCGAAAGATCTGCGGCCATAGGCGAGTTCAATTTGCGCAGATCTGCGTTTTTCTGCGTTCATCAGCGGCTAAATTAAAGTCCGAAGTCGATCATTGCTTTCTCGATAACATGAAAAGCGGCGAAGTCTGTATCGCCGGCAGTGCGTGCTTCAGCCAACCACTTGCGGAGTTGTCGGGCTTCTTCAATTGAGCTCATTCGACATGCGCCAGTGAGTGCAAGCGTAACGAGCGCATCCGGCGCACCGTGAGTAACGAGTGCTGCCTGCAAAGCTGCCTGCTCGCGCAGGTCAAGAGTTAGAAGGAGATTAAGTTCCATCTAGTTCCGGTCAGATCTAAAACACGCCGTGCCCGCATGACAGAAATGAAATGTCTCGTCTTCAAAATCCGGAGTCTCCATCTGGATCGTCAAATGATCGACACCGAAACGATCGTGAAGCTTGGTGCGCAGCTCGCGCAATAAATCAGGCTGCGAGATGCTTTCCGCATGAATCACGTGTGCACTCAACGCCTCGCGTCCGGACGTGATCGTCCAAACATGCAGATCGTGAACGTCAGAGACACCTTGAGTATCCAAAATCGCATTCTCAACCGCCGCCAGATTGATGTGTGCCGGCGTGCCTTCCAACAACACGTTCGTGGATTCTCTAATCAACCTCACTGAGCCCCAGATTATCAGCAAACTAATGACAACGCTGAAAAGCGCGTCCGCTGCATACCAGCCGAAGAGCGACATACACACACCCGCAAGAATCGCAGCTACGGAACCGAGCGCATCGCCCATCACATGCATCCATGCGCCGCGCAGATTCAGATCGACTTCATGGCGCGCGTGAAGTATCCAGGCACACACCAGATTCACCACGAGACCTCCGACCGCGACAACGATCATTGGTCCACTGCGAACTACAGGCGGCGCGAGCCAACGCTCGTAAGCGCCGTAAAAAATGAAAAGTGAAATGACGACGAGTGCGACGCCGTTGACGAGTGCGGCAATAATTTCGAGCCGGTAGTAGCCGAAGGTCTTACGCGAAGTCGCAGGACGTGAGCCAAACCAAACTGCGGTCAGCGCCAACACCAGCGCGGCAACATCTGTGAACATGTGCCCCGCATCGGCGAGCAAAGCGAGTGAGCCGGTCCACCACGCGCCTACAACTTCGGCCAACATGTACAGCGCTGTCAGGAGCAGAACAATGATGAGTCGCCGCCAGCTCTCGTTGTTGTGCCGGTGCTTATGCGTGTTGTCCCTTCGCTCCAACAGCCTTGTCCACGCTTTCAGTTTGGATGGCTCAGAAGGATAGCACAGAAAATTAAGCCACAAAGAAGCACAAAAGCACAGAGATTCTTCTCTAATCCGTTTTGTGCTTTTGTGCCTTTTTGTGGCTTGGCTATAAAGCGGTGAGACCGGATGCAGTGAAGAATTCGCGATAGAGTTCGTTAAATTCGCGCAGCCCAACTTCCATCACTCGCTGAAGCTCTTCAATATCGTTGACGTTCACGATCGTGTTGACATTGTTAAGAAACGCGGCATGCGCATCCATCGTGCGCAGTGAAGGTGAAAGCAGCACGAAGAAGAGCCGGCGCCGTTGCGGAGGCCGGAGAATGTTGATCTCCCTAATCACGAAAACCGATCCCTGCTCAGCCGGATCAAACTGCGGATCGAGTAAGACCACATCCATCTTGTTCGCGCGCATCGTTTCGATAGCCTGGCGCGTGTCTTCGGCGACGAAAACCTGGTAACCACTCTGCGTCAGTTTGCGCGCTACAACATCGCGGTACGGTTCACTGGTGCAGACCAACGCTTTGCGTTTATCCCATGACGGACGCGCGTTCGGATTTTCAGTGTTCACTCCTCGACTCTTCGACAACAAATCGTAAAGCATGCGAACTGTGTCGTCGTTGGAGTTTGTAACGTTAGTGGCAGGGTCATAGGCGCGCGCCGGCGATTGCTCAAAGCGTGGATGATCCGTTGAGGGTGATCCGCCCATTGCGAGTGCGCTCTGTTCAGTTGCCGGACTGGCTGGTCCGGAACTGATCGTGGTGCTGCACTTCGGACAGCGAACGTTGAACGGACGATTTGGCGACTTCTCTTCGTCAATTTGTAGGCGTGTCGAACACCTGGGGCAAACAATGATCATGGCTACTCAATCATTCCCAGCATTGATCCGGAGTCAGAGAAGGCGTTCGAAGGCATACCATCGCGGCGAATGAAATCTTCAGCGGCTGTCATGCCTTTCAGCGAGAGCAGTAAATTGTTTTGATTGGTTGCAAACGCCAGGCCGTCTTCGAGTGAGACAACCTTCGAGTCGATCAGACCTTTGATCACCGTGTCGAAGTCCTGCATGCCGTCGAGTTTTCCATCACGCATCGCATCGAGCAGCGATTTCCCTTCAACCTCGCCCATCTCAATGTACTCACGCGTGCGTGGACTCGATCTCAAAATCTCAACCGCCGCAATCCGACCATTGCCATCCGCGCGCGGAATCAATCGCTGCGAAACGATGTAGCGGAATGTTTGGGCCAATCGCGTGCGAATGACGGGTTCTTCATTTTTCGGATAGAGACCGATGATTCGATCGACAGTCTTCGCAGCGTCGATTGTGTGAAGCGTGGAGAGCACGAGATGTCCGGTCTCGGCCGCTTCGAGTGCGATCTCTGTCGTTTCGAAGTCTCGCATCTCGCCGATGAGGATCACTTTTGGCGCCTGGCGCAACGTGGCGCGCAGCGCTGAAGGGAAGTCGCGCGTGTCGTGGCCGACTTCACGCTGGTTGATAGTCGCTCGTTTGTGATTGTGCAGGTACTCGATCGGATCCTCGATCGTGACGACGTGGTAGTACTTCTTTTCGTTGATGATGTCGATGAGGGCGGCCTGCGTGGAGCTTTTGCCTGAGCCGGTTGGACCAGTCACCAGCACCAGGCCGTTGCGAAGTTCGGCAATGTCAGCTAACTGCGTTGGAAGGTTGAGCGATTTCAGTGTGGGAATGTCAGTCGGGATCACCCGCATGACAATTGAATAAACTCCGCGCTGCTGGAAGATGTTGACGCGAAAGCGCGCTCGAGAGGGAAGCGAATAGCTCAGGTCGGCGGTGCCGGTGCGCGCGAGACGCTCGGCAGCGTCGGGATTTCCGTGCATGAGTGTGAGGGCGATGATCTCGGTTTGATAAGGCGAAAGCTTCTGCATCCCGAGCGGCTGGACCGGGGTTAGCTTTCCGTTGATTTCCACCTGTGGAAGCTGGCCGACTGAGAAATTGAGATCGCTGATCTTGTCGGAAACCAGCAACATTCGCTCAATAATCGGCGGTAAATCAAAGAAACTCATCTATGTCCGCAACTCCGCAGAGGGATGGTTTGGGCTGGACCGCAGGTAGGTGGGCTGCTCGAAAGGAATTACACCTTCCGAATCCGCGTCCGATTCTCGCGCATAACATTGATAAACGCAAGAAAATTATGTTTATCGCATGGATCGAGCTAGAATTCGGAAATAGTTCAGAGTTCAGCCTTTAGGCTGCCCGTTCGTCATCATGGCTGCAAGCTAAAGCTTGAACTCTGAACTATTCTCGGCGCCGGGTGAGGGCGAGAGGGAGTTAATTAGACGTTGGGTAGCGTCAGGAATGCCGTTGCGATTGGATAGGAGAGCGCTGATGACGGCGACCGAGTCGGCACCTGCTTCAATCACAGCGCGGGCATTCGCGTGTGTGATTCCGCCGATGGCGACGAGTTGGAGTCGTCCAATCGCTTGTCGAACGGCTCGTAAGCCGTCGAGACCTAACACGGGTGAAGTATCAGTTTTGGTCATGGTCTGGAAAATTGGTCCGATGGCGAGGTAGTCGATCGGAAGTTTTGAGGCGCGAAGGGCTTGCTCGATGTTGTGTGTTGAATAACCGACAACTGCATCTGGCCCAAGCAGCTTTCTCGCCGCATCGGGCGGCATGTCGTCCTGGCCCAGGTGAACACCGGCCGCACCAGTCGCCAAAGCAATATCAACGCGATCGTTAATTATCAACTGCACTCCACATCCCCGGGCGACTGTAACCGCTTTTGTAGCCTCTTCGAAAAACTCCAAAGCCGGCATCTGCTTCTCACGAAGCTGCACGAGCGATGCGCCGCCCTCGCTCAAGAACGTGACCTGCTCCGCATGCGAGAGCCCGGACAATGAGACATCCGTCAACGCATAAACCCGCGGCAGTCGAAACGAACCTTGCATTTCTTGTTTTGGTTTTTTGTGGCTGGTCCTACTCTGTGGCCTCTTTGCGCTTCGGTCGCAAATTCCCGGCAAGGATCCGCTTCCGCAACCGGATACTCTCCGGCGTCACCTCAACGAGTTCGTCATCCGCAATGAACTCCAGCGCCTGCTCCAACGACAGCTCCTTCGGCGGAACGAGTCGAATTGCTTCTTCAGCCGTGGACGCGCGCATGTTCGTGAGTTTCTTCTCCTTCACAGCATTCACGTCGAGGTCCACCGCCCTTGCGTTTTCGCCAATGATCATGCCTTCGTAAACTCGCGTGCCTGGCCTCACGAACAGCGTGCCGCGCTCCTGAAGATTGTAGAGCGCATACGTCGTCGTCTCGCCCATTCGGTCTGCGACGAGTGAACCGGTGGCGCGGCCGCGCATAGATCCCTGCCATTCACCCCACCGAAGAAACATCGTGTTGAGCAATCCAGTTCCCTTCGTCTCCGTCAGAAACTCATTGCGAAAGCCGATCAGCCCGCGCGAAGGCGCCTCAAATTCCAGACGGACACGCCCTGTGCCGTGATTGACCATCCTCGTCATCTGCCCTTTGCGCCGGCCAAGCGCTTCAGTAATCACACCGATGAACTCGTCAGGACAGTCAATCACGACCGCCTCGATCGGCTCGAGCACCCTGCCTTCGACAGTTCGCGTGAGCGCTTCCGGCTTCGACACCTGAAGCTCATAACCCTCGCGGCGCATCATCTCGATGAGAATTGCCAACTGCAACTCACCGCGTCCGGACACTTTGAACTGATCGGGCGAGTCTGTTTCTTCAACTCTGATCGCAACATTCCCGAGCAACTCTTTGTCGAGCCGTTCCTTGAGCTGTCGTGACGTCACAAACTTTCCTTCACGTCCGGCAAAAGGCGAGTTGTTGACACCGAAGATCATTGCGATGGTGGGTTCGTCGACTGCGATGGACGGCAGCGGCTGCGGGTTCTCGATCGAAGTTATTGTGTCGCCGATGTTGATGTTCTCGATTCCGGCGAGTGCGACGATCTCGCCAAAGTATGCTCGCTCGACAGGCTCTCGTTTCAAACCTTCGAAGACGTAGAGCTGCGAGACACGAGTTTTCTGTAATGAGCGATCCGGTTTGACGACTGCAATCTGATCGCCGATCTTGATCTCGCCGGAGAAGATGCGTCCGATTGCGAGTCGACCGACGTAATCGTTGTAGTCAAGATTCGCGACGAGCAGTTGCAACGCATCAGTGCGCAACTCTCTCGGAGCTGGGATCGACTCGACGATCTGCTCGAACAGCGGTTGAAGATTTTCCGAACGGTCTTCCAGCTTTCGCTTTGCTATGCCTTCGCGCGAGACGGCGTAGAGAATCGGAAAGTCGATCTGCTCGTCGTTAGCATCGAGGTCAAGAAACAATTCATAAATCTCATCGACTACTTCAGCCGGGCGTGCATCACTGCGATCGATCTTGTTGACGATTGCAATCGCGGGCAGACGTGCTTCGAGCGCCTTGCGCAAAACAAATCGTGTTTGCGGCAAACAACCTTCAGCAGCATCAACCAGGAGCATCACGCCATCAACCATTTTCAAGACGCGCTCGACTTCGCCACCAAAGTCAGCGTGCCCGGGCGTGTCCACGATATTGATCTTCACATCGCGATAACGGACCGCGGTGTTCTTGGCCATGATGGTGATGCCGCGCTCTCGCTCGAGATCCATCGAATCCATGACGCGCTCGCGCACCTGCTCGTTCTCGCGGAAAGTCCCGGACTGGCGCAGCATCGCATCGACGAGAGTGGTCTTTCCATGGTCGACGTGCGCGATGATGGCGATGTTTCGGATGTCTTTTCTGTCGGACATGCGAAATTATTTAGCCACGGATTTTACGGATTGCCTAATTGCCGAAGCGCTTCGAAGAGGACGATGCCGACAGCCGTGGCCAGGTTGAGACTGCGGACGCGAGGATTTGGCATCGAAATTTTCAGGCAATTGTTCCAGTTGGTCCGCAGTAACTCTTCAGGAAGGCCGCGCGTTTCCCGGCCAAATACAAGGCAGTCGTTCGGCTGAAAACTCCAGTCGGTATAGAGACGACTCGCCTTCGTCGTCAGATACACGAAGCGCGCTTGCGGCAGTGATTGATAAAGCGCGTCGAGATCTTTGTGACGAGTCAGTTGCACTTCGGGCCAGTAGTCGAGTCCTGCTCGACGCAGCGCGCGATCATCCATGCGAAAGCCGGTGACACCGACGATGTGAAGCGGCACGTTCGTAGCGGCACATAGTCGAGCGACGTTGCCGGTGTTGGGTGGGATCTCTGGTTCGACCAGTGCGACGGAGAGCATGAAGAGAGTATAGGTCCTATGTGACCTGCACGTCCCTAGCGACCTATTCTCAAAACAAAAAGAAACGACGAGCTTCGCTTGAATGTCTCGTCGTTTCTTTTGTAAGGCCCCGTTGGCCTTAGATGTTGTTGTGCGCCAGTGGAAGGTTCGTGCTGTAACCTGCTGGTTCGGGTTATCTCTTCTTTGACGTTCTTCCGCCGCCGCCCTTCTTTCCGCCTTTCTTGGTTCCGCCGCCGCCCTTCTTTCCGCCCTTCTTTCCACCTTTTTTAGTTGCCATAGCTTCTATGTGCTCCTTCTTTCAAGTTTAGTTTTTGTTTCTGCCATGACCACAAGATACTGTGCTTAGTTCGTTCTTGTGGGCTAGAGTAAACAGCGCACAACATCTTGCTATATAAACGTAAATAAAACGGATGTCAATAACTTATTACTTGATCGTCAAAAAATTTTTCCGCCTCGCGCGGCCTGATCAGAGCACCCCGGAGCGAGAATTACTCCCGCAGACGCAGGTGGTCCATGCGTATAGCAGCGACCCACAACTAGTCAAACACGCGCGTCGAGATCGTGGTGCTCAACTGAGAGGAATAATGTTGGGGTAAGGAGTAAGTAGAAGAAGGTGGTCCAAGTTTTTACTAACGGAACAGAGGAGTGAAGATCCACTGATCTTCACGCTCGATGCCGTAGTACGTCAGCACTGAATCTCGCCTGCTGCGACTCGCGACACCAACGAATGGACCACTCGCATCGTCATCTAACGACGAGCTGCTGCCGGTTGAAGAAACCAATCCGAGATTGCTGGTGGTGATGAGTTGAGGGACTGCAAACTGTTGTAACTGCGCCATTTGTGGATCACGCACGGGCGGAAGAGTGTTGCCGCAATAGAACATCAGCGACTGCTGAAAATCGATCAGTGCGTTGGTGCGAGGAAGAATAAAACGCCACTCACCTTCGATCGTGAGAGGATCGCGCGCAGCCGATGCACGCAGGATCTGCCGCGTCTTCGATCCACCTGGAATCGGTATCCCTTGTAAGAGATCGTCCATCGATCTTGGCAACGCCTGATCGCCGGCACCGCGAAATTGAGTCGAGCGATTACGGTAGTAAGCACGTATGGCATCGGCAACTTGTTCACCACGAAAGATTGCTTCCTGCTCGCGTTCACGTTGCGCCTGCTGCTGCACACTGGGTGCTACTGCCATCGCGAAGAGGGCGACGATCGTCATTATCGCGAGCAACGCCACGAGCGTGTAACCGCCCTCGGAGCGCCTCCCCACAACTCGATCAGCCGCAGAGGGCGACTCAGAGTCGTTTGACCTCGACCCGCATATATTGTGGTCGTCGCTTGTCCTACGGTTCGTCATCTTCAGAATCAACTCGTGGTGTCGGTCGCGATAATGGACCTGCACTCTTGTCGCCTTCACTCATCGGGATACTGTGTTTGATCTTCAAACTCGTATCCACCAGCACTAGTTCTTTTTCAGAGATACTGGTTACACGAAATCTCCCACTTAGAACGTCGCCGCGGTAAACAGTAAGTATGTTCTTGTTACTCTTATCCTGAACCAGAGCCGTATCAGTGACTCGGTTCTGTGGACTGATGATACCGATGTAAGTGTAGTTCGGTATCGGTGGTGCGGCGACGTTGATCGTTGCAGCGTTAGAAAAGAGACTGTTATCAGGTGTGCGCACGATGACTTGCCGCACCCCTGGGGCTTGGATAAACGAAGCTGCAACTGTTGTGGAAACTTGTTGGGGTCCCTTGTACGACGTGGGAAGCTCGCGGCCGTCAACGTAAATGCGCATCGCAGGAGTGAACTTGTCGCCTGCAACTTCCAGTTTGAAATCTCCTGTCCGCGCGTAAACGTTCGACGGAGAAACAGACGCTAAGAGAACTGGGGGTGGAGGCGGTGGAGGTGTTGGAGTTGTTTCTGCAACTGGCTGAACCTTCTTCGGTGGCTCGTAATAAGCAAATATGTTGCGTTTAGCTTCCGGAGCGCTATAGGACGAAGGCTGGTATTCAATCGCAGTGAGCGGAGCAAGCTTCTGCACTTCAGTTGTGACTGTAGTGTTACTTCTTTGGGCGACTGTTGAGGTTCTTTGCGGCGTTGGACTCGCCACCGCCCTTGCTGTCGTTGCAGGAGTTCTGCTGTCAAAGCCAATCAATGCCCAATACAGGACCAGGATCGCGCCGAACCCCAGCAGTGCGGCCCAAATCAGCTTCTTCTTTTCTCCTGGTTTGCTTAGATCGACGCCTTGCATCTTTCTATTCCTGAACTGCGGCAGCATCCGTCGCATTCGGACGCTGAAAATAAGTCGCCATATTTAACTGCAAGGTCACGAGCGACGCGCGCGTGCCCGAACCACCGCTGTCGTCAGCAGACGCTGGCGCACTGTTCTGAGTGGCACGCTGAAGCTCGACCTCGTTGATGACTACAAACTGTTTGCTTCGCTCGACGTCGCGAATGAAGCGGCGCACGTTCTGGTACTCTCCTTCAACCGTCACCATCACGGCGATGCCGGGATAAAAACTCTGCCACTTCGTGACCACCGTCTTTCCGGAAGTCGACTTTGTGCCCGTCGGATCGAGCGGCGTATAGGTTGGACCAGACGTGTTGCGGAGACTGTTCTTCACAATCAGTTGATTAAGCTCTTCGTATAGATCCATCCGACCCTGATCCGCTCGCATCAGGTATTCTGTCTCAAACTTATTAAGGCTTGCCGCCACTTTATCGACGTGCTGTTTGGTGTCCTGCTCTTTGCCGACCACACCATCGAGTGTTTGCAGGTTTGCTACTGTCTGTTTTCGATCGGCATTCAACGAAGCGACACGCGAACGCGCGGGCACGAGAAAATAGAGATAGCTCAACAATACGAGCACGAAGATAAAACAACTTCCCGTCAGAGCAACGACTTCAGCAAGGCCAAACATTTTGCCTCGACGAGAATATAAAAACTCCCTCATGCGGAATTTATAATTCGGCGCTGAGCTCGGCACTTGAGGTTCAGTTCTGAGTTCTGCGTTCATCTCGGAACGTCACCTCCTTTTCTTGCTTCATCAACCGCAGCGACGTTCTCAGTTGAATAGCTGGAGCGCGCCCGGTAAATCACGAAGAGCTCATATTCAGTGCCGACTTCACCGCGACCTTTTTGCAGATTTTGGTTTCGGATTTCAGCTTCGAAGACGCCCTCCTGATGCATCGAGGAGATCATGTCGCTGATGGTCGCCGCGTCTTTTGCGAAGACTGCCAGGTCGAGTTGCGCCACGGTTTGATTCGCCTGTCTGCTTACATCCCGCACCGCGATTCGCGAAACTTTGACGTTTGGAGGCAGCGACGACTCGAGGTCGGAGAGCAATCGCGACCATGAAAAGGCTTTCCGATCGACCAGTTCGTGTGCGGCCGGTAGTGCATGTTGCTGATCGGCAGTGTAGGATTGTTGTACCAGCTTGGCGGATTCCAGCAGGGCGTGTTCACGTTGTTTTAGTTGGTTGATTTCGGCCTGGGCGGCAGCGGCTTCTCTGTTTGCGGTGGTGGTTAGCTGCACCACGATGATGAGTCCTGTAAGAGAGACAAAGAGGATGACCACCGTGAGCGCCCACGGAAGGAGTCGGTTACTAAACGGTTTTGAGGCCAGGTTAAGACTGTTATTCACTGGAAGAAAATCCTCGTCGCGAGCCCGCCGGCAGGCCAAAACTGCAAGAAGCATACACGGCCTTAGGAAACAATCGCAAACGCCGGAGATTTACACGCGCCAGCCGGCGGCGCGTTTCAGAAAGTCTTCAATAAGACGAAGAGGTCCAATAGGATCATACGTCCTATTTTGACCTGCGGCTTGTGCCCCTTCTATAATTACCAATCTAAATTTCGCAAGGTATCTGTCAATGGAAGTACACTCATCGCAAGAATCGGCCGTGGGAACGTGCTGCGAATCAGTTGAAACGGCAACCGTTGAGCGAGTCGCAATTGCAAATTTGCCGACTGAGTGGGGCGATTTCCAGATTGCGGCCTATCGCTCCCTCTCAACCCAGGAAGAGTTTGTCGCCCTTTTTAAAGGCGAAATGAGCCGCGATGTACCGACGCTGGTTCGCATCCATTCGCAATGCCTGACCGGTGACGTTTTTGGCTCGACCAAATGTGACTGCGGGCGCCAGCTTCACCAGACCATGCAAATGATCCAGCAGGAAGGGCGTGGCGCAATTGTTTACCAGCAGCAGGAAGGTCGCGGCATCGGCATCGTGAACAAGATCCGCGCTTATGCTCTTCAGGACCAGGGCGCCGATACTGTCGAGGCAAATGAGAGGCTGGGTCTTGCTGTCGATCTACGAGACTACCGCCAGTGCGCAGAGATTCTCTTTGATCTCGGCCTCTGTCGCGTTAAGGTGATTTCAAATAACCCACTGAAGCTCCGAGCCTTGGAAGAGGCTGGATTAAAGATCGTCGAGCGAGTTTCGATCGAGGTCGACTCATCAGAGGACGCCGCAGGTTATTTGCGGACCAAGAAAGAGAAACTCGGGCACCTGCTCGAGTTGAAACGAGAATAGCCTCACTCACCCTCTGACACTTTAGATCCTGAACCAGCAAACTTACAATTGTAGGGGCGGCCCTCCGTGGTCGCCCGTCGTTGGAACGTGCATTTTCGACGAGACGGGCGGCCACGGGAGGGCCGCCCCTACAGTTGGTGCCAAGTTGAAGATGTGCTTTTAAGGTTTCGCGGGCGGCTGACTCGCCAAAGCCTTCTTAATTTTCTCCACAGTTGTTCGGGCCTGCTCTGCGAACGGTCCCTTGGGATCCAGTCTCAAATACTCTTCAAACTCATGTTGAGCGTCTTCAACACGACGCACCCGCAGTAGCAGATTACCTTTGACCACGTGTGCGGGCGCAAAATCGGCTTTCAGCTCGAGTGACTTCTTCACTTCTTCATAGGCTTTTTCGAGACTCGGCCGGGCTTGTGCGTCATCTTTGATTTGCGCAGCAGTGTCCCAATAGACGCGAGCCAGATTGAGATGTCCCTGGTAGGAACGTGGCTCGATAGTGAGTCCTTGAACTAAAGTCTTTTCTGCCTGGTCCAGCTGCTTCTGTTCGCGATACAGCTCACCGAGCGCAAACAACGCGTTGGCCGCCTGCGGATTAATCTCCAAGGTCTGCTTGAGGTAGCGTTCCGCTTTATCCCGCTCTCCAAGATCCATATAGGCGGTGCCCAACATCAAGGACGCTTGAGAGAAACGCGGGTATATGGTCAAAGCTTTTTCGAGGTGGCGAACTGCTTCTTCGATTCCCTCTTTCTTCCCGTTCGCCAACGCTTTTGAAGCGGCATCGAATTCCTGCCTCGCATTAGCCGGGACGTTCGCATCCACGACCGCAGCATTCGGATTTGCTGCCGCAGCAGCAGGCGCTGACTTATCGGGTTGCAATTGAAACTGCACATAAGCGCTCGATGTAGTCATGACCTCGACCGCCTGCCGTTCTTCGATATAACCGGGCACTCGCACCGTAACGTGATATTGGGCAAGCGCAAGATTAGTGAAGCTGAATTTTCCATTTCTATCAGTCAGGACTTGCCCTACTAAACCACCAATATCGGCCTCGCAGCTTACGAGCACGTTGTAAGCGGGTTGTTTAGTATCAGCGAAACGCACCTGACCGCTTATCTGAGCAGATGCTAAGGTTCTGTCTCTGAATGTGGGATCTTGACCGCGTGCCGACACAATCGCGCCACACAACAGCAGTGACGAAATTAAAGCAACGGGCAATAGTCGAGCCTGCATTGTAATTCTCCTTCAAGACTTAAATTATTAACGGGGGATTATGAAACTTCCATTCGGACCTGAAAACTCACGGGGACTGATGTTTGAGCCTGGCGACAGTCTGTTTCGCCTGTTCTGCAAATTCGCCTTTCGGTTCCAATCGTAAGTACTCTTCAAACTCAACCAACGCATTTTCAGTTTGGCGGGCGCGCAACAGAATATTCGCAGCCAGCAGATGCCCACTAGCGAACTTCGGATCCAGTTGCAACGCCGTTCCAACCTGTGGTCCTGCCTTCGGGAGATCTCCGAGCTCATAGTACAGGCGCCCGAGCAGGAAATGGCCCCGCACCGATTTAGGTTCGAGACGAATCCCTGAAACCATGTTTGCCTCGGCCTCGCGATACTTTTTCTGTCGTAAATACAATTCCCCGAGAGCGAAGTAGGCGCTGGTTGTTTTAGCATCTCGTGCGAGTACCTGCTGCAACACAGCCTCAGCCTTCGGCCAATCGTGCTTGTCCATGTATGCAGTGCCAAGCAGCAACAGTGCTTCCAGGTATTGCGGATACAGGCGGACCGCGTTTTCCAGGTGAACAATACCCTTGTCCAGATTGTTTCCCTGCAAGACATCATGACGCCCTTTCTCAAACTCCGAGCGTGCGGCTTGCGGTACGTTCGCATCGACTATGGCTGCGCGTTTCGCGGCCCGCTCAACGGGAACGTTTCTGACTTCTGCGACCAGTTGCAGTTGAACGTAATCACTGACTTGAGTGCGAAGGTCAACTTGCTGCGATATCTCGTTAAAACCCGAAACTCTAACGGACACAATATAAAGCTCAGCTGCTATACCGTTAAATGTGAATCGACCATTGCGATCGGTGGTAGTTTCGGCAATTAAACCTCCTCTAAAACTTTCCAACCGCACCAGGATAAATTCGGCCGGACGGCCACCTTGTGCATAGCGAATCTGACCGTGCACGTGCACAATAGAAGGAGGACGCGTAACTTGGCCGTATACGACAACACTCGCAGTACAAATCACGATCGCTAATATGGCGGAATAGAGCACTGGTCGAAACATCTTAGTACTCCCGTTATTGACGGAAATTAGGGGTCAATTAGTAAGGAACCGTAATTTTACCTGACCCATTGGAAAAAGAATAGGGAGGAGACTCGGCGTCTCCTCCCTGCACAGATTCGTTACCGAATCTAAATTAGAATTCGAATCTAACACCGAGCCTCAAGTTGAATGGGGTGTGGTATCCACTGGCTGTGGTTCCAATCACCGCGCGCGGCTTGAGGAAGTCCGGATTCGGCGGATTTACTCCGTTCACAAAGTCGAGAGCATTGTTCTCGTCAACGCGCCACACTCTCTGGCTGTTGAAGATATTGAAGAAATCTGCCGTGAACTTCAGTTTGGTTTTCTCAGTGATGCCCCACGAATAATCCGTGTGGACGTCAAAGCGTGTGTAATTCGGCGTACGACCCTGGCTTCCACGACCTCCGAGTGGAATCTCGCCCGTATTCAGGTAGACCGGATGCGGGTCGAGTTTGTTGATCGGAAGGCCGGTCTCGAAGCGCATGTTGACACCGACGTTGAGTCCATTAAGTGTGTGCCAGCCACGAGCTTTGTCAAACGCATAGCTGCCATACACGTTAATGATGTGCCGGCGATCGCTATTGAGTGGTCCAATAGCAAACTGATCGCCCAGCAGGTTGAGGTCGCCTTGCGTGAAGTCAAACAATGAGCTGATACCGGGATCGGTTTGGCCATTGTCGTTACGCAGGTGTCCCTCGAAGTTGCCTTCCAACTTGGCTATGCGCCAGTTGAAGAAGCCCTGCCAGCCATTCGAGAAGCGGCGATTAA
The DNA here is from genome assembly GCA_036377375.1 of Pyrinomonadaceae bacterium. Taxonomy (GTDB): domain Bacteria; phylum Acidobacteriota; class Blastocatellia; order Pyrinomonadales; family Pyrinomonadaceae; genus PSRF01. Next base: position 14,170 of record DASUYO010000438.1, read on the forward strand.
GCTCGATCTCGAGTGCTCTGTACTTGCGAACGGCATCCGGGAACCCGTCTGGCTTCCCATCCGGACTGACGAGCGTGTTTCCTGTTTCAGGATCAATACCAGTCTGAGCAAAGCAGACTGACTGCGCGCCATTCAGGAAGAAGTAATTGGGTTGACGAATTCCGTCGAACAACGTCGCAGCACATCCCGCAGGAGTGTTCGTGATCAGGTCGTCAGCGTTGAACGTCGGGTTGAAGATGAACGGTTGAAGATTCGTGAAAGCATCCAGTTGGCTGCTGATGTTGACGATTGAGTACACCTGGTTAATCAAGAAGGTGTCGAAATTCGGCCAATCGCCAGACAGTGCAGCTTCAGGCGACAACACGGCTGCATCTTCAATAATCCGTTTCGAGCGGCGATCGATATAGCGTGCCGAGAACGTGAAGTTATGCGGCAACTGCTGCTCAAAACCGAATGTATGTTCATCTGTGAATCCAAGCTTGGTTCCCGCTGAGAATGCGTTTTCGGGATCCTGAGCCGAGACCGTCGCGGTTCCACCCAACTGATGTGCAGCATCAACGATCGGATTGACCGTACCGAACTGGTTGATCACCGCAATCCGCTGCCCGGATCCGTTGGTCGTGAATTCAGGAACAAACAAACTTCCCGTCCAGTCTTTCTCAGACGAGAGTGAGCGTTCAGCCAAATCCAGCGGCAGGTATTCGAAGAACCGTCCGTAGTTATAGAAGGCCTTCGTCTTTCCACGACCTAGTGGATCGACTGTGACGCCAAGGCGGGGAGCCCAGTTATCGGTCAACGAGTAGTGCACACGGGCTCCGCTCGGTCCTGGACTTCCAGTTAGCTTCTCCTGCTCCCATCGGAGACCGAAGAGACCAGTGATGTACTTGTTGAAACGCCAGGTGTCCATAACGTATCCGGCATGATAGTTCGAGAAGGTCTCGAAACTTGGATCGCCAAATTCCGCTCTAATCACCTGGAGTCGCACTGGAAGTAAAGCGGTGGTGCCATTGTCCAGTGCTACTGGGAACAGCGGCAGCAAACCGCTGGCATCGCTTGCCCGATAACGTAAGCGGAATTGAATGTTTGCTTCCTGGCCTTGGGCAATGCCGTTTTGCCCAAGAGTCGGAATGGTCCATTTCGGACCGCTGCGGTCACGTGTCCCGTCGTAGAGACCACGCTGGAATGTATAGCCGATTCCGAGCGTGTGCTGGCCCCACATATCGTGGATCTTCGACAGGTTGAAATCAGCACGTCGGGTCCTGCTGGTTGTAGGCTCAAAGAAACCTAAGCCGATTGCATTGAAGTTTCCTCTTGCCGGATTGTGTCCGGTAGCCTTCAGAATATTAGCCTGATCGGAACCACGCCGGTCTGTGATCTGGTTGAAATTGTCAAACCCGCTTTCATCGAAGCGCGTCCGGCCGAGACCCAGCGATGCATTAAATGTCAAAGTGGGCGACCACGTGCCGTTGTATCTCAGCGCGATGTTACGGGTTCCGTAGTCGAGAACGCTATCAGCAGTGGTGTTGTCGATGACCAAACCCCTGAACGAAGACTTGTTCGTCTTCGAAGGATCACCAAAGATCGAGAACGTCACCTGGTGATTCGGGTTGATCAACCACTCTCCCTTTGCCGCGTAGTTGTACGTCCGCGTGCGAAGAGCGAATTCAGGACCACGGATTTTTCTCAATCCGGAGTCGACTGGATTCAACGTGTTTGCTTCTGCACCACGAGCGATGTCTCGTCTCACTGAGGGGTTGAAGGATCCGAAGAAGAACAGATTGTTGCGCGCGCCAGGCACATAACCGCTGACGTCGACACCTACGTCATATCCTTCCTGATGCAGGATTTTGCCACCAGGATTACGACGCGGAAAATCGTCGGCTTGCTTCCTGGTTGCTTCGAAAGACTTCGGACTCGCAAAACCATAGATAGCACCGTGATACTCGTTACCACCTGATTGCGTAACGATGTTCACAATGCCGCCCTGCGATTGACCGTATTGCGGTTCAAAACCGGCGGTCTTGACCTGAACTTCTTTCACGAACGATGTGTTGATACCAGTGCCGAGAGCACCGTACGAGCGTGAGAAAGTTCCAATGCCGCCGAAGGCTGAATCAGTAATATTCACGCCATCTGCGACATACAAGTTATCAAGCGCCGATCCGCCTGAAATCGACGGGTTGTCTCTGCCTCCACCGAGACCATCTGTTGCTCCCGGCGCCAGATAGAACAATCCCGAAACGGCGCGTTGAACGGGGATGTTAGTGAACAGCTGATCGTTCAGGTTTGAGCTGATAGCTGTCGTCGCTTGGTCGACTGCGTTGCCGCCACCTGTAACAGTAACGACCTCGGAAATCTGGCCGGCCTGCAAAGTAATATTGGCGGCGGTGGTCTTATTAACCAGAACCGTTACTTCCGTTACTTCTGCGGCCTTGAAATTTCCTTTCTCCACCCGGACTGTGTAGTTACCAGGTACGAGATTCGCAAATTCATAATGTCCCTGGTCGTTTGTGGTGGTCGTACGTTCACCCAGGGGTCCGGTAAGTTTGACGGTTGCGCCGGGTACGACTGCACCATTGGTATCGACCACGTCGCCCGCAATCGAACCGGTAGTGAGGGTGGTCTGTGCTAACACCGCTGATGAAGCGAACGCTAGACAAACCACCAACAAAAACTTAAAGACATTCTTCATTTCTGCTTTCCTTTCTTAACTGAAGGTGCTACCCCCTCCTGTGTTGAATATCCCTTTTTGGTAACACCAAAGAATTCCAAAACGAGCGGCTTAAAAAGAGGCCTCGTACGGCGGTTTTGGCAAATGGCATGCCCACCTGCCAACTTGGACGAATCTCTAATGATTCGTGGAGTTGAGCGGAGCCCCGTCAGACCAGTTTCCCCGTTCAAATCCAAAAAAATGGGAAAATCCAGAAATCTCAACCGGGGAACAGGCGACCGATCTGGGGCCATCAACACAGTGTTGATCGCCAATTATTCGCGTCTAGTGGGACATTTGATCCGGCGCTATTGCGCTCAGTTCTGTTAAGATTCTCGCAATGGCTGAACGCATCTATCGGGATCCAGTTCACAACATCATTCGTCTGCAAACAGATTCCGATGAAGGCGAGCTGATGATGCGATTGATCGATGCGGCAGAGTTTCAGCGCTTGCGTCGCATCAAACAGCTCGGCCTTGGGCTATACACATATCAGGGCGCCGAACATTCTCGCTTTACTCACTCACTCGGCGCATTTCATTTAATGACACGCGTGCTCGATCGCTTGAGTGAAACTTATGTAATCGATCCCGGCGATCGAATCGCTGCGCGCGCGGCCGCACTGCTTCACGACGTGGGCCATGGATCCTTCTCGCACGTGATGGAGAAGGTACTCAAGTTTCATCACGAACGATGGACCGTGCAGGTGATCCTCGACGAGCATTCTGAAATCGGCGAGCTGCTGCGTTCTCACTCGCTTGATCTTCCTCACAAGGTTGCGTCGATCATCGAGGGAAAATTTCAACCAGCGGCACTGGCCCAACTCGTTTCGTCACAGCTCGACGTTGATAGGATGGATTACCTGTTGCGCGATTCACTCATGACCGGTGCGAAGTACGGCATCTACGATCTGGAGTGGATCATCAACGCCCTTGCGATTGACGAAGCTGCTGATCGTATTTATGTCCAGGCGCGTGGCATCTATGCCGTTGAAGAATATCTGCAAGCTCGTTACTACATGTTTCGACAGGTCTACTTTCACCGCACGCTTCGATCGGCAGAAGCTGTGTTGCGTTCGATTATTCGTCGCGCATTGGAACTACTCGATCAAGGCAAAGAGATCTGGTATGTGGCAGGGACTGCTTTCGAAAAGATACTGCGACGCTTGCCACTGACGATCACCGAGCACATGCAGGTGGACGATTCGGATTTTGCTTTTCACGTCAAGCAGTGGCAAAACTCGAGCGATGAAATTCTGAGCGATCTCAGTCGTCGATTTATTTCACGCCGCTTGTTCAAAGCAATCGATCTCGACATGCCGGACGACCAGCAGGCCGACTTTCTGCACGCGGCGCGGCAAACAGTCGCGCGCGCCGGTTTCGATCCTGATTACTACTTCATCGAAGACCGAGCCAGTGATGTGCCTTACTACGGTTATTACGAAACAGAAAAATCAGAACCTAAAACACACATCTACGTGGAGAGCGGTTATGCCTCACCGCAGATTCGAGAGATCAGCGAAGTCAGCGATGTGGTCAGAGGACTTCAGCACGCTTACGAGCTTCACCGTGTGTGTTTTCCTGCAGACGTGAAGACGGAAGTCTACGAGCTCTATCATCGCGGTAGCCACAAAGAAGCACAAAAAGCACAAATGTAGTATGGGCCGTTTGTTCTACGTCCTCCTCGTTTTTCTGTTGCTCGCGGCTGATTCACGAGCTCAAACAAATCAATCTGCGCTTGTGAGCGTCCTGGACTTCGGTGCGTCCTCGATCGCGAAACAATCAACGGATACGATTCGTACACGGCTCCGCGCTACCGGACAGGTGCTTGTGGCCGATGCTGATCTGAGTCGTGCGGCTGCGAAGGGGATCGGGTATTCAGGCTCTTTGAATCTTTCGGTAGCCGAGGCGCGTGATCTGGGCGCCGCATTGGCTACAGAGTTTTATATACTTGGTGACGCTCAGACGTTGCGCCGTTCGTCGTTTCAGACACCGATCTATTTTGAGTCGTACTGCTCCATTTTTCTGGTGAGCGCGCGCAGCGGCCGTTTGCTTCTATGGGAGCGACCCAGCTTCGAAAATGGTGAGGCAACCATAGCGGAATCGAAATTGTCACAGTATCTCGCAGACGATACTTTTATTCGCCGCTTAACCGGAGTAATAAAGAAGAGTCACGAAGACGAACGGATTGAGCGAACCGTTTTAATCACTTCTCCCCAGGCACTGATCGAGGAAGCACCCGACGACGAAAAAGCTGCTGAAGTCCAGGGAATTCGCTTGCCACGGCCGTATCGACGACTACGACCCGAGTATCCACAGACTGCGGCGCGCGCCGACGCTGAAGCTACCGTCGACGTCGCTGTTGACGTTAGAGCTGACGGCGAGGTTGGTGAGATACGAGTAATTCGCTGGGCCGGATTCGGGCTCGATGAATCAACCGTGGCGACTGTTCGACAACTGCACTTCTTCCCGGCCATGAAGAACGGAACAGCGGTAGCAATGCGCGTACTGCTGCGCTATAACTTTCGCAAACCACCGAGGTAAAGATGGGAAGAAAACGTAATCCCTCGTTTGCAGTTCTCACAATCGTTCTCCTTTTTTTTCAGCTCGCAGCGGCGCCCGTTGCGCGAGTAGCTCACGACGACTCATCGCTTATTTCCACTGCAACAGTTGAAGGTCGTCTCGCGGTTTTTGACGACGCGTGGGAGACGATTCAGGAGCGTTACTACGATCCGACGTTTCACGGCATCGACTGGCAAGCGAAACGCGTGACGTTTCGAGCGGCAGCAGCGCGCGCCGGCAACACGCAGGAGTTTTACGATGTCCTGCGACAGATGATTGCGTCACTGCGAGACGCGCACACGAGAGTTTATTCGCCTGATGAAAAATTTGACTGGTGGAGCCCGCGATTCGTAACAGTGGGACTGACCGTTCGTGAGATTGAGGGCGCGCCGACAGTCATTCAGATCGAACCTGGCTCAGCAGCTTCTCGAACGGACATCCGACCAGGAGACGTAATCGTCAGTGTCGATGATGTTCCGGTCGCGGAGTTTGTCGCGCAACGAATGAAGAATGCGGGTTTGGCGGAGGATGGCACCATTCGTTTTCGATTTATCGGATCACTCTTCGAAGGTCCCGCAGGCACGAGCGTGAAGGTTGGATGGACCACTCGCAGCGGCAAACAGAAGTCGGTGGTCCTACAGCGCTACTGGAGCCAGCGACAACTTGGATTC
>DASUYO010000439.1:0-10687 GCA_036377375.1 Pyrinomonadaceae bacterium
AACAAGCATTTTCCCCATCACGGGCGGCCACGGAGGGCCGCCCCTACAGTTGTACATCGACATGCTTAAGGTTTCGGAGGTGTACTCAAATCGATAGTGATCGTTACGTCTGTCGTCACGCCGTCCTGCACCGTAACCTCCTTCTTCGCCGGGCGAGCGAACGGCGCAGGCGTCGGAGTCGTGATCATTAAGTTGGCAGTGAGCTCGTATGTACCCGCCGGTATACCTTCTATTAAGAAGCGCCCGCGCGCGTCGACCTGTGGCGGCCGCATCGCCATTGGGTTCGGCATTCCGCTCTCACCCGCTTTATTAAGCCGAACGAAAAACCGTGCTCCTTCGGGTAGCGTGCCGTTCTCGGCTTTAACAACGCCACGCAGAGTTGCGGTTCCGTAAGAGACGATCACGCGAACGCCCGTCACCTGCTCGCCGTCTCTAATCTCAAGACGCGACGACGATACTCCATCACGCTCCACACGCGAGATAGTGAGTCCTTTCGGTGGAAACGGCCCGCCTGACGCCAGACCGAGGTTGAAATTGACTGTACCGCCCGGCAGCGCCGTTAAATTAAAACTTCCATCAGGCGCGATCGGTGAAGAGTTTGACGAACCAAACCCAGCGCCTCCCGACGGAACCATTACGAATGCACGCAACTGTAGTTGCGGAAGCATCTGAAGTACTGTTTTGTCTTCAGTCTCGAGTATGACAACGCCGCTCACGCTCGCTCCCTTCACGAGCCTGACAGTCAGTCCGCTAACATCCTGATCGATGACATCAAAGCTCAGCGCTTCCGCACGCATTCCGTTGCCTTGGGTGGGTAACAGGTAGAAGCCATACTTGCCGGGAGTCAGTCCTTCGAAGACAAAGTCGCCTTGATTATTCGATGTCGTGATCGTGTTCACGAACTCAGTCCTTTGCCCCAGACTGCGTTGAAGTGCAAACCGCAGGTTCGGAACAGGCGATCCTTTTTCCGCATCGATGGCACGACCACTGGCACTGAAAGTCTGAAGCGCACGACCAAGAGTGATATCGATATTCTGCGCTTCGCTTCCTTCACTCACTTCGATCACAGTCGCTTTGGACTGGTCCGTTACGTCAGGATGAAAAACCTGCTTGTAAGTCGCGCGGTTCGAACCGTACACACCGCTGAAGCCGTCCTCAGCTTTTCCAGCCGCGACTTTGTAACGTCCAGGACTCAGTCCGTACACACGATAGATTCCACGGTCGTCGGTTGGAACAGTGTTGGTTGGAAACGCTGGGCGCGGCTGTGTCTGTTGATCGAAAGCCTCTGCGCGATAAATAGTGACTTGCTGCTGAATTACGGGACGCCCCTCCGCGTCGGCAATGCGGCCTGTGATAACGCCGCCGCGTACCAAAGCGAAGTTGATTGATTCGACGTTTTCATCTTCACCAACCAGCACAGTTTTGCCTCTCGTCTCCTTCGTGTCAGCCACTACAAACGCAGGCGCTGCGGGCGAGACCTCATAATTTCCGGGTGCGACGTTCGTGATGCGGTAGGCGCCGTCCTGATCGGTAGTAGCCCTTTGATACGGCTCAAATGGCATTGCCATGTCGCTCTTTCGCAGTACCACAACCACTCCCGCGGCGGGCTTCTCTTTGATAGTCACGCGTCCGGAGATTGAGCCTCGTGGAGCTTTGCTGGTTTGTTTAGTAGTGGACTGGGCAGACAGCGACGCCGGAAGGCTCAAAAGAAGAAGCAGGACCGCTGGTAGACAACGAACGGAGAAACTCATGTCGGTTTACTCCTTCAGGTGTGTGCTGAGGTGCGCGCGCGCATGATAGCGCCCTTTAGTTGCAAGTCAAGTTCTACTTAGCCTGCGCAGCAGGCGTAAGCATAAAGCCTGGGGCGTAAGCCCCAGGATCAAAACAACAAAAAGTTTTGCAGCCCGTGAAACGGGCGGCAGCACTGTCGCCCGCTTTGCGGGCTTGAATGGATTTATCAATACGACCCTGGGGCTCACGCCCCCGGCTTTATGCTTACGCCTGCTTCACAGGCTAAGAGGTTCGTGCTGTTGTCAGCTTCAAGATTCTACTGTTAGGATCGCCCGCCATGGCTCATCTGAAAATCACCGACGCAAGCGGCCGTCAATGGCAGTTTAGCTTCCTGCCAAACGTCGCTTGCACGATCGGTCGCGCCCCCGACAACACGGTGGTGCTGGATGATCCTCGTGCTTCTCGTTATCACGCCCATATCAATCAATCGGATAACGGCACCTTCACGATCGTCGATGGTGCGATGATCAACGGCCAACTGCGTCGGAGTGCAAACAAGGTATTCATTAACGGTGAGCCTCAGTTCGAGCACCAGCTCAAGACTGGCGATCGCATCACTATCGGTGCGAGCACCTTGCGCTTCGAGCAACCGGCGGAAGAACGCACTACTGACGTTCGTTACGACGACAAGCCGCTGGGCCACACACAGTTGCTGATCTCGGCAAACGACGTGATGTCGACAGTGCTTCGCTCCAAAGAGGAAGTGCCGGCTTCAGCGCAGCGCGACAAAGTTCTGGAAACACTGCAACGGAAAGCAAACATCCTCAGCGCACTTTACGAAATGAGCAAGACGCTGGGGTCAGTCTTTGATTTAAATGCCATCTTTGAAAAAGCGACCGATATTATTTTTCGATCCACTCCGGCCGATCGCGTTGTGGCCCTCCTCGCGGAGAACAATGGCGGTGAAGATGCGAACCTGACGCCCATCGCGATGCGCGCACGAGATAACAGGCTCGAAGCTCATGCGCGCAAGCTCTCGATCGGCCGTACGATCACGCGCAAAGTCATGAAAGATCGTGTGGCGCTGCTGTCGCAGGACGCCGCATCCGACGAACAGTTTGCGGGTGTCGATTCGATCGTTTCGCAGGGCGTGCGCTCGACGATTTGTGCGCCGCTGGTGGCAGAGTCGCGAGTTCACGGTGCGCTGTATGCCGATCGTCTCGATCCTTTCGCTGCATTCAAGCCGGACGATCTGGAGCTGATCAGTGCAGTGGCTGCGCAGACTGCGATTGCAGTTGAAAACGCGCGTGCTCACGAACGGCTCGCCCGCGAGGAAGTGGCCCGCGCGAACTACAGCCGGTTTTTACCCGAGTACGTCGTGAAGCAGATGCTCGAGAATCCCGACTCTTTCAAGCTGGGCGGCGTCAGCCAGGTGATCACCATTTTGTTCGCTGACATTCGCGGTTTCACGCGCATCTCAGAACATGCGCCGCCGGAAAAGATCGTGAATCTGCTGAACCGTTATTTTTCAGCGATGACCGAGATAATCTTCGCGCACGGCGGAACGCTTGATAAATATCTCGGCGACGGTTTGATGGCTTTGTTCGGTGCGCCTACCGCCACGCCTGACGATGCATCAAATGCGCTGAACGCCGCGGTCGCCATGCAGCGACGCCTGCTGGGAATCAATCGCGAGCTGCACGATGAAGGGTTTCAGGAGATTGGCGTCGGGATGGGGCTTCACACTGGCGAAGTGGTTGTCGGTTACATCGGCTCGGATCGTCGCTCGGAATACACCGCCATCGGAGATACTGTGAACACATCCTCGCGTTTGGAGTCTAATGCTCGTGGCGGAGAGATTTTGATTAGCGATGCGACGGCGAAGGCAGCGCACAGTCGCTACAAGTTGAAGCCGCGCGAGCCGATCATGGTTAAGAACCGTCAGCAGCCTGTCAATCTTTGGGAAGTTGATTGGCAGCGGGCGAGCGGATCGTTTTAGTTTAGCCGCAGATTTTCGCAGATGAACGCAGATTAGATTGCGTTCATCTGCAAAAATCTGCGGCTTAAAATCCTATTCTTATGTCGTTCATCGGGAAAACCAAAACCCTCCTCGGCCTCAACGCCCTCAAGAACCTCGTTTCCGATTCGATGGCGATCGACATGGGCTCCGCCAGCACGATCATTGCCGTGCGCGGCCGTGGCATTGTCGTCGATGAGCCTTCGGTCGTTGCCGTTAACAAGATCACCGGTGAGGTGATCGCTGTCGGCAACGAAGCTCACAAGATGCAGGGACGCGAGGCGCGCGATGTCACGGTGATTGCTCCATTGGTTGATGGTGTCGTCGCTGATTTCGAACGAACGCGCACGATGCTGGACCATTTCGTGAAGGAAGCGCGCAGTGGTTTTTCTCACTTCAGCCGTCGCGCGATCATGAGCGTGCTATCTGAAGTGACGCAGGTAGAACAGCGTGCATTGCTCAGTGCTGCGGAAGAAGCACGCATCAACCGCGTCTACATGATCGAAGAAGGCCAAGCTGCTGCAATCGGCGCGGGAGTTCCGGTCAACGATGAACACGCGGCTGCGGTGGTCGACATCGGCGGAGGTACGACGAACGTTGCCGCAATCATCAGCGGATCCATCATCGCTTCGCGCGCGGAAAGAATCGGCAGCTCCGATATCGACGTTGCAATCATGGATCGCTTGCGTCGCCACCGCGGGCTAACCATCGGCGTGCAGACCGCCGAACGATTGAAACTCGAGCTCAGCTCGGCAATCGAGCCTCGCGAGCCGGACAAGAAGATCAACGTGCGCGGGCGTGATGTGCAGACTGGCAGCCCCGGCGCCGTCGAAATCTCGGCCGGCGAAGTCTACACGATCACGTTGCCGGTAGTTCGTCGTATTGCAGATGAGGTGCGCTCGTTGCTTGGGGATCTGTCGCCCGAGGTTGCGGGGGACATTTTCGAGCGCGGATTGATATTGACTGGCGGCGGCGCCGCGCTCGAAGGCATGCCTAGTTACCTGCAAAAGGAGCTCGGATTGGACGTGACTGTCGCGAATGATCCGCGCTTTGCGATCGTGCGTGGCCTGTCGCAGTTATATGAAGAACCGTTGTTGCTCCGCCGCGTTGCGCGCACTGAGCCGCATCCGCTGATTGATACCGAAGCGACCGCTTTCGAGACCTGATGAACGTTATTGATTTTTACAAGCGGCAGATCACAGTCGCGCGGATATTTGGAATACCAGTACGGTTTGATTACCGCTGGTTTGTAGTTTTTCTGCTGAGCGTTTGGCTGATCGCGATGAACTTAAGCCGCGGCGGTATGTGGGTTGGCCAGGTCCAACTGCTGCCTGTGAGCGTCCCGAAAGCCTGGGTCCTTGCCGTAGTTACAACAATCGGATTGTTTCTTTCCGTTCTGGGCCACGAACTTTCACACGCGCTGATGGGTCGGGCGGAAGGAATCGAAATCGAAGAGATCGTGCTGCATCCATTCGGTGGACTGGCCCGGCTTCGTAACGAACCTGACAGCCCGCGCGCTGAGTTTCGAATTGCTGTTGCCGGCCCGGCAGCGAGTTTTCTCTTTGGAGCGGTCAGTTTTATGTTGATGCTGCCCGCGATGATGGCCGGCTACCCGACTGCGGGCGGAGTGCTGCTGCTGCTTTGCGCAGGCAATCTGTTGCTCGCAATCTTCAATCTCTTTCCCGGATATCCACTGGACGGTGGCCGCGTGTTGCGCGCGATCCTTTGGCGCCGCACCGCGGACATCAAAGAAGCGACGCGCCTGGCAGGAATCTGCGGCATGTTGATCGCCGCCATTCTCATCATCTTCGGCGTCTACATGGCCATCGCGCCGAATTTCCGATCTTACTTCATGGGTTTTTGGTCCGTGCTGGTGGGTATATTTCTTTTCGACGCAGCATACAGCGTCGTGAAGCACGTTCGCAGACGAATCCGAAATATCGTCAGCGAAGCGATGTCGGCGCCTTTCTCGATCGAGCCTGACTTGCTTATCAGTAATTTGATCGACTCCATCCTGCCGATACACAGGCAAGTCGCTTTTCCTGTCGCTCAAAACCAGCGCCTGCACGGAATGTTATCGCTGGAAGATTTGAAGACTCTGCCGCGCGAGCGCTGGCATCTCACACGTGCTCGCGACGTTATGCGACCTATCGCGCCGCGGTTCTTTGTCGAACCAAACGCAACTCTCGCTTACGCGCAGGAGCTGATGAAACGAAATGGTATCGGCTCCGTCGCCGTGGTGGGAAAGACCGGCGAATTGGTCGGATTTCTGCAAACCGGCAAGTTCAAACGCACCAAGCGCTCGAGAGCCTCTCGCTAAACCCTCCACAGATTCCACAGATTGTTTTACAGAATCCGTGTAATCTGTGTAATCTGTGACTGGTAAACTCCTAAAAACTGAAGGACTCGTCGTATGCTGGCCGTACTCGGCGCGCTCTTTGCCAACGCATTGATCGCAATCCTGAAGCTGGCGGCTGCCGTTATCACTGGCTCCTCCGGCATGATGGCTGAGGCGCTCCACTCCGTCGCGGATACGACAAACCAGATCTTTCTATTGCTGGGTTTGCGGTTTTACAAACGACCAGCCTCCGACAAACATCCTTTCGGTTACGGAAAGGAACGTTTTTTCTGGTCTTTCATAGCTGCTATTTTCATTTTCGGTGTTGGTGCGACTTATGCGATCTACGAGGGCATCGAAAAACTCGCGCATCCGCATCCACCAATAAACCTGAGTTGGGCGTACGCAGTGCTCGCCATCTCCTTTGCATTGGAGAGTGGATCGATTGCACTGGCGCTTTACCAGGAAGTTAAAGAGGCGCATCACGAAGGACTGAGTTTTGCTGGCTATCTGCGCGAGTCGAAGGATCCGACGGCTAAGACAGTGCTCTTTGAAGACTCAGCCGCGCTGATAGGAATCGTGATCGCTGCTACTGGACTTGTGCTGACCGACTATCAGGTCGGCGGCGCCGCTGGGGCATATTGGGACGGTGTGGCATCTATACTCATCGGCGTCGTGCTCGGAATCGTTGCTTTCGTGCTCGCGCGTTCATCGCGCGGACTGCTGCTCGGTGAAGCAGCTAATCCGAAAGTGCTGGCGGCGATCAAGCAGGCAATCGAGAGTCATCCAAACGTTGAATACGTTGTTGAGCTCTTGACGATGCACCTGGCGCCAAAACAGATTTTGATTAACGCTCATGTGAAGTTGCGAGCGGATCTTGTGACCGGTGATATCGTAAAATCGATAGAAGAGATCGAGGGGCGAATCAAACGCGCTGAGCCAAAAGTCGAGATGATCTTTCTCGAAGTAGCGCGGCCTGAACACGTAGACGAGCATCAAGCGGTGGCCGAACACATCGGGTGACGTTTTAGCTACGGACTTTCACGGATGAACACTGACCAGAAAATCGAATTGAGATGTTACTGCTACTGCCATACACCGAGTACTTAAGACGAATGATCGAGCCGCGCAACGTCGCGGACATCGTCTTCGTCTTTTTGCTTGTGTATGCAGTTTTGAAACTCCTGCGGGGCACCCGCGCCGCTCCAATGGCCGCCGGAATTGGCTTCCTGGTTTTCCTTTACTGGCTTTCCGTCAAACAAGATCTCTCAACGCTTGAGTTCGTTCTCAGCAACGGACTGCTGTACATCGGTATCGCCATCATCGTTCTGTTCCAATCTGAAATTCGCCAGGCTTTAATTACTTTTGGAAATCGGTTTCGTATGCCTTTTTCAAGGCATGTAGGACAGTTTGGCGAAGGAATTTACGATGAAGTCATTCTCGCCGCGACAACGCTTGCATCGACGAAGACTGGCGCGCTGATCGTCATCGAACGCAATGTCGGATTGAAAAACGTCACAGATGGCGGCGTTCAACTCGACGCTGAGCTTAGCTATGACCTGTTGGTGAGTATTTTCAACACGGCGAGCCCGCTCCATGATGGCGCAGTTGTTGTGCGACGGCATCGTATCGCGGCGGCTTCCTGTTTTTTGCCGTTGACGTTGAATCCACGACTCTCGAGAGATCTCGGAACCCGCCACCGCGCCGCGATTGGCGTAACGGAAGATACGGACGCGGTGGCGGTTGTTGTGTCGGAAGAAACTGGTTTGATCTCGTTCGTGCAGCGCGGTGAGATCCGGCGCGGGCTTGATGCCACGAGGCTGCGCGAAGCGATCCTCGATGCGCTGCAAGCAGGACCGAAAAAAGAAAAGGAGCAGAAGCATTCGGAATCTGAGAGCGAGGCCGAAGAGCCCGCCTCAATTTGATCTTTTTGCCGCAGATTTTCGCAGATGAACGCAGATTCTGATCTGCGTTTATCTGCGAAAATCTGCGGCTCAAGAAATGTGTTAACCATATGCCCTTCCAGGACGAAGACGAAGTCACAACAACACTCGATGCGCGGCCGGCAACCAGCCGCGCGGAGAAACTGTTGCGCCGGATCTTCGTCGAAGACTGGAGTCTGAAGCTTCTCTCGTTGGCCATCGCGATCGTGCTCTGGTTGCTGGTGACGGGTCAAAATCAACCCGTGACCGCGCACGTAAACGTCCAACTCAACTTCATCAGGCCTCAGTCGCTTGAGATCAGCAACGATCCGCCGCGCACTGTCGACGTCATGCTCACCGGCAGCAGGAACAAGCTCGACGATCTCACGTCTCTCGACTTGGTTGCGACTGTTGACATCAGCGATCAACGCGCCGGCGAAAGAGTTTTGCGACTGGCCGACAAAGCACAGATCACTTTGCCGCAGGGGATCAAAGTCGACGGCTTTCAGCCGAGCGCCATTCCGATTCGTCTCGAAGAGATCCTCGAACGACAAGTTTCAGTTGACCCAAAACTCGAAGGTAAACCCGCAGACGGATACGAGGTGTACGCTCTCAATCCAAATAAAAACAGCGTTACCGTGCGTGGTCCCGCGAGTCGTGTAAACACACTTCAGAAAATCCCGACTGAAAGTATTTACGTTACCGGCCGCAACGAAACCTTCACCGGTTCGAACGTTGCTCTGGATGTTCCTGATCCGAAAATCGATTTGCTGGATCCGATGGTGAATGTCGAGGTTGAGATTGGTGAACGACGCATCGAGAAGACGTTTTCCGGAGTGCCAGTCAGTAACGCGCAGGGTGGAAAGGTGCAGCCCGCGACCACGTCAGTTACCTTGCTTGGTATCGCGAGTTTTCTCGACTCGTTAAAGCCTGAAGAAATCAAGATCGTTTTGGACGGGTCGGATCTTAAACCCCGATTGGAGTTGCCGGATGTGTTAAAAGGAAAGGTAATTCTGAAATCTGTTCAGGCTTCGAAGTTTGTAGCTATAAAATGAAGGCTCTTTTTGGTACTGACGGAATTCGAGGTGAAGCTGGACAGTTTCCACTCGACACGCCGACGGTTAGCGCAATCGGTTTTTCACTCGCGGCACATCTCGCGAAAGACAGCATAGCTCCTCAAATCGTGATCGGCCGCGACACGCGCGAGTCGGGCGAATCGATCGAGCAGGCCCTCATCCACGGCGCGAATCGAGCCGGCGCCAAATGCCTGTCAGCCGGTGTCATCACGACACCTGGCGTTGCGTTTCTAACTCGCAAGCTCCAGGCGTCTGCCGGCGTCGTCATAAGTGCATCGCACAATCCCTACCAGGACAATGGAATCAAGATCTTCGCACCTTCAGGGCAGAAGATGGACGACTCAGTTGAGCGTCTCATCGAAGCGGATATTTTCGCTCACGCCGAATACCCATCTTCATTACCGTCTACAACTACACCGCCTTTACCGGAGTTCGAAGAAAAACTGCGGCAGGAATACTTGTCGTTTCTCGCTGACGACATCGGAAAGGGCCTCGTGCTTGAAGGCCTCACGATGGTCGTCGATTGCGCGAACGGCGCCAGCTGCGCGCTCGCTCCGGTTGTATTCGAAAGACTCGGCGCGAACGTCATCGCGATAAATGCCTCTCCGGATGGACGAAATATCAATCGCGATTGCGGCTCGCTTCATATCGATTCGCTGCGCGATCGAGTAGTCAGCGAGCATGCCGATCTGGGAGTGGCTTTTGATGGAGATGCGGACCGGTCGTTGTTCATTGACGGTAAAGGAAACTTCATCGATGGCGACGCTACTTTATGGGCGCTGGCCCAGTATCTTCAGTCGCATGGACAACTGCGAGACAACATCGTAGTTGCGACCGTCATGAGCAACATCGGGCTCGAGATCGCGTTGCGCTCTGCTGGAATTCGGCTCGTGCGTACCGCGGTCGGCGACAAATACGTGCTCGAGGAGCTTTTGCGGCTCGGGGCTAGTCTCGGTGGTGAGCAATCCGGCCATATTATCCTGCCGGATCTGAGCCTTGCAGGCGACGGCATGATCACGGCGCTATGCCTGCTCAGGGCGCTCAGGGAGTCGCGCAGGTCGCTTGCGGAAATCACGGCCGGATTTAAGCAGTATCCGCAGATTCTGCTGAATGTCCGTGTCCGTGAGAAAGTTCCGTTCGAGGAGATGACCTCCGTTCGTCGGGCCGTAGAGGAGGTTGAGGAACTGCTTTCGCAGAAGGGACGGCTGCTCCTGCGCTACTCCGGAACGGAGCCCCTTGCCAGGGTAATGATCGAGGGTGAGAACCAACAAGAGATCGAGGAGTACGCGGCAAAAATCGCCGGAGCTATTGAACGCGAAATCGGCGCGGGCGCCGCTCGCTCGTGAAATTTCTACACGCGGCCCGGAGAAAAATCTACACGATTTGCATCTCTGTCAGAGTCTTGAAGGGTCGCTGATCCAGTCTCAACACGAGTCTTTCCGAACAAACCAGCGACTCGATACTCAACAAGAAAAAGGCACTTGCACGGCACAGGCGTTGCGGTGTATATTGCGGGGCAAGAGAGACGGTTGGTGGATCCTCCGTCTCAAGTGGTTGCTGGGGTGAGGACAGTAACCACGAATATGGATGGGCGCGACGCACT
>DASUYO010000440.1:0-6530 GCA_036377375.1 Pyrinomonadaceae bacterium
ATGGTGCTTTAATCCGAGCAGCTTGCAGCAGTGTGTGGAGTTCGGAAGCCTCTTGCCTCATGGTGCGCGGCGTCGGCCCCGGATCACTCCAAGCGAACCCGGCGCGGTCATAGCTGCACACACGCGTAAAACGAGACACGTTCGGTTGTATTAAGCCCCAGTCGAACGAGAAATCACCGGCGCCTGCGATGAGCACGACCGCCGGCCCACTTTTGCCGGTGCAGTTGAGGTGCAAGCGGAAGCCGCCCACATCAAGCAATTTGCCGGGAGGCGCATACGTGGGCTTTTCATCTTTTTGTTGCGCGACGGCCGTCACCGATATCAGCAAAAAGAAGGCTGTCAGGATAAGTTTCATAGAATCGAATGCGGACCGTCAAAGCGGATAAGGAAAGCGGAGATAGAGCCTAAAAATTGGCTCCGCAGGTAGGACTCGAACCTACAACCCTTCGGTTAACTGAAGTAATCACGCATTATTACCACGTAACTCTGACTGCTACCGGGTAATTTTCGGGCATCTTTATTAGCCTTTTCGCGTGGTCCATTTTCGCCCTTCGATAGCACGTCTTAACATCAGGTGTTATTCCGTGCAGTGACTTTATCAGATGGCACACTTTTCGGCACACTGATTTTGCGGTCACACCCCCATGCCGGGAACTCGACCTGTTGCTGTGAGAGTTTCGGCCCACAACACCTTAACGTTGTATCACTCCACGCGAGTAAGCTTCAACGTTGTACTGTTCGTTGGTCCAGCCGGTGCCGATGGCGCTGGGTTTCCGGCGTTGGCATTGGGCGTCGCGGGGTTGCTGGATGTCAGCGACAGCGTTGTGGCCTCAATCCGTACCGTGTATGTCGCTGTTTGGCCGCCCGTCATAAAGTTTGGAGACCTCGCTACCATCGGATGGAGCGTCAACGTATCTCCTGTCAACTCGTAGGTTCCCGAATTGGCGATGAAAGAATCGTATGCTGCGATCTTCTCCTCGTTAGTGGGAGGGCTCGCCTTGAAGAGACTGCGGGGTTGATCCCCTGGAATCCACATCATGCTGTAGTGTTTGCGTGCAAAGATCAGCAGTCCTGGCTGCGGGTTTGTCACAGTTGAGGCGTTCGTACCCGTGACGACGATCGCAGCCACCTTCCAGGCACCTTCGATCGATTGCTTCGTAGAAGTTTGCGCAGTTATGGTGATACTGCTCAGTGCCACTAGCATTAACCCGTTCAATATTCGAAACATGCTGCACCTCCTCCAGTTTGGTAGTCTCGTCGAAGCTTTCGCCGCAGACGCTACTCTGAAAAGGAGCACCAGTCAATCACTTAAATGCTCGGTACACAACGATGGCAGAGAAAGGTTTGCCCGATCTCACAATCATGGCCCAAGTCGGACACGTTGCGCCGCAGATGCTCAAACCCTACAGTCACATTCGACGGCAAGCGTTGAATGTCGCAGCCGCAGCACTCGAACCGTCCTTCATGAAGCCCCAAACCGCAACGGCAGAACTGATCAATTAGACCGTTTGGCACAAAAAACGGCACAAACGACTAAGGCCGCCAGCATCGGCGGCCTCTGTCTTTGATTTTGTTAGATTTTTTGGCTCCGCAGGTAGGACTCGAACCTACAACCCTTCGGTTAACAGCCGAATGCTCTGCCATTGAGCTACTGCGGAGTATTTGGTGGCGCAGTTCTTATAGCAGATGACTTTTGCGAAAAGCAACCGCGCCTGAAACTGACGACTGGGGCCGCCAAACTTGCGATTCGCGACGTTCTGCGACAATATCTCCAGCCCTGAACCCCTTGAGAAAGGTCTCCCATGGAACGCCGCACAACTGCCTGGTTTAGTGTAAATTTGCACACTGAAATGCCCCTCGTCGCCTACGGGCACGACGGTCCACCGCTGCTCATGTTTCCCACAGCGGCTGCCGATTATCTCGAGTACGAGCGCTTCTATCTCGTCGATGCGATCAAGCCGTTTATCGAGGCCGGCAAACTGCGCGCTTATTCCATCAACAGTGTCAATCGTTACAGTCTTCTAAACGAGCAGATGCCTCCGCATCTCAAGGCCGAGCTACTCACCCGCTACGATCGCTACATCACCGATGAAGTGTTGCCGTTGATTCGAAAGGATTGCGGCGAGGGCGAGAATCGCCCGTTGACCACGGGCGCAAGCCTGGGTGCGTTTCTTTCAGTGAACGCTTACTTCAAACATCCCGATCTCTTTCGTGGCGTGATTGCGATGAGCGGCAGTTACGACGTGCGTTCCTACTTAAAAGGTCACTATGACGACAACGTCTACTTCAACAACCCCGTTGATTACCTCTCCAACCTCAACGACGATTTCTATCTTCCGCTTTTGCGCAAAGCGGACTCGATCATGATCATGTCGGGGCAGGGAAACTATGAAGCGCCGGAACGCAGCCGCGCGCTATCAGATATTCTCACCGCCAAAGGCATTCCTCACACGCTCGATCTCTGGGGACATGACGTGGACCACGATTGGCCCTGGTGGCGCAAGATGCTGCCTTATGCTTTAGGAAAATTATTGTAAGCGTTCATCCGTAGATAAAATCTGGTCGACTTCGACGCGAATCGCGTCAAACTCCTTCTTCAGCACCTGATATCGCTCGATCGCGTCGCGGCCGATCTTCTGGTCCACGTTGGTCGTCATGCTCGCCAGATAGTTGACGTGGGCCTGGAGGCCGGGTTTGCCATAGCGCACGGGCTCAGTCAGCAGTTTTGCAGCAAGTGCGATCAGTCGCGTGTCGTTAGGCGATTTGGTCTGTGCTTCCCTGACTCGAGTTACGAGCTGATTCACATTACTCACCAACTCATGCACACGCATGTTGTGTTCAAACTGTTCCTGCAAATCCGCAAGCGTGATGCCGTCCGCAGCGACTCTCGGATCGATCAGCACGTTGAGCGGCTGTATCAGGTTTGTGTTGCCGGTTTTTAATCGCACTTGATATTGCCCCGGCGGAACTGTCACGCCTTGCTGATTGCGCACGTCCCATGCGAAACGATTGATGCCTGCGGTCTTGGTGACTCGCGGCGGCGGGATGGAACGTCGCGCCGGCGCGGCATCCGGATCCGCTTGCGATTCAGCACCGCCCGCACCACGTCCGGGACGTAGCACGGGTGTTTCGCTGTTGTAGGAGTTAACGACATTTCCCTTCGCATCGAGAATCTCAATCACGACTGCGTGTGTTGGCACCGACGGCAAAAAGTATTCAATAACTGGACCAAGAACTATCGGACTCACGCGCGTTCGATAGCCGTCGCGCGGCTTGAACAGCGTTACGTCTGTAGGTTTCAACTGCGACGAGAGCTGATGTAGCGAGGTGACGTTGTCGAGAATCCAGATCGCGCGTCCCTGCGTCGAGACAACCAGATCTTTCTGATGAACTTTAATGTCACTGACAGGCACGTTCGGCAGGTTCAATTGAAACGACTGCCAGTGCGCGCCATTGTCAAACGATATGAACATACCAAACTCAGTTCCGGTGTAAAGCAATCCCTCACGATCCGGATCTTCACGAACGACACGCGTGGGCCAATCAGCAGGAATCCCATTCTTCCCGTCAGTCAGCCGTTTCCACGTACTGCCGTAGTCGTTAGTGAAATAGATGTAAGGCTGGAAGTCGCCGAGCAGCCAACGATAGACTGCATAATAAGCCGAGCCCTTGCGATGTGGTGATGCCTCGATAAACTGCACGCGCCCACCGCTCGGCAGATCTTTCGGCGTTACATTCTTCCAATTCTTACCGTTATCGCGTGTGACATAAAAAGGCCCGTCATTTGCGCCGGTCCAGATCACGCCTTTCTCGAGCGGCGACTCAGTGATCGCATACAACGTGCTGTAAAACTCTTCACCAGTGACATCGCGAGTGATTGGCTCACCACTTACGCCCTGACAACACTCCGGATGCGCGGTGAGATCAGGCGAGATCTTTTCCCACGTCACGCCTTTGTCACGCGTGCGATGAACGTACTGCGACCCGTAGTAAAGCACTTCCGGATCGTGCGGCGACGTGGCCATCGGCGACACGCGTTGCATACGATAGATCAGATCGCTCGCGGGATTGCCATACAACGACTGCGCGCCAATCCAGTAGTTCTTTTCCTGGCCCGTCTTGAGATTCATCACGCCATACTGTCCCTTGCACGACCCGTACACGATGTCGGGGTTCAGCGGGTGGGGCATGATTGGACCAGTTTCACAACCTGGACCAGTGCGCCAGTCGGCAGTGGAAAACGGCTCAGCCTGACTGGAGATGATCAGCGTCGTGTTGTCCTGCTGGGCGCCGTAGAGTTTGTAAGGAAACTGATTATCAGTCCAGATGCCGTAGATCTCCGCGGTCGGCTGATTCATCTGCGACGACCACGTGCGCCCGCCATCAGTTGAAATATTCGCGCCGCCGTCGTTTGACTGGATCATGATCTGACTGTCTTTTGGGTTGATCCAGATGTCGTGATTGTCGCCGTGCGGCGTGCGAAATGGAGTGAATGTCTTGCCGCCGTCAGTGGATTTGAAGAAGCCTTCGGCGCCCGCGTAGACCACATCGGCGTTCGACGGATCTGCGCCGAGCGTTGTGTAGTAAAACGGACGTTGAATCAGTGAGCTTTGCGAATTGATGAGTGCCCATGTTTGACCAGCATCTTCAGAGCGATAGAAGCCGCCGCCAGGTTTTGCTTCGATGAGCGCATAGACTCGATTCGGATTTGCTGCGGTCACGCCCAGATTCGCTTTGCCGATCAACTCCGTGGGCAGACCGTTTGAGATCTTCGAAAAGTGTTCGCCGCCGTCGGTGCTCTTGTAGAAACCACCTTCGCGAGAGCCGCTGATGATCGTCCACGGCTTGCGCTCGAGATGCGACATCCACGCGTAAACGACATCGGGATTACCGGGTTGCAACTCGACATCCATCGCGCCAACTGCCTCTGAGATAAACAACACTTTGCGCCACGTCTGACCACCGTCAGTAGTTTTGAAGACGCCGCGCTCTTCGTTTGGTTTGAAGACGTCGCCGTTTGCTGCGACCCAAACAATGTTGGGATTAGTTGGATGAATGCGGACTGCGCCGATCTGTCCGGCGTTATATAGACCAAGAAATTTCCAGGTCTCTCCGCTATCAATTGACTTGTACACGCCGCGGCCAGTCGAGACGTTACTGCGCACGCCATCTGATCCGGTGCCGAGGTAAATGATGTTTGGATCGGAATCGGAGACCGCTACAGATCCAGTTGAGCCGAGTGGGACTTTGCCATCGGTGAGCGGCGTCCAGGTCGCGCCACTGTCCGTCGTGCGAAAGAGGCCGCCGCTGGCGACGCCCATGTAGAAAGTTTTGGGTTGTGAAGGAACTCCGGTCACAGTTGTCACGCGTCCGCCGCGTGCCGGGCCGAGAAGTCGATAGTGCAGGCCGTTGAAGAACGCAGGATCAACAGTCGATTGTGATTGCGCAGGAATAACAATGGTGAAGAACGCGAGTAAGAGCAACGTAGAGCGCACGATTGGAAGGCCTCCTTATCCGCAGATTACGCAGATTAACCGATCTGTTCTAATCTGTGTAATCTGTGGATAAACTTGCGTTTGAATTTTTTGGAATCGAGGGAAGCGCGCAGCAGTTGCCGAGCGAGCGCGATCAGAATTTCCTGATCACAGCACGTTCAGGCGACAAGTTTGTCCTGAAGATCGCAAACGCGCGCGAGTCGCTGGCGTTTCTCGAAGCACAGAATGCGGTTCTAAAACATCTGGCGCAGCGTGTCTCGTTTTGTCAGTCACTTCTGCGTACGACTTCGGAGCGCGAGATCGTCGAATTCGAAGGTCATTATGTGCGTCTGGTCACTTATTTACCGGGTGTGCCGCTGGCGGAGGTTAAGCCTCACACGCCCGATTTGCTTCGCGATCTCGGTCGCAAGCTCGGACAACTGGCTCCTGCACTGGCGGACTTCGATCATCCGGCCGTGCATCGCGATTTTCATTGGGATTTGGCGAATGGCAATCGCGTAGTGAATGAATATGCGGGGTTGATTAAAAATGATGATCTGCGAGAGTTTGTCTTGAAGTGCCGGTTCGAACCGGGTAGCGATCTGCGACGAAGCGTGATTCACGGCGATCCCAATGATTACAACGTGCTCGTAGATGCCGATCGCGTTTCCGGGTTGATCGATTTCGGAGACATGGTCTACAGCTACACTGTCGGTGATCTGGCGATTGCCATCGCGTACGCGATACTCGGTGAAGCTGATCCTGCTGAGACGGCCGCTGAAATTGTTAGCGGCTACACCAGCGAGTTTGCATTGCTTGAATATGAGCGCGAAGCGTTGTGGCCGCTGGTACGCTTGCGATTGGCGATGAGTGTTTGTTTGGCGGCTCATCAGTTGCGGCAGCAACCAGACAATAAATATCTGGGGATCAGTCAGAAGGCAATCGAAGAAACTTTGCCACGGATTTGCACGGATGAATACACGGATTAAGACATTGATGGAGAGGCGCCAGAAACTACTTGGACGCAATTTGAGTGTGGCGTATGAGAGGCCTTTG
>DASUYO010000441.1:0-18620 GCA_036377375.1 Pyrinomonadaceae bacterium
CCTGCGGCTACGTTGTCAGTGCCGATATAACAAACGCGACTGCTGTTTGGCGCGTCGCTGTCCTGCGTCACGACCAACGTTTGCCCGGCGGCGCGATTGAGCATGGGCGTCTGGTTCGCAGGATCGACGGGGCTGATAGCAATGCCGTGGACACCCTTCGCGAGCAGATCGTCAACCACTCGTTGTTGTTCAGCGGCGGTGCCGTCAGATGGAATCCTGAACTCGACTTCAATGTTCGGAATATCCTGGGCGGCCTTCTCAGTTCCTTTGCGCGCGATCACCCAGAAGGGCGACGCGTTGTTGGTGACAAAAGCGAGCTTGTGCTTCGTTCCGCTGGCGCTGTTTGCGCCACCGTTGCCTGCAGGCTGGCAGCCTGCGATTAGGATTGTGAGCAGCAAAGTGCAAACGAAGGCAGAGAAAAGTCGAATGGATTTTTCTGTTCGCATTGGGTTCCTCGGTACTTAGTTTGGGTTGTTCGCAAAAGATGTTTACCACAAAGAAACCGAGACACAAAGCACTATTGAACTGTGCGGTCGCGCTCTTAAGGTTGTGATTTCGCTCTGTGAGTGGTACAAGTTCAGTGTTCCCTCCTTGTTGTGGTCAAAACCCCCGAATAGCAGCGTCGCGAGCATGCCGCCCGATGGTGGTGTGCGCACGAACGAACATGGGAGGAAAGAATATGGTCAGGAAGATGTTAGTGTTGATAATGCTAAGCTTTTTGTTCGGAATCGGAGGATTTTGGGCACTAAAAGCCCAGGATCCTAAACCACAAGATCCACAGACTCCACAGACTCCCGCAACAACGACCACGGAGCCGCAGACCAAGGCGACTAAGGCTACTACCCAGCAGGTCGATCTTTCAGGAACCTACGCGGGAAATTTCAATTGTGATGCTGCCGGTCTAACCGGCGCAACCACACTGACAATAAACGGAAATGAATTCACGACTTCCGACGGAAAAACAGGTCGAATCGTAGCCTCGAGGACGCGTGGCTACACCGCCGTCGCGTTGCAAATGTCTGGAGCAACGTCGCCAGTGGTTTCGTTCCGCGGTAAGAAGAGCGGTAACAAGCTAACGCTTTCACCCGTCGCAGGGTCGACGCAGCAGTGTAGTTTTACTACGGGAGCCGTTGCGAAGGGTGGAGGAAAGCAAAAGACTCCAGCCGCAACCGGGACGGAGGTGAGCAATCCGGCTGCAACGCCGAGCCCGAGTCCAGTGCCGACTCCGAGTCCGACTCCCGAAGCGAGTCCAAGCCCGCAGCCAACTCCGACCCCTCAGCCAACTCCGAGTCCGGAAGCAAGTCCGAGTCCGAGCCCGGAGGCGATGCCGAGTCCAACTCCGAATCCGAGTCCGGAGGTGATGCCGAGTCCAACGCCGAGCCCAAGTCCGGAGGCGATGCCGAGTCCGACTCCGAGACGAAGTGGAAGGCCGAGACCGACGCCGTCGCCGAGTCCCACTCCAACCCCGGCATAACCAAAGCCGCCCCACAAAGCGGCACAACAAACATAAAGAGGATGAGCGAGCATCTTGCGTTCATCCTCTTTGTGCGTTTTGTGCTTTTTTGTGGCACCATTGCGAGACTTCAGATGAAACAAAAAATTCGTATCGCAGCCGGACAAGGCTTTTGGGGAGATCTTCCTGACGCGCCTGTGCGCCAGGTTGAAGGTGGACCAATCGACTACCTCATGCTCGACTACCTCGCGGAAGTAACGATGTCGATCATGCAGAAGCAGAAGGCTCGCGATCCCAACGCAGGCTATGCAAAAGACTTCGTGCCGCTGATGCGCAGAATTCTTCCGGCGTGTGTCGAACATGATATCAAAGTCACTGCGAATGCAGGCGGCGTTAACGTGCGTGGTTGTGCGGATGCAGTGATTCAGGTTGCGCGTGAGCTTGGCCTGTCCGGCAAGGTGCGCATCGGGATCGTTACAGGCGATGACATCATGTCGCGTCTTGATGAGCTACTCGCACGCGGTATCGAGTTGCGCAATATGGACACTGGTGAGCCGCTTTCGACAGTGCGCGACAACATTCAGAGCGCAAATGCTTATCTCGGCGCGTGGCCCATCGTCGACGCGTTGAACCAGGGCGCACAAATCGTGATCACAGGTCGAGCAACAGATACCGGCTTGACGCTCGCGCCGATGATTCATGAGTTTGGGTGGTCCAACAATGATTGGAATCGACTCGCAGCAGGCACGATTGCGGGTCACATCATCGAGTGTGGCGCGCAGGCTTCAGGAGGAAATTGCCAGTACGAGTGGCGCAGCATTCCCAATCTGGCGGACGTCGGATTTCCGATTGTTGAAGCCTCAGCGGATGGAACGTTTGTCGTTACAAAGCACGAACGCACGGGCGGCTGGATCATCATTCCTTCTATTAAGGAGCAACTGGTTTACGAAATGGGCGACCCGCACGAGTACATCACGCCCGATTGCATTGCTGATTTCACGACGATACGGCTGGAGTACGAAGGACGCGATCGCGTTCGCGTCTTCGGCATCGAGGGAAGGCCGGCGACGGACTCTCTCAAGGTCTCGATCAGTTATTCAGCAGGGTTTAAGGCGGTGGGCACCTTGGTTTATGCCTGGCCGGATGCTTACGACAAAGCACAGGCCGCTGATCGAATTCTGCGGCGGCGGCTCGATCGACTTGGACTTCAGTTTGAGCAAGTGTTGACGGAGTTTGTTGGTGTGAGTGCGACGCATGGTCCACTCGCCGGGCTGCCGAGTGCGGACATTCCTGAAGTGCAACTGCGAGTCGGTGTGCGTGGTCAGGACCGGAGTGCTGTCGAGAGATTCACGAAAGAGATTGCACCTTTGATTCTTACTGGACCACCGGCGGTGACGGGATTCGCAGGTGGCAGACCCAAGGTCGAGGAGATCGTAGCTTACTGGCCCGCGTTGATTCCGAAAGAGGAGATCACGCCTGTTGTCGAGGTGCTCCAAACATGAGCCGCAAAAAGGCACAAAAGTCACAAAAATGATGAAAGTACAACTGACAAAACTGGCGCATGCACGATCCGGCGATAAGGGTGATACTGCGAATATCGGGTTGATCGCTTTGAAGGATGAGCTGTATTCGATACTGGTTCGCGAGGTGACGGCGGAGCGGGTGAAGCAGCACTTCGAGGGGATTTGTCATGGTGACGTCGAGAGGTTTGAGTTGCCGAATATCGGAGCGTTGAATTTTTTGCTGCATGAGAGTTTAGGTGGCGGTGGGACGTTGTCGCTGATGACGGACGCGCAGGGAAAGACTTTCTCGACTGCGCTGTTGCGCATGGAGATTGAGTTAACGGAACAGGAAGCCGCGGATCTGCACGGATGAATACGGATTCAATTCTTTATTCTGTTCAAGGCTCGGTGGCAAGTGTGACGCTGAACCGGCCGGAGAAAAGGAATGCGCTGAACGATGCTGTCATTGCGGGCCTCAAACAACGGCTGAAGGATGCAGCCGCAGATAAGAATGTCAGAGTCGTCGTGATCTCGGGGGCAGGGAAGGACTTTTGTTCAGGCGCGGATCTGGCTGCACTTCAGACGATCGCGGGAGCCTCTGTTTCAGAAAATTCCGAGGACGCGCACTCGCTGCTGGAACTGTTTTTACTGATTCGTCAGGTGCCCGTGCCTGTCGTTGCGGCAGTGACGGGCAGAGCGCTGGCCGGTGGCTGTGGTTTGGCGACCGCTTGTGATCTCGTGCTTGCTTCTGCTTCGGCGCGTTTTGGTTATCCGGAAGTGAAAATCGGTTTCGTGCCGGCGATGGTCATGGCCATTCTCAGGCGCAACGTTTCAGAGAAGCGTGCGTTTGAGCTGATCACACGCGGCGCTGAAATAAGTGCTGCGCAGGCGAAGGAGTTTGGGCTCGTGAACCAGGTGTTCCCGGATGAAAGCTTTGAAACTGATGTGAGCTCGTACCTGAGCGAGTTCGGGAAAATGAGCCGTTCAGCGATTGGATTGACGAAGACGTTGCTTTACCACATGGATGGACTCTCGTTTCCGCAGGCGTTGGAAGCGGGAGCAGATGTGAATGTTATTGCGCGGCTCACCGACGATTGCCAGCAGAGAATCGCGAAGTTCTTAAAGAACCGAGCGCGGTAGCGCCGGGTCAATCTCAACGAAGAAATACGTGTTTGAAATTGACCCGGCGCTACCGCGCTCAATTCTGTTACTTCATCCTGTCTTAAAACGTAAATCTAACTCCAATCTCAGCGGACAAACTATGCGGCACTGTGACTCCGCTGGGAGTAATGAAGTTGCTGGGTGTCCCAAACTTTGCATCTCGAACGTCTGTAACGAAGTTATTCCCGAAGTTGGCGCGATTTGTGAGATCGAACACCTGGAAGATCGCTTGCAGATTTGCACGTTCCTTGATCTTGAAATTCTTCGTAACGCGCGCATCCAATTGGAAGAATGGTTGGCCTCTCAGATTGTCAAAGGGTGCGAAAGTGCATTGTCCCGAACGCAAACAGTTTCTGAACTTCACTCGGTTCGCAGACCCAACACTTCCTGCCGCACCAGGATTTCCGAAGGCATTCAGCGTAGCTTTCAAATCGTTTGGATTATCCTTGAAGACGACGACGTGAGAAGTTCCGCGTCCACCGCCAACACCCAGGATGTCTACAGCACCTCCATAACCTGATGTGTATGGGCGCGCTGATTCCCATTGCACGATCGGCGCGACCTGAAATCCGCCCGGCAGGTTTACAACGCTTCCCATCGAGAACCGGTGGCGTGAGTCATTCGGCGTTGGTCCAATCTCATAAGGCGCGAAGAAATTGAAAGGATCCCAGGCACGATTTCTAAACGCCGCTGAGTTTCCGTTGTAAGCGAGCGCCCGCGAAAGGGTGTACGTGGCATTCACCGTGAAACCCTTATGCAGGCGGCGACGGTAGGAAATATTCATCCCGTCGTAGCGCGACCGGCCGGAAGATTGCTCGAGGTCGACTCTGCCGAGTATTGGCTGGTGAGCTGCGGACAACGCTGCGGTCAAAGGTCGCGAGGTAATCTCGTTGCCTGCGGAGTCAAGAAAAATGGCGCGGGTTGGATTGATATTGACAGTTTTGGATTCATGCAATCCCAGGATATGCGTGTATTCGAATTCCAGCAGCGAATAAGAGTTTAGTTGCCACGCATATCCCAGATTCCATTGCTGTGTGAGCGGGTTCTGATAGTCGGGATCCATGATGCGTCCCGTTGAATTGTTGGGCAACTGCGTAGGCGGTGGAGGAATGGTCGGCAAAGGATCGATTCCAAAACGCCAGTCCGAAAGTTTAATATTTGTGCCGGGCACGAGGTCACCGCTGGCGATACTGAACACACTGACAAAGATCGTTGGATTGATCTGTTGGATCATGAACAGGGGAATGTTCAGGAACGTCTGACCATAATAAAGGCCATAACCTCCACGCAGAATATGTCGTCCCGTCGACGTGATATCCCAGGCAAAGCCAACACGCGGACTAAAGTCCTTGCTATCGTCTTTGGGTAGAGATGCTGCCGCAGGATGGTTGATTGCCTTCAGCGCCAGGTAGGTCCTGCTTTTCTCCTGGGCCTTCGTTCCGATCAAGTTGAAGTCCTTATCCCATCGCACGCCCAGATTGAGAGTGAGGTTCCGTTTGACTTTCCAATCATCCTGGAAATACAGGCCCAGCATTTTGGCGCCGCCCGGCAGATCGAAATAAGGATTGCCTGCCGTTGCTGTCATTCCGCCGACCAGTCCAGGCGTAGAGAAGCCTTGCGGGAAGTCTGCCGGCGTATTCAAGATCTTGCTGGGCCGCTCAGTGAAATCAATTTCCAACGTCGGATTGAACTCGAAGAAACCACCGAGCTTTGGCTCCCACAGATAATCAACACCGGTTCTAAATGTGTGATTGCCTCTGTTAATTGAGAGATCGTCCTTGA
The DNA here is from genome assembly GCA_036377375.1 of Pyrinomonadaceae bacterium. Classification (GTDB taxonomy): domain Bacteria; phylum Acidobacteriota; class Blastocatellia; order Pyrinomonadales; family Pyrinomonadaceae; genus PSRF01. The sequence goes on from DASUYO010000441.1 coordinate 5,899, forward strand.
ACTGGTATTTGATTTGATACGACTGCTGCGGAACATTCACATTGGTACCAAAGCCGATACCATTTGGGGGAAAAGTGAAAGTAGTTGCTTTTTCCTCGCTGTCGATCAGGTTGTTCCAATATTGATAGCCAGCCGTAATCGCGTTGACGACGTTACTGGTCAATGCAGAATTCAATACAAAATTGGAAAGTATCAGGCGATTCTTGGTGAAGTTACCTTGCGTAAGATCAACGCGAGAAGTCGCTTGATCGTTGAGACCAATGTTCGATTGGTCGTTATACACCAGGAACATGTTGTGCTTTGAGCTAAACGTGTGATCGATTCTCGCGTTGATGCGCCAATCTTTATACGGGGTTGGCAGCACGGTTGCTGGCCGAGCGCCTAAAGATTGAACTAGCAGCAACTCGTTGTATGCATCCGGGTCGACCGGAAGCGATGTGGCTTCATTCTGACGCTCGAGTGCGAAGAAGAAGAAAGTTTTGTTCCCCGTTCGGTAATAGGTTGGTCCACCTTCTCCAAAACGCGGTAAGTGTAGTGGTCCACCAATAGAACCTCCCCACTGTTTCCTGTTGAACGGCGGCTTCGATTTGACTGATTGATTGGACGCTGAGACTTCGGCGGCATTCAATTTTTTGTCGCGGAGAAAATAGAAGACAGAACCGTGGTACTCGCTGGAGCCCGATTTAGTGACGACGTTTATGGCTGCGCCTTCACTTCGTCCATTCACGGCTGAAAAACGCGCGGTGCTAATCACAAACTCCTGGATAGCCTCGAGCGGGAATTGCATGACTGGACCACCCACCGTGTTGTCCTTGTTATCGATGCCATTGACTGTAACGTTGACGTTGCGACCGCTCGAACCGTTAATTCCGAAAACAGAGATTCGGCGCTTAGTGGGGTCATAGGAGTCAACCGGCTTCGCCCCGGGAGCAAGGTAGGCCAGGTTGCCAAGGTCACGACCATTAAGCGGCAAATCCTGAACGTCACGCGGCGTGATGTTGAGACTGATATCCGTCTTCTCTCTACTCACCAGTTCGCCTTCACCTGCTGTAACGGTAACGGTCGCTGTTTGTACGCCGGGTTCCATCGTGAAGTCGAAATTGTTTGTCTTTCCTACGAGTACTTCCGAATTCTCGACCGCTACTTCACCAAATCCACTCGCGCTGACCTTGATGTCATACCGGCCAGCCGGCAGCAAATCGACTCTGTATTCTCCACTTTCGTTTGTCGTAGTCGATCGGCTTAGCCCGGTTGATTTGTTAACGATGGTTACGCTCGCGTTACTAATTGCAGCCTGGTTTTTGTCTTTTACCGTGCCACTTATCGCGCCGCTTGCAGTGACCTGCGCTGACACGTTCGTGCATAAGATCACAGTGAAGTTCAATGTAAAGAGAACACTCCATACAAGCGTTGAAAAACGCTGACGATCGGATTTCATGGAAACCTCCTTCAAAGGTGGGACTCCAAGTCATGGGTCGCGGCTTTGGCGTCGACTGACCGAAGTAACTGCATCAGTCTCAAGAACCGAATTGTTGAACTAAGAATGCGCGGTCGCGCGTGGTACGCGTTGATTAATGCCCGTAACTTAAACAAATGTCAACGAAAAATTGAAGCGGAATCCATAAAAATGTGAGATGGGTTAAAAACTGGCGGTAATGGCAGGTGCTCTTCGGGAATCGAGCTGCTTAAAAATGCTTATTCAGTGCGGCGCAACGACGGTGTCTTTGTGCGGTTTTATTCGCGGGGTTTTACGTTGTCCTGAATAAACTTGACGATCTCTTCGGTGGAACTTCCGGGCAGAAAAACTGCGGCAATTCCCTGTTCCTTGAGCTTTGGCACGTCTTCCTGGGGAATGATCCCGCCCGCCGTTACGAGGACGTTATCCATGCCATTCTCCCGAAGCAACTGAACGATGCGTGGGCAGAGCGTATTGTGAGCGCCGCTTAATATTGACACGCCGACAGCATCGACGTCTTCCTGAAGCGCCGCCGCTGCGATCATCTCCGGCGTTTGCCGCAGACCCGTGTAGATAACTTCCATGCCTGCGTCGCGCAACGCGCGCGCGATCACTTTAGCTCCGCGATCGTGACCATCCAATCCAGGCTTCGCGACAAGAACTCTAATCTTTCGATTGGGCATAACGGCGGCTAGAAAGCTGGCTCTTCGTAGATTCCGTAGACGTCTCGTAGCGCCGCGCAGATCTCTCCGAGTGTGGCGTAGACGCGAACCGCGTCGATGGTGGCGGGCATCGTGTTCTCTTTATTCCGTGCTGCCGCTTTTAATTTCTCGAGTGCATTTGCGACTGCGCCGGCATCACGTCGTGCGCGTGTTTGTTCGAGTCGCTCAACCTGATGTGTGCGAACTGATTCATCGATAACGAGAATTGGAACCTCGGCAGGCTCTTCAGTCATCGCATATTTATTGACACCAACGATCACCTGTTCGCCGCGTTCGACAGCTTTTTGATAGTGATAAGCGGAGTCGTGGATTTCGCGCTGTGGAAATCCTTTCTCGATCGCGGCAACCATCCCGCCCATCGCGTCGATCTTGCGGAAGTACTCGAGCGCGGTTTGCTCCATCTTTTCAGTCAATGACTCGAGGTAATAAGAGCCGCCGAGTGGATCGACTGTATGCGCGACGCCTGTTTCTTCCGCGATGATCTGTTGTGTGCGAAGTGCGATCAATGCTGCACGATCTGTCGGCAACGCCAACGCTTCGTCGTAAGCATCGGTGTGAAGACTCTGCGTGCCGCCGAGAACTCCGGCCAGTGCCTGGATTGCAACACGGACGATGTTATTGAGTGGTTGTTGGACCGTCAGCGACACACCGGCAGTTTGAGTGTGAAAACGGAGTTGGAGCGTGCGCTCGTAATCACTGCCAAAGCGACGCTTCATTTCACGAGCCCAAATGCGCCGCGCGGCGCGATACTTCGCAATCTCTTCAAAGAAATCATTGTGTGCGTTGAAGAAGAAAGAGATGCGCGGCACAAAGCGGTCCACGTCGAGGCCTGCGTCCACGCCCCACGCTACATACTCGATACCATCGCGCAAAGTGAACGCGAGCTCCTGTGCGGCCGTCGCTCCCGCCTCTCGAATGTGATACCCGCTAACTGAAATCGGGTTGTACCGAGGCACATGCTCTGTGCAGAAAGCGAACGTATCGATCACGAGCTTCATTGCCGGCTTGATCGGATAGATCCACTCTTTCTGCGCAATGTATTCCTTGAGAATATCGTTCTGAAGCGTGCCTGAAATTTTGTCCCAGCGCGTACCTTGTTTTTCTGCAACAACGAGATACATCGCGAGCAGAACTGACGCGGGCGCGTTGATGGTCTGAGATACCGTTACTTGTTCCAGCGGAATCCCATCGAAGAGTACTTCCATGTCAGCGAGCGACGACACGGCAACGCCGCACTTACCGACCTCACCTTCGGACAACGGCGAGTCAGCGTCGTGTCCCATTAAGGTTGGTAGATCGTAGGCTACTGAGAGTCCGGTTTGTCCCTGTTGCAGCAGGTACTTGAAGCGTGCGTTGGTCTCTTCGGGTGTGCTGAAGCCGGCAAACTGGCGCATCGTCCAAAGCTTGCCGCGGTAGCCAGTCGGGTGGATGCCACGCGTGTAGGGAAACTCACCAGGGAAAGAGATGTCGCGATTGAAGTCGATATCCTCGACATCAGCAGGCGTGTAAAGTCGCTCAACTTCTTCGAGAGAAACAGTCTGGAAACTTTGCTTTCGTTCGGGATGTTTCTCGAGTCCTGGTTGGAGAGTCTCTTGTTCCCAACGCTCGCGCTCTATTTCGGCGGGTGAACCTTCCTTTGTTTCAGGCATCGCTTCGATATTAGCAAATTAGCCGCAAAAAGGCACAAAACGCACAAACAGAACCGAGCGCGGTAGCGCCGGGTCAAATGTCCAACCCGTGCGCAATGGAAAGATTTGACCCGGCGCTACCGCGCTCGGTTCTGTTTGACTAAGAGGGGAGCGCGGCTGCGATGGCAGTCACAGCCGCGCCAACTCGGAAGGTTAACCCGGTTGCGTGGTTGTCGAGCAGGGGAAAACTATGGGCAGGTTTCGGCAGGCATAGAAATCGGTTTCGTGCTGAATCATGTTCATTCAACGGGCACAATAAACTCATTACTGCGGACCATGTTCAGTCGGGCGCGTGCCTCGACTTCAATCGTCCTTGGATCGGTTCGCAATCTTTCCAGCTCCTGTTTTAGCGATTGGTTCACATTTCGCAACGCTTCAACGTCTGTTTGCATGACGGTAAGTTGTTGCGCAGCAACCTGTACTTTGGCGCGAGTTCGCATGTTCACGGTCACACAAACAGCGAGAGTCGCCAGAAGAATCATTCCAAAAACTACCCAGGAGGGGATTATTCCGCCGCGGCGACGCACCTCCGTACGCGTGCCGAGGATCTCAATCGAGATCTGTTGCACGGAAGACAGGGAATTAGTGCGTGGAGCGACACGCTGCGCCCTGATTCGTTCGTCAACCCAGTATGTGTTTGCTACCTTGCTCACCTCACACCTCCCAATCCTTTGCCGTTTCGATTCTGCCCAGTTCGTACGTCCCAGCTCCATGCCAACTGCGGCAAAGGTGAAGGCCTCCGCATCGACGGCGTGCCATCCCCATGTCCCGAGTAGATTGTCATGCGCTCAAAGTTAAGAGGCTGCTTAATTGAGATCCGTGGGTTTGGCCACAAGATAGCTGGCTATTCGTGACCAGCAGCCCCAACTAAATGTACTTTACGGCTTGTCAATTTCTTTCCGCTCAATAACTTAGCGGCGATATCGGCGGAATGTAGCATCGTGCTTAAAGGGTGTAAAGATATTTCTCTTCAATGCTTTGAGCCTGTAAGTTGAACATTTACTTGAACTAACGGCGCTTAAGCAATGAATTTGGCGAACAGGCGGCGAACGAAAATCTGGCCTGAATACCTGGAGTTAAAAGTTGTTGACAGTTCTAGCCTTACATAACTAGACTCGTAAACTGTGGGCGAAATTCACAGCCCTGCCCCAACCTCAATAAGGATCCCACGATTTTTCGAGCATAGTTAAGGAACGGTGTTGATGTCTGACTCGTCGGTCCTACGCCCGGATGGCCCTGCCTCGAAGTCGAGCGCTCTCCAGCTACCAATCAGTTCAATAGTTCGCGCGGTCTGCCAGGCCGCGAATGACGGTCCCGATCTACTCTATGAAGTGATGATCATGACGAGCCTGATGGTCGAGGCGACAGCGCCCACTTACGGCTTGTCAATCTGGGCCACCTCCGATTCAGGCAAACCAAGCTTGCGGTGGGCCGAAGGTCTCGAAGAGCCGGAGATCGCAATTGGCGAGCACGCGGTGGCCGAAATCTTTGCGAACAACGGCCGGCCACAGCCCGCGAAGGAAGGGGACCAGGCAATCTGTCTTTTACTTGCATTACCCTCTCCTGCTCGTGAAGGCGCGGCGCTCTATGGCCGTTGCGTCCGGCCCTTGACTGCTGAACAGGCAAAAGAGCTCAACACACTCAGCGATGTTGCGCATTTGGCTCACTCGCACCAGTCATCCGCGAACGTTGTTCCCACGGGCAACAAACCAGCAGCAATGAGTGGTGTCAATTCACTGCCGGGAATGGTGTTCAGCAGTCGCGCAATGGCTGAGGTGGCGCGTGATGTCGAGCGCATCAAAGACTCCAATTCCACGATCCTTGTCACCGGTGAATCCGGTACAGGTAAAGAGCTCGTTGCGCGAGCCATTCATCGTCTCAGCCGCCGATCGGAAAGTGAGTTCATTCCATTTAATTGCTCTGCTGTTCCAGCTGAACTGATCGAGAGCATGTTGTTTGGGCATCGCCGCGGAACGTTTACAGGTGCGATGTCAGATCACGCAGGACTGATTCGTTCGGCTGAGAACGGAACGTTGTTTCTGGACGAGATCGGCGATCTTCCACTTCCACTTCAACCAAAGCTGCTCAGGTTTTTACAGGAAGGTGAGATTCACACTCTCGGAGAACGTGCGCCGCGCAAAGTCAATGTGCGCGTGATCGCCGCAACGCACAAAGATCTCGAAACACTCGTAGGCGAAAAACTCTTTCGCGAAGATCTTTACTACCGCATCGCGACTTTGACGCTGAAAGTGCCGCCCTTACGAGAGCGTCGTGAAGATGTTTCGACGCTGATCTCACATTTTGTCAGCCATTATGCGCGGAAGAACGAACGAAAGATTTCTGGAATCACTGCGGAGGCGATCCAGATTCTCGAAACGTACTCCTGGCCCGGCAATATTCGTGAGCTCGCAGCAGAGATTGAACGTCTGGTGCTGTATGCGGAGGACGATGGTTATATTCGACCGGAGAACATCAGCACGAGAATTCGCCCGCAGGGAACGCAAAGCGACGGCCCGGCTGAAAGATTGGACGATTTACTCGAGAGTTACGAGCGCCGCGTAATCACGGAGACCTTGAAGCGACACGATTGTAATGTTGCCAAAGCCAGTGAAGCGCTCGGCCTCGGCTCACGACAAACTCTCTACAAGAAGTTGAAGCGATTAGCGATCGATATCGGAGACTTCCTACAGGAAGACACTGAGCCGGGCATGCAATATCGGGCTTAGCCACTAAAGAAAAGCTAGCCACTAAAGCACAAAAGGCACATAAGTAAAAATCGGGGTAAGTCTGCGCAGTCAACCCGAAATTTCTTTATGTGCCTTTTGTGCTTTTTTGTGGCTACCGCTTCTTGTTGATTGTCAACTGCAGGCGACAAGAGTTAATTAGAAGCAAAACACTGACTTCCATCACTCACACTGGATCTTCTCACTCACCTGGACCACACGCGCTTGTCAACCGCAGGCGACAAACTGGACCACAAAACCCCACAAAACCGGAGTTGGACCACTGGCACACTGGTTGTAAACCTGACCCTCGTCGCGAAGCAACACGCATCGCATCCTGGTCGAGCAGACAAACTTCAATGAAAGCTAAAAGCACTATAAACCTGGCATCAGTCGTAATGCTCGTCATCCTTTCTCCGTTTCTTGGGCTGGCCATTCTCGTCAGCATCGAGACCGCGGGACTCAGGAATAACGAAGTCTTGCTACTGCTGCTTACGTTGTCGAGTGCTGTTCTCAGTGGAATTAATGGCTTTGGACGCCGCACGTCTACAGCAATTCCACTTGCACCAGCGAAGACAGTTAGTGATACCCGCCTTCATTTGTCCGCTCGTTCGAGCAACAACGCCTAATCGAATCTAAAAGGAGCAACACAATGATTAAGAGATTCTTCCATGATGAAACCGGTCTTGAACTTTCTGAGTACGCAGTTGCCGCAGCGCTCGTCGCCTTGGCAGCGGTTGCCGCTTTCCAACTTTTGGGAACCAACATCGCGACCAAGATCAGCCAGCTCGCCGGCAAGATTCAGTAGTTCTTTGAATTTACTCGACCCGGCAGTGGCGCGGAGATGTTGCTGCCGGTTGGAACCGCAAGTTCTAGCCTCATTTTTGAGGAGGAGATCAATGTTGAAGAGATTCATGCAGGACGAAACCGGTCTTGAACTTTCTGAGTACGCAGTTGCCGCGGCGCTCGTCGCCTTGGCAGCAGTTGCAGCTTTCCAGCTCCTGGGTGGAAACATTGCCACCAAAATTAGCGAGCTCGCCGGAAAGATTCAGTAGTCACGACGGTTGAAGCCGACCCGGCAGCGGCAATATTCGATAGTTGCTGCCGGCTGGAAGGGAAGGCTCGAGCCTTCAATTCCTTCAAAGAAAGGAATGAACAATGTTCATGAAATTTTTGAAAGATGAAAGCGGGCTTGAGCTATCGGAATACGCTGTCGCTGCTGCTCTCGTAGCAGTGGCAACCGTGGCCGCGTTCCAGCTACTCGGAACCAACATCGCAACAAAAATAAGTAATCTGGCCGGCTACATGAAGTAAGCCAGCCAGTAACTGCCATGCCGGGTGGCGCGCCTTGTGAAGCCTTTGTCTGCACGGGTGCGCCGCCACCTTTCTGCTAGTCAGCCCCAAACCTTGCAGACGGACCGAGATGCTTAGCCCTACCGCAACAATTTTTGAACTCTTTCTGATCCCGCTCGCCGTGCTGATCATCTATCACGACGTGCGGTATCGCCGTATTCCTAATCCTTTCGTACTCGCCACTCTCATCAGCGGACTGACCCTGAACTTCGCAATTGCAGGTTTGCAGGGCGGTCTAAACAGCATCGGCGGGTGCGTGCTGGCTTTCATCCTGATGTTCATTTTGCACGTCTTTGGAGCAATGGGCGCGGGCGACGTCAAACTTTTCGCCGCCATCGGTTCAGTGCTCGGTGCTCATCTCGTTCTTCCGACTTTTGTGGTGGTTGTTGTAACCGGCGGTGTGCTGGCTTTGGTAACTAGTCTGCGATCGGGAATTTTCAGGACCACGATGCATCGTGTTCTGCAAATTCTCGTCGGCTTGTTACCAGGCTGGCAGATGCCCAGATTCAGTGTCCCCGCTGATCGTCGTCTCACCATTCCATACGGTGCGGCTATCACTATCGGCGCCATTATCGCAACTGCGATTTTTCACGCTTAACAGCGGCTATTAACCAGGCCCTGACCTGGTGAGAACGGAGAGTTGATTCCATGCGAAACAAACGTTTCTTCATTGTTTTGGTAGGGGCGCTGATTTTCGGAGTGCTCGCTGCCGTATCAGTCAGCAGATACCTGTCCAGCGCACAGGCTTACAGCAAAAACATGACTAAAGTCGCGGTAGCCAAGGTTCCCATTCCGATCGGGAGCAAGATTATTCCCGAGCAGATCATGGTCGTCCAGTTTCCAAAGGAATCAACTCCCGACGGAGCTTACGAAGGTCCTGAAAAACTGACTGGGCGAGTGGCTGTAATGAACATTGCTGCTCGCGAGCCCATCACCGATTCGAGATTAGCGCCCGAAGGAACGGCTGCCGGATTATCGGCGATCATTCCTGAAGGTTATCGCGCGATGACGGTGAAGGTTGACGATGCGGCCGGCATCTCCGGCTTCATCATGCCGGGCACCTTAGTTGACGTGGTAGTCGTGATCGATCCGCGCGAAGGCTCGGCCATGCAGGATCCGATCTCGAAGATCGTGCTTCAGAACATCAAGGTGCTGGCCAGCGGTCAGAACATCGACAAGCCCAAAGATGAGCGCGAAGCCAACAGCGTTAAGGCGGTGACACTTCAGGTCACGCCGGAGCAGGCTGAGAAACTCGCGTTGGCGGCAAGCGAGGGCAAGCTGCAACTCGTCATGCGCAGCCAGATCGATCAGGGCGACGAACAAACACCAGGCGTCAATAAGCGCGGACTGTTGAATGGCGAGAGAGCCATGCCGGCTCCGGAGCCCGGTTCACTGAAGAGTGAACAGCCGAAGATGGAGGCGAAGCCCGTTCGCAGAGCAGCGCCCGCGCCGAAAGCAGCGACAACAACAGCAGCCCCAGCTCCTCAAGCCACTCCGCGTGCGTCAGTGGAAATGATCGAAGGCGCCAAGAAGCGCAACGTCGAATTTCCATAGATCACTCAACCGTAACTGAATCACTTTGAAGTTGATCGCATTGACGATCGCTAGAAACAAAGGAGCATAAATCATGCAGAGCCGTTCCCAAATGTCACGCCGAGTGAGTTTATTGCTGGCGTCTCTGATTACCATTTTTGCCAACTCCATCGCGCACGCCCAGGAAAACTCCTACAAGGCGTCGTTCAGTCAGAACAAAGAGGCGATTGCCGTCAACGTTCTGGTGGGACAGTCGCGCGTGATCAATTTCGATCGCCCGGTCGGACGCTTCTCGGTTTCGAATCCCGACATCGCTGAAGCCGTGCTCGTCACGCCAGACCAGGTGCTCGTCAATGGAAAAGCTTTCGGTCAGGTCAACTTCATCGCATGGGAGCAGACCGGCGGCCAATTTTTGGTGTTTGACGTTTACGTTCGCGCCAACCTCTCGTTGATCGATTCGCAGATCCGCGCGCTGTTTCCGAATGAAGACATTCGTCTCAGCCAGGCGAATGGATCAGTTGTGATCTCAGGCAGCGTGAAAGACTCAGCGACTGCCGCACAGGTGCAGAGCGTGATCGAAGCAGCGAACTTCAAGACCGTGAACATGTTGACGTCGCCGACTTCGAACGCGACGCAGATCCAACTCGAGGTTCGCGTAGCGGAAGTGAATCGCAATCGGCTGCGCGACTACGGCACCTCCTTCTTGACCAACGGGCAAACCGGTGGCTATGCCAACAGCGGCGGTGGTCCGAGCACGATAAGTGACTCAGTCATCGGCAGTGCCAGTGCGCTCCTCTCACCGGCGCTTAACGTATTGCTTTTCAATAAGTCACTCAATACGGCGGCCATGCTCAAGGTCTTACGCACAGAAGGTGCGTTCCGCGAGTTAGCCGAACCAAACCTGATTGCCATGAACAATCAGCAGGCGAGCTTCCTGGCCGGCGGTGAGTTTCCGGTACCCGTTCTTCAGAATATTGGCGGCGGTAGTGGTGGTATCACCGTTGTTTGGAAAGAGTATGGCATCCGGCTGAACTTCAAACCAACGATCCTCGACGAAGACCACATCCGTCTGGAACTCGAACCCGAAGTTTCGACCATCGACTTTTCGAATGGCGTGAAGTTCAACGGTTTCATCGTTCCCGCACTGCGCACTCGCCGCGCCAAGACTGGCGTGGAGCTGCGTGATGGTCAATCGTTCGCTCTCGCAGGTCTGCTCGATAACTCCGAGACCAAAACGCTGTCGAGAATTCCGGTTGTCAGTGACATTCCGGTGATCGGCGCGTTGTTCAAGTCGAAGTCATTCGAGAAGAAAGAGACGGAGTTGATGTTCATCGTGACTGCACACATGGTTAAGCCAGTCAGTCCAGACGACCTGCCAAACATGCGTGGCATCGATGGCTTGAAGGGCACCTCGCCGTTAGGTCTTGAGCCGAAGGGCGAAGGCGTTCAGGGCAAGACTGGTTACAAAGTCTCGGGACAGAACGACCAAACTCCAGCTCCAGCTCCAGCAGCTCCGGCGAAAGTCGAAGAGCCAAAGACCAAGACTACCGACAGCACAACTCAAAGCAGCAGCACGTCCGGCATCATCAGCAACGTGCGCAACAGTAATCCTGCCCTGCCAGTCGCTAAATCAGTAAAGGTTGATTTCAATCCGGAAACTGTCAAGCCCTGGTAACACTCTCTCTTTCGAGCCGATTAACTTCGCGAAGAAAAAAGAGGGGGAAATATGAAGAGCAGAACAACGAAACCAGCAGGAACGAGACGACATGAACGAGGCTCAATTCTGGCCACTTCAGCAATCGGGATGTTGGCCGTCCTGTTGGCAGTTGGGTTGGGTATCGATATCAGCAGGTTATATCTGTCGCAAGCAGAACTTCAGAACGCCGCCGATGCAGCAGCATTGGCCGGCGTTTCTGGATTGACTGGCTACGCTCCGGGCATTACCGACGCTACTGATCGCGCAGTAGCCGCGATGAATAAGTACGACTTCAATAAGACGGGCGTGAGTTTCCCCCGCGAGAACGTTCGTTTCGGGGTCAATCTTAATGGTTCCTATGTGAGCGAGGCCGACGCGTTCGCAGCGCCGACAAACATCCGTTTTGTGAAAGTCACAACGCCGGCTTCGCCGGTGGGAATGTCTTTCGGTGCTCTCGTGTTGGGGAGCAGCAAGAATCTGACGGCGACAGCGACGGCCGGTTTTTCCGTTCCGCTCAATAGGATCTGCCCCTGGCTGCCTGCGTTTGTACTTGACTATGCAGCAGATCCGATCAAGGTGGGCGGCACTTACACGTTTCGTATGCCGGCTGGCGGTGCTGTTTCACCGGGAAACTATCAACTGCTTGCGCCGATATATTCAGGCGGCGCCGGCGATCGCGAGGGAATGTCCAATGGAGTTAACTGGTGTATCAGCGCCGGTGAGGAAGTGGAAACAAAACCCGGCATGACGGCGGGTGCCATCCGCCAGGGCATCAACTCGCGCTTTGATCAGTATGCCGCAGGCATGGACCCCGGAATCTCGCCACCCGACACGAACATTGCGGAAGACATCACCCACGATACATACGAGAAGAATCTCGTTTTCAAACCGCCTTCTCATCCGGGTGTCCGTGATCGTCGCGTGGTCATTATGCCAATCGCGAAGGCGTTACCTGGAGTAGGTCGAGACACGATCATCATCGATAGATTTGGTGTGTTCTTCCTGCAAACTTCTGTCGGGGGCGGCAGCGGCAATGAGCTGAAGGCGGAATTCATTAAGAACACTAAATTCGCGGGTAACAGCTACTACGTTCCCGGAGCTGGTGCGTCGAGCACCAGTCTTACGGTACCCGTGCTCTACAAGTAGGTGACGTCATGCATGCAAGAATCCGAAGAATTCGCAACCGGTGGCGATCCAGACGATTACTTCGTTTGCAGCGCTTTGTAAGAGACGAGAGTGGTCTTCAGTTGGTTGAGGTAACGATTGTCCTACCAATCTTCTTAATGTTGTTTGCGGCAACGGCAGAGTTTGGACGGTATTACTACGAATACACAACTCTGGCCAAAAACGTTCGAGACGCCAGTCGTTACTTAACCACTGTTTACCCGGGTCAGGGGGATGCGACCGCACAGAAGATGATTGTGTACGGCAATCCTGCTGGCAAGGGCTCTCCGATCTTCCCGAATCTAACAAACGCCAACGTGAAGATTACCTACAAAGGCGGAGCCGTAGCGTCGATACCCGACACGGTCACGGTTGAGATCATCAACT
>DASUYO010000442.1:0-26046 GCA_036377375.1 Pyrinomonadaceae bacterium
CGCCCGTTGTTCGATATAACGCGAGACGGGCGGCCACGGAGGGCCGCCCCTACAGTTGGTTTCATTGTCGTTCGAGGGCTGCGCGATCCCACTTTGCCAGGGTCGCGCCCGCTTCGTACGTGCTCTGGCAGAAATCCATCAACGCCGCATCCGGATCCGTCGTCCTTCGCATATCGTCGTACAAAAATAAAAATAAACCTGAGTCTTTACTATAAAACGCCTGCTCAGGCTGCACCTTTGCCTCGCTCAGCCCATCAGGCGCGGGGGCGGTGTATGAGTAAAACGCCGCCTTCCCAAGCGGTCCCTGACCGGGCCACCACCCGTGACTGATCACCTCATGTGAATACGCCTCGCGCGTGATCACGTCAGCATCGGGCTTGAACGGTGCCGACCGTCCCGAAAATCGTGTCACTGCAAGATCGAAGCTGCCCCAGAAGAAATGCACCGGACTACACTTACCAATAAATCGCGATCGAAACTCCTGAAGCACTCGATCTGACGACCGCAGAACGCGCCAGAATCTTTCCACATACTCGCGATCGTACGCCGCATGCTGCTCGTCCTGATCGAACGGTATGGGATCCGCAATCTCCACCGGCATTTTCCAAATCTTAACTTCTATGCCCAACGTCCCAAGCGCGTCCATCGTTTCCTGGTAGAACCTCGCCACAGACTTTGCCAGCAACGGCACAACCGCAGTCGTTCCGTCGCTGCACTTAACCACGAGATTGTGATCGACGAAGTCAAACTCTATTTCGAAGAATCTCTCTTCGTACGGCATCGCGGTTGTCGTTAGTCCGCGGGCAGAGACGTAGAGCGGCACGTTCCACCAGTGGTTGATTAGCGGCGTTTGGGCCAGCCGAACCTTGCCGACGACCTGCGTCCACATGTGCAGCGTCGCGCAGGTGTCTTTCCATTCTTCGAGTGGTAACGACGGCCAGTCTTCGGAAGTCATGGGCGAAAGGTTAACGCGGATGAGACGGATAAGCCAGCTTGACAGTGAATTGCCGCGGGCCTATAGTTTTTCAGCAATGATGAAGGCCTGCGCATGTTGTCTCTATTGTCAGTGGTGCTATTACCGCACCGCGACCGAGAGGCCGTTTGCAGGCAGGAGTAGCGGATAAGCTAACCACCAGCAAATTTTGACGCCGAAACCGGTCGCGCTTCCTAAAAGGCGCGGCCTTTTTGTTTGGGACCAGTTATGCACCTGGACGTTTTGGAAACCTCAAAGGCGACTGTCGAGCCGGAAACGATCGAAGCAAACATCGGCCACACGCCACTGCTGCGTCTGCGCTTGCTCGATACCGACTTGAGCAACGGAATTCAGATTTTTGCAAAGGCAGAACATCTCAATCCCGGTGGCTCAGTTAAAGATCGCGCCGCGCTCTCAATGATTCTCGACGGCGAACGCAGCGGAAAACTGAGGCCGGGAATTACAATTCTTGATGCCACCAGCGGTAATACCGGAATCGCTTACGCGATGATTGGCGCGTCGCGTGGTTACCGCGTCAAGGTTTGTTTGCCAAGGAACGCGAGCCCCGCCCGCAAACGAATTCTGAGGAGTTATGGCGTTGAAATCGTCGAGACCGATCCATTGCTCTCGACTGACGGTGCGCAGCTAATTGCCCGCGAAATCTTTGCCGCCGACCCGGACAAGTATTTTTATCCGGACCAATACAACAACGATGCTAACTGGCTGGCCCATTACGAAACTACTGCGAATGAGATTTGGGAGCAGACCGAAGGTCGCATCACGCATTTCGTGACGGGCCTGGGAACGTCAGGTACCTTTGTCGGCGTGTCAAGACGTTTGCGAGAATTGAACCCGAGATTGAAAGCAATCGCGGTGCAGCCGGAGTCGCCGCTGCACGGGCTCGAGGGGCTGAAACACATGGCGACTGCCATCACGCCGGGTATTTTCGATGAGAGTCTGGTGTCGGAGACGCTGGAAGTTGCGACCGAAGATGCGTTATTAATGACGAGTAAATTAGCGCGAGAAGAAGGATTACTGGTCGGCCCGAGCTCCGGAGCGAATGTTTTTGCTGCGTGGCGTGTTGCGGCAGCGCTGCGAGAGCCCGCGATAGTGGTGACGGTGCTGTGCGACGGAGGCGAGCGTTATTTAAATGACTAAGCAGGACATCACAACCAAACTGGTCCATGCAGGCGAGCGAGGTCCATTGCCGGACGCGCAGCCGGTCTCAACTCCGATCTACGCCACCGCCACGTTCACTTACGACTCGATGCAGGAGATCGATCAGGTATTTGCAGGTGAGAAGCAGGGCTACATCTACACGCGTTACGGCAACCCGACGCTCGCCGCCCTCGAAGAAGCTATCCGCGAAGTCGAAGAAGGCGCGACTGCCTGTGCCTACGCCACCGGCATGGCCGCGATTCACGCAGCACTCATCGCCTGTGACTTGAAAACCGGCTCGACTGTGCTCGCTTCACAGGATTTGTACGGCGCGACGACCGGCCTGCTCAACACCGTGCTTTCGAACTTTGGCGTCAAGACAGTCCACGTAGATTTCAGTGATCTAACACTTGTTCGAGAGAAGGCACGCGAGATTCACCCGCACGTTCTCATCGCCGAAACAATTTCAAATCCACTGCTGAAGGTTTGTGACATCGAAGCTTGCGTTGAGATTGCGCGTGAGAACGGCGCACGTTTAATTATCGACAACACGTTTGCGACGCCGTATCTCAGCCAGCCGTTGAAGCTTGGCGCTGACATGGTTGTGCACAGTGCAACGAAATATCTCGGTGGCCATGCCGATGCGATGGGCGGGCTGGTGGTCTCGCGCGATGAGATGGACAGTAACGCGCTTGTGAGCGTGATGAAGCTTGTCGGCGGCGTGCTCAGTGTTTGGGAAGCGCATGAGATTCTGCGCGGGTTGAAGACGCTGGCAGTTCGCATGGACCGCCAATGTGAAAACACACGCGCACTCGCGAATTACCTGAACGAACATCAGGGTATCGCACGTGTTCATTATCCAGGTCTGGGCGCGCTCGTCTCGATCGAGCTGCGCGACGACACGAAAGACGCGGCGTTTCGTTTCATGAACGCGTTGAAGTTGATCGTTCGATCGACGAGTCTGGGCGACGTATTTACAAGTGTTCTCCATCCCGCGACCTCTTCGCACCGCGATCTTTTGCCGGCGCGAAGACGAGAGCTGGGTATTTTCGATGGTTTGATACGTATTTCGGTCGGTATTGAAAAGATCGACGACATCATTGCGGATATTAGCCGCGGCTTAGAGGGATGATCAGCATCAGTACGGATTTATTGGATCAGATCCGCGCGCATGGCGTTCGCGATTATCCGTACGAATGCTGTGGGCTGTTGCTCGGTCGTTATGGAGCCGACGGGAAAGTCGTCAAGGAGACGTATCCGATCTCAAACGCGCGTGAGGAGACTGCGAAGCGAAACCGGTTTCTGATCCAGCCGCAGGAGTTGATGCGTGGCGAGCGCTACGCGCTCGAGCGGGATCTGGAAGTTGTCGGGTTTTATCATTCACATCCCGATTCACCGGCGCGCCCGTCGCAGTACGACCTGGAGCACGCATGGCCCACATACTCGTACATCATCGTGTCGACGAGTGCGGAGCGCGCGGGGGATCTCTTTTCGTGGGAGCAGGAACCGGATCGATCAAAATTCAATCCGGAAGAAATCCGCGTAATCCGCGGTTAAATAAGTCTGAGGGTTAAACATGCCAGTTACAATCACGATACCAGCACCACTACGGCAGTTCGCCGGTGGACAGTCGCAGATCACGGTCGAAGCGAAAACAGCCGGTGAGGCGCTCGATCTGCTTACGTCAACACACGCCGCCTTGCGCCGCCATCTCTTCAACGATCAAAACGTGCTGCGCAACTTCGTCAATGTCTATCTCAACGACGAAGACATTCGCCACGCATCCGGTCGCGACACGCCCGTTAAAGACGGCGATACGATCATGATCGTTCCTTCGATCGCCGGTGGTGCCGTGATCGAATCAGAAGTGAGCCAATCACTGCCGGAGCTTTCGAACGAAGAAATCCTGCGTTACAGCCGTCACTTGATCATGCCCGAGGTGGGCATGCAGGGTCAGCGCCGCTTGAAAGCTGCCAGCGTGTTGATGATCGGCACCGGCGGACTCGGCGCGCCCGTCGGAATGTACCTGGCAGCAGCGGGCGTCGGCCGCATCGGCATTGTCGACTTCGACGTAGTTGAAGAGTCGAATCTGCAGCGACAGATCATTCATGGCACGAAAGATCTCGGTCGCCGGAAGATCGAATCCGCGCGCGATCGTCTGCGCGATATCAATCCGCACATTGAGATCGAGACACACGAGACACGCCTCACCAGCCACAACGCGATGCGACTTTTTCGAAACTACGACATCATCGTCGATGGCACTGACAACTTCCCCACGCGCTATCTCGTCAACGATGCGTGTGTGTTAAGTGGCAAGCCGAACGTTTACGGATCGATATTCAGGTTTGAAGGTCAGGCCAGTGTCTTTTGGGCGGAAAAGGGTGCGTGCTATCGCTGTCTCTATCCGGAACCGCCGCCGCCCGGCCTTGTGCCTTCGTGCGCGGAAGGCGGCGTGCTCGGTGTGTTGCCGGGCATCGTCGGAGCGATTCAGGCAAACGAAACGATCAAGATCATTCTCGGCGCTGATGATCTGCTGATCAATCGCTTGCTGTTGTTCGACGCCTGGCCCATGAAGTTTCGCGAGTTCAAACTGCGGAAGGATCCGAAGTGTCCGGTTTGCGGCGAGCAGCCGACAATTAGAGAACTGATCGATTACGAAGAGTTTTGCGGTATAGCGGCGCACCAGGTGCCGCCGCCCGACACGAAGCTGGAAGAGATCTCCGCGACTGAACTCAATGCGCGGCGGCTTCGTGGCGATCGAATCCAGATCGTTGACGTGCGTGAGCCACATGAGTTCGAGATCGCGCGCATACCGGGAACGAAATTGATTCCGCTGGGCCATGTCGTGGGACGAATGAACGAGATCGATCCGGAGGTTGATACGATCGTGCACTGCAAGGCCGGCGTGCGCAGCGCGAAGGCAATCCAGGCGCTTAAACGGGCGGGCTTTCAGGGTAAGTTGATCAACCTGAAAGGCGGGATCACTGCGTGGTCGGAAGACGTCGATCCGCGCGTTCCAAAATACTGATCCGTGTAATCCGCGGCTAACAACTCGTCCCACCCAAGCCGCGGTTTACACCTCGGCGTAGCCAGTCTGAGACATATCAAATCCTCACATCGTCTTCGTGCCTTAGACTGTCTCCAACCCGTAATCTCTGGAGGTAATATGAAGAGAAGAGAGTTCATCAACCAAACCGCCAGTTTGAGCGTTGTTGCAGCGGCCGCGTGCATCCCCAACATGCTTGCGGGAAAGTATTTGCCTGACGTCGCATGGATTGCAGATTCCGCCAATAAGCTCACGCCGCCTCCGAAAGGAAAGATTCCAGTCGCGTTTGCTATCTCTGAAGGCGTCACAGTGATCGACTTCGCCGGCCCGTGGGAAGTCTTCCAGGACGTGCATGTAAGCGCTCGCGGCAAAGACATGGACGAGCAGATGCCGTTCGAGTTGTTCACCGTCTCTGAAAAAATCGAGCCACTGACCGGCTCAGGCGGGCTCAAGCTTGTACCCGACTACACCTTTGACTCTGCGCCCCAACCAAGAGTCATCGTGGTACCCGCACAAAGAGGATCGCAGGCGCTGCACGAATGGCTACGCAAAATGTCGCCGGCGACGGACGTTACGATGTCCGTTTGTACCGGCGCCTTTCAACTCGGCAAAGCTGGTCTTCTCTCGGGCAAGTCAGCCACTACACATCACGAGTTTATCGACCGCTTTGCCAAGACGTTTCCCGACGTCACTGTGAAGCGCGGGCTGCGCTTTGTCGAAAACGAGAAGATCTCAACTGCGGGTGGCTTGTCTTCCGGAATAGATCTGGCGCTGCGAGTTGTCGATAGATATTTTGGTCGAGACGTGGCCGACGCAACTGCGACCTACATGGAATACCAGGGCAAAGGCTGGATCGTATAAACTTAGCCGCAAAAAGGCACAAAAAGCGCAAAATGTCTTTGTCATCTCCTCGCACCAGGATCACCCTGGAATTAACACCGCTCTCTCGGGAGTTGACTGAGCACGTTTTGTGCTTTTTGTGCCTCTTTGCGGCTTATGTCTGATTTAACTTCCCGAACCAAATGGCTCCTCATCATTGCGATCTGGGCGTTGCTCGGATTGATTTATGCGGGGCCGATCTATTTCGAGGTGCGCGCCGAAGGGATGAACCACGCAGCGTCACGGATCTTTGCATGGGGCATCCTGACGTGGTTGGCTTGGGCGCCACTGACGCCCGTGATGATCTGGGTAGCTCGCAAATATCCGCTCGCAGGCGAGAGGTGGAGGCGAAATCTCCTCGTCCACATCCCCGCGTATTTGTTGGTCTCCATCATTCACAGCGCCGCAGGCACCGTTGTTGCTTTAACGATCAAACCGTTCGATGTGGGCTCCAGTCCAACGACGTTTTGGCCTCGCTTCCTTTCGCGCATGAAGGGATCTTTTGGTGCTGACCTGCTGATTTATGGTGGCGTGATCGGAATTTATTACGCGCTCGACTACTATCGCAAATATCGCGAGCGCGAAGTTCTTACCACGCGACTCGAGACACAACTCGCGCAAGCGCAATTGGATTCGCTGCGGATGCAGTTGCACCCGCATTTTCTCTTCAACACACTGAACAGCATTGTCGGGCTCGTTCGCGATAATAAGAACCAGGCGGCGGTCGGCATGCTCGTCGGACTGAGTGATCTTTTGCGTCACACACTCGAACACTCATCCCGGCAGGAAGTTGAATTGAGAGAAGAGATCAACTTCATTAAGCTGTACTTGAGTATTCAGGAGATGCGGTTTTCCGATCGGCTCCAGGTCGAATTCAAGGTCGATCCGGCGACAACGAAGGCCATGGTTCCAAACCTTATTCTTCAGCCGCTCACGGAAAACGCACTGCGGCACGGCATCGGTCGCAGCACTGACTCAGGCCTGGTCGGCATTAGCTCTGCTGTCGAAGATGGTCATTTGAGATTGATTGTATATGACGATGGAGCGGGCTTGCCGGATGACTGGCAGTTGAAAGGCAGTGCGGGCATCGGTCTGGCCAATACCATCGCGCGCCTGCAACAACTCTATGACAACGATCATCAATTTGATATTCGCAACCGAGATGGCGGAGGCGTTGAAGTGATCATTGTGATGCCATTAAAGACTGGGGAATTAGACAAGTAAATAATGTACACGTCAGGAAGAGGGGCTTGCCCCCGCTTTTCCCCATCAGCGGGGGCAAGCGCCTCTTCCTGACTTGTTACTTCCACTGAAAAGCTCTGATGGTTTCGAAGATTAGAACTCTGATAGTTGATGACGAGCCGCTGGCGCGCCGCAACCTACGCGTGTTGCTGGAGCGAGATCCGCAGATTGAAATTGTCGATGAGTGTCGCAATGGCCGCGAAGCAATTAAAGCTATCAACGCACTCTCTCCTGATTTGATCTTTCTCGACATCCAGATGCCGGAGATGGACGGCTTCGATGTGCTTGCACGCGTGGGTCCGGACCACATCCAGGCGATCATCTTTGTAACGGCGTTCGATCAATATGCGCTCAAGGCCTTCGACGTTCATGCGCTCGATTACTTATTAAAGCCGTTTGACGACGAGCGATTTACTCACGCACTACAACGCGCAAAACAACAGATCGAAGCACGAGAGATCAACAGACTGAGCAAGAGCTTGCTTGCCTTGCTTGAAGAGCGTGAAAGCGAGCGCAAAGAGTCGATAGAGCAGCAGAGCTACCTGACGAGACTGATGATCAAAGCGTCGAATCGCGTGGTGTTATTGAAGGTTGACGAGATCGATTTTATTGAAGCAGACGGCAACTATGCGAAGTTGCACGTTGGCCGCAAGGCGCACTTATTGCGCGAGAAGATGAACGATCTTGAAGGACGACTCGACCCGGCGAAGTTTGTCCGCATCCATCGCTCGATCATTGTGAATCTCGATCGCATTAAGGAGATGCAGCCACATTTCAATGGCGACTACATCGTCGTGCTGGAAGATGGGAGACAGCTACGACTTAGTCGTACTCGTCGCGAGCACCTCGAGGCAAGGCTGAAAATTAGCCACGGATAAACACGGATTTGATACGGATTTTATTTGTGTTCATCCGTGGTCCGGTATTTCTCCTTCTCTTTCTCGCGTTGCAAATACGGAATACCTTTCTCCATCCACTCCGGCGCGGGAGCGCCCTTCAGAAAGTGATCGAAGAATTCCTGCAAGCGTCGCGTGTAGTCCTTCTGATTGATCCGCTTCCGCAGTCCGTGCTTCTCGCCGTTGTACGAGAACAAGTAGGCTTCTTTGCCCAGACGTCGTAGCGCGAGGAAGTACTCGATTCCCTGGTACCACGGCACTGCATCGTCTTCGTCGTTGTGAATCATCAACAACGGCGTCTCAACTCGATCCGCGCGGAAGATTGGCGAGTTGTCGAGAAAGCGCAACGGATAATCCCACAGACTCCCGCCGATGCGCGACTGCTGGCGCTCATACTGAAACTGCCGCGGCAGACCAGTGCCCCAACGAATGCCGCTGTATGCACTCGTCATATTTGCCACCACCGCGCCCGCTGCTGCCGCTTTGAAGCGGTTTGTCTGCGTCACCATGTAAGCGATCTGATAGCCGCCCCAACTGTGTCCCTGAATACCGATGGCATTCTCGTTCACATAACCTCTATCGACGACTGCCTGAATGCCGGGCAAGACGCATTTCAACGCGCTCTGACCCGGATAACCGATCGTGTAAACGATGTCGGGCATGAAAACGAGATAATCGTTGCTGACGTAGTACGTCGCATTGATCGACGTGCCCGGAGCGGGATTGCGAAACTGATGCAAGCCCTGCGAGAGCTTCTCGTAAATGTAGACCAGCATCGGATACTTCTTTTTCGGATCGAAGTTATCCGGCTTCAACAGCAAGCCTTTCAACGGAACACCGTCCGCGTTTTTGAAACTCACCAGCTCGGCGGTACCCCAGTTGTACGGCGCGCGCTGCGCGTCGCCATTGCTGACGCGCTTCAACTCCCTGAACGTGCTGTTGGTCACCCAGACATCCGGAAACTGATCGAATCGCGACGCAGTCATCATCAGCACGTCTGCGTCTTTGGCTTTCAAAGGATTGTTGAACTCCTTCGCCGCCATTAAAAGTTTTTGCGGCGGCGCAGTGCTGTTAACTTTGTCGCGGAAGAAGCCGGAATCGCGCGTCTCCTGATTTTCAGCGGATAGCAGCAACGGGTTGTCGGGATCGATCCAGCGCTCTTTCGGATCAAGTCGAACATACCGGAGTGTTGTCAGCTCTTTTCTTCCTACGCCGTCAGTGACGTTCTTCGCGCTGCTGCCATCGGGCGCGACTTGCCAGATGTCATAACGATCGTAGAGCAGGACGTCTGCGTCGTCTTTGGTCCAACCAGCGACTCCATACGATCCGGGTGTTGAAGGCGTGTCGTTCTCTTCGTTGTAGAAATTGACGTTGATATTCTTCGTCAAATTTACGGTCGAACGGCCCGACACGGAATACGAATACCAGTCTTTGCCGTCGAAGTAGATTGTGTACTTCGCATTTGGCGAAAGCGAGACATTGCCACGCTGTTTCGTTAAGAGTAGTTTGCGCGACCCGTCTGAATCGTTGACGAGATAGTAGTCAGCGAAGCCTGGATCGTAGTCGGCAGTGATGCGGTATTTACGATTATCAGAGCCGATCGCATAGCTGCCGTCGTTCGAAGGCGAGATGTTTTCCATCGAATCGTCTGCGAGCTGAACAAATTTCTTTGCTTGTAGATCATAGACAGCACGATACGATCGATTTCGATCCTGCTCGGCACGCACCTTTTGGATCGGCTGCACGTAATCGTCTTTCCAATACCACAGATCGACGAGCACCTTCTCGTCAGCGGGAATCTCCTCGTCGGGGTTCTTCTCCGGCTCGGGTGGCGGCGCCGTTCCGAGAAACAGGTGACTGCCGTCAAGCGAGAAGCTTAGATTGGCACGATCGCTAACTACAAACTCTTTGCGAAAACCCGGCGACGTAACGGAAACGATCTCCGTGGCCTGGGGATCTTTGCGATTCCAGTAGTAGACGCGAAACTTCGGTTGCTTCGCCGCAGCGTCTTCTTTGTCGCTGATGAACGCGAGCTGCGAGTTATCTTCGTCCCACGTGAGCCGCTGGTACTTTCCTTTGCCACTGAGCAACGCGACTGGTGCGGCATCGGTATCCGTCGTTACAGCGTAAACGCCGTTTGCGTCTTCTTTTCGTGATGACGTCGTAAACACGAGTGTCTTCGCGTCTTTGCTGATTGTGTAATCAAGAACGTCGCTGAACTTTCGCTCGTTGCCATTGGCAGTGCTGCGAAGGACGAGCTCGGTGCCGTATTCCTTCTTGTTGCGCGAGCGAGATGGGGAGGGACGCGGACTCGGTTCTGTTGATGGTGCGGCGTTCGGTTCCGGCGATGGTTCTGCGGATGGCGCTGCGCTGGGTGTCGGGGACGGACCCGGTGCTGCCGCGCTCGGCTCTGTTTTCGATGCTTCAAGCAAATAGGCGATGTAACCCGAGCCGTCTTCCGGAACGCGAAAACTTTTCACGCGCTCGACTCGCGTCACAGTGCCGTTCGAGAGATCCATGATCGCGAGGCCGTTCTTCGGCATATCTTCCGGCTTTTTCTTTTCCTTCTTTGCTTTGGTCACTTCGGCTTTAGTGGGCTCCGTGCCGAAAACAATGAAACGACTGTCGGCCGTGAAAACAGGTCGCAGTAAACGCGTCTGTTCCGCCTGATACTCTGCGATGTTTGTGCCTGGATCGTCGGGCGGCGGCAGAGGCGGGCGATAGCCGCGCGAGGCTCGCCAATCGACGCCCGTTGCGACGTTGCGCACGACAATCTCGCCGTCGCCATCCTGCGGCACGTATGCGTAAGCCACGAACTTGCCGTCGCGCGAAACCTGCTGAGCGAGGATGGAGCGCCACGAATCATAATCCTGGTGTGTGAGCGGACGTTTGGCGGGAGCTGCTTGCTGCGCCGTCAAGATGCTCGCAAATAAGGCGAGAGTGCAGAGCAAGGCGACACTTCGTTGCAGTCTTTTGAAGTGCTTCATTTGGATCACCTCAATTGTCGGAATGTAGTTCCCACAGGCGGAGATTGCCTTTTGAAAATAATATGAAGATACCAGCACGCCGGGCTCGATCGTCAAGTATATTATTACCGTCATTAAAGGTACCCTGCCGAGCGATGTTTCAAGGTCAATCAACAATCCGTGCAAATTTGGTCGTCACTCTGGATGCCGACAACGGTTATGGTCTTGTCGTTGTCACTCCGAATCGGGAATTGATGCGACAGGACAAGCCGGTGAGGCTTGAAGTCTATCGTTCGGATAAAGAATCAGTTGAGGAGTATGCAGTTGCTTATTTTGCGACCGAGATAGAGGCGAGAACTATTTGGGGCGTGGCAGAGGTACATGTTGCTGACGATGTAACGATCATCGTCGAAGATCTTTGGCGGATCGAAGAATCGACGTTTCACGTTTCGCGAATGGTTGAGATACACGGTAACGCGCCAGATGGTTTTCTTTCTGCACTTACGCTTGAAGCGGAGGAGGGAGTAAGTCTTTCATCCTTCAAAATCTTCGTCCCGGGAATGATCTATGCCAGCAGTGAGTACATCACGCCAACGGCAATCGGTGGGACAGCTCATTACGAAGCGGGCGTCAGGCAAGTGCGGATTCGCGAAGATCGTCTACCCATTCCGATGGTCGGACTCTATTACAGCGATGGTACTTCGGTAACACTCATCAACTCGCGTCCCAATGCGAGTACGAACGTCAGAGACGCGGAAGAAAAAATTGCCACGAACCAGATCAACGAGGATTGCAGGGTAGCTTCGCTGGGCTATCGCGAAGACGGAAACCGCGTAACGCTCGGCATGTGGTTCCCCGGCACCGAAGGTGAGGTGACGTATCAGTGGGCGTTGGCTCCTGAAAATCAGGTGCGCAAGTGGCGTGGTCGCTATCATCCGTTGAGGGGTGGCTTAACCCAACGGTATGAAGCGGACTTTCGAGTTGCCCACGACGAGTCATTCAGTCGCTTTTATACTAATGCGTGGCGCTGGGCCTGGAACAAACTCGCGCCACAAATCACGCCGCAGGATATAGAGCTCGTCCGGCGAACGTCGGTCGCCATGGTTGCCGATCGCGTCGTCAGTGCTCACGGTAAGAGCGGCATACCGACGATCTGGGATTCGACTACCGGCAAGGAAATCAGCAGCGAAGACTCAATCCTCACCGCAAAGAAGCGTGAGGCGGTGATGGGTTTTTTAGGCCGCAATACTGAGTTGGCCTACTTCCTGCTTTACGAAGCGGCAAACGGCCACACTGAGCAAGCCAGACGCTATCGCACTCTCGCTATTTCGATCCTCGATTCTTTCACCAATATTCCCGCCTCTCCGCCGGCAGCAGAAGGATTCAGCCTCGCGGACGGCAGTTTGGTTTCACTCACGTTTAGAGGCAAACCGCTGGTCCATTTGCGCGCCTTGTCCGAGGGTGTCAAATCAACACTCAAGGCTTGGGAATTAGAGAAGGCGCAGGGACGCGATCATCCGCGCTGGCTTCAGTGGAGCATCGCTTTCGTCGATTGGCTTCTGGCGCAACAGCAGCCGCACGGCGGATTTCCGAGAGCGTGGCGCATGCCCGGCGTGCACGGTGGGGACGAGCCGTCGAAGTCGAGTTACAGTGCGATTCCGTTGCTGGTGCATGCAAGCAAGATCACGGATCGCGCAGTTTATCTCGACGCCGCACTGAAAGCGGGCGAGTTTTGTTGGACCGAAGGTCACTCGATGGGCCACTTCGTCGGTGGAACACTCGACAACCCGGATGTTGTTGATAAGGAAGCCGGAACCCTCTCACTCGAAGCCTATCTCGCGCTCTTCGAAGCGACCCGTGCGGACATATGGCTTTATCGCGCAACGGAAGCAGCGACGTTTGCCGAAACGTGGATCTATTGCTGGAACGTACCGATGCCGGAAGATGCTGACCCCAAAGCGCTGCATTGGAAAGAAGGAGTGTCAAGCGTCGGATACCAGTTGATTTCGACTGGTCACTCGGCTGTCGATGGTTACATGGCTTTCGACGTCGCTAGTTATGCCAAGCTGTACTCGTACACCGGCGATTCGCATTACCTCGACGTTGCTCGAATCCTTTTACACAATACGAAACAGATGTTGGCGTTGCCGGGCCGGACATTTGATTTTGCCGGACCCGGATGGCAGCAGGAGGGCTGGAACCTTACGCCGCCACGTGGCATTGGCTGGCATCGGCACTGGCTGCCATGGATCGCCGCCAGTCATCTGACGGGCATCATCGAATTAGAACAGTTTGACCCAGAACTCTACCGGCTCCTGACAGAGAATGAGCCCATGTAAACAATTGTGCTCGAACGACGGGCGGCCACGGAGGGCCGCCCCTACAGTTGTAGGTGATCAAGCATGTTTCCCGAAGGTGTACGGTCACATACAACTGTAGGGCGGCCCTCCGTGGCCGCCCGTGCTCTAACAGGCAGTAACTCTTGATTTATGCCCTCAACCCGGTCATACTTTGACTCACTGCCGAAGGGCTATTCCCTTCTGAGAGCGGCTAGCCTCAATCCGCTATTGCCGCCCAGTTTTTAGAACCATCGTTTGAGCTTAAGCAAAAGATTACATGATGCAGCGAACGACTGCTTCAGAGATTCGATCCCTCAATCCCACTGATAGGAGATACCGAGATGGCAAAGGCTGTTGCGGTTAAGATCGGAAACCAAACGATCCTTGTGGAGACAGACGAATCCATTGACATCCCTGCAAAGCAGGTTCGTAAAACCGGATCACGCAGACGCCTTCCCAAAGGCGCGGAAGAGGTCGTCAGTCTCGAAGACGTCAAGAAGGGTTTTGCTGATGTGAAGGAGGTTATCATTGCGTGTTGCAACAATCTCTACAGCGCTGTTCAGAAAATCCCAGCTCCGGAACGGTTTGCGATCGAATTTGGTGTGAAGCTGGCGGGTGAGAAAGGGATCCCCTTACTTACGAAAATGTCGGGCGAGGCAACTTTCAAAATCATGGTGGAGTGGAAGAGCGAATAAGCGGGGAATCGGTGATGGTAAGAACAAGCAATCTAACAAAACGTCCGAAATATGTCGGGCGAGTGTATGGAAGGAACAAAGATGGTGGGAAGTATGAGGGCACGGGTTTCCTATTGGATCCTGACGGTCACATAGCCACCTGCCGTCATGTCGTTAAAACAGCGGGCGAGATATGGTTCAAGCTGCCTTATATGAAAAGGTGGAGATGCAAGGATTTAGCTCTTGTGGAAGAGGAAGATGTGGCTGTGCTGGTACCCAAAGTTCGACCAGCGGACGAGCCGCTCTACTATGCCAGGCTACATCCGGAGTGGTTTGACGCGGACAGAATGGGTACCAACGTAGAAGTGTTTGGCTACTCCGGTGATCGCAACACTGATTTTACGATCCAAAAGCAATCTACTATAAGCACTTCTTACAATGAGCACGGTCTGTTTGTGCTTGGCCGTCAACTACCCCATGGCGACAGCGGAGGTCCTGTTCTCAATGAAGCGGGTCACGTAATCGGCATTGTCACTCTCTCAAATCGAGAGGATGACATAGCGATGATGACGCCCATTTCTCGGCTTTGTGAATTACTCAAGCGAAACGGACTGTCCTTCACTGGTTGGGAAGCAACTGGCGATTTGGCTGAGCAGGCCATCGACTCGCTCCCTGACCTGATGAGTAAGCTGCCAGTGCGTAAGGCGGTGAAGAGCTACGGTAAGGTGTTCGAAAAATCCAACCAGCACGTCTCAACTCTCCATGCGTATAAGAAAGCGCATGAGCTACTCTACGGCGTCGAGGTGGGCTGTTATAACAAGCTGGTTAGCGACGCGCGGCACTTTCCTAATAAAAAAGAGGCGCGCGACCACATCTTCAGCCATCTGGCCGTTTTGGGAGAGTATGTCTCGGACGCAGAGCGTATCTTTAGTTACGTTACGGGTGATCATCCCATCGCTACAATGCGGGATCAACTGAAAACGGCGTACGCGGAGCTGGAAAACGCGCACAAAAAGCAGGATGTAACCCATTGCAAGGCTGCTCTTCATCTGCTTCAGGGGCTAGTGTCATGGACGCTGGCAACGTTCAATACACTCCTGAACACAAGAGCTAAAGAACTCGACATCGATAGCCTGGTTGCGGCTTTACAGGGTGTGCAAGATGCGATTTCGAGCGCTAAGTTGCCGCCGGAAACGGTTACTGAATTCCAACTGGGGGTCAATGAGCTGGACACCCTGGGACGAGAATTACATAGGCTAACTTCGGAACACGATCAGTGGCAACAGTTGGATGATGTTCTACGGCGCATCAATCGCCACAGTCCGAGACTACTCAGCCAGATCGAAATCCACTGGCCAATGATCAGTTCCACAGTCAAAGCCGTTTGTAGCGTTTCACCGGACCTGGGCGACCTTCCTGTCGCGATCGGTTCCAATTGGCGAACCGTCATCCAGCGGGAGATCGCAAGCCTCGACAACGCTCGGACCTCCGGAAACTCGAAGAAAGCACGTTACCACTTTGCAAACCTACGTCACCACGCTGCTGCGCGTTTCGATAGTACAGATAGCAACCTGCTCGAGACGTGTGGGAAGATCAGCAAAGTCAAAGACCCGTTACGAACTTTAGTAGACAACTTGTGATGACAACCGCCAGCCGTCCAGAGCCCAAAAGCGCTCAGCCATATGAATCACTGGTAGACATGATCGTCGCCTACAACAGCCTCACCCGCGAGTATGGAGAAACGTTGGAGCGCAATTCGTCTTCCAGACATTTGGACAAGCTTTTGGATAGGGCCGACGAGTTCGTTTCTCGTGGATGTGAAACCGGGAAGCTGCTGAATGATACAGACGAGCGCTGGGAAGCCCAGGATATGCTCAATTTTTGGGCGAAGATTCTGTACCGGCATCGCCGCCAGCCCGGAGAGGAGCCTTTGATGGCTGTGCTCTCACCATTCGGCAGTGTCGAGCCCACCGACGCGGAGAGTGCTCCGATATATTTTGAGCTCCCATCTGAACCGCTCGAAGTATACGTTGGACGTGAGAACTTTCTCTCTGATCTGAAGCAGCAACTGCTCGCCGGAAGAAATGTGGCGTTATACAGTTCCCCGGGCACAGGAAAGACATCAATCGCCGCAAAGCTGGCCCACGATCCTGACTTGCGAGAGAAATATCCTGACGGTGTCTTATGGACGAGTCTGGGTGAGCAACCGGAGGTGTCCACTATTCTTCGTAATTGGGCCAAAGCGTTAAAAGTTCTTACAGAAGAAGACCCTGATAGTGACTTATTAGACCAGGAGCACACTGGGAATCTCATCCGCCGGGCTTTGGGCCGTCGCCGCATGTTGTTAGTCATCACTGATGCGTGGCAGCCTGAGGCAGCCTTGGCACTAAAACTTGGTGGTCCAGACTGCGCCCACATTCTTACCACTTATTTGATGCCGGTTGCGGTCGGGTTTGACGCACAGGCGCCGGTGAGGGTACACCGTTTTTGTCGATCGGACGGACTGCGCCTTTTCACTTCTCTGGCACCAAAGGCAGTTGAAGGTCAGGAAGACGAGGTCAGGAAGCTGGTGAGGGCGCTCGACCATTCGCCGCTCGCACTCGCGCTGATCGCAACTTATTACGAGCGGCAGCATCTTGCGGATTCAAAACCCGATCTCAAACGACTGCGCCAGCGTCTCTTAAAGGAGAAGGAAGTTATCGAAGCGGAGCGGTCCTCCGCGCTCCTTACTGTCGCCTGTGATGACGTACTAACGCCCGCCTCGCTGCTTGCTGCTATAGGCTGGTGTTTTGAACAACTAGGTCCTGAAGAGAAGTACGTGCTTGAGGCTTTCTCGGCCTTTCCTCCGAAGCCTAATCGCTTTTCCGATGCCGCCGCGCGCTCAATTATAGAAAGCCGCACCGGAAGTATTGAGAAGCTGCTCGATTACGGTCTTCTTGAGAAGCCTTCTGACGATCGCTACTCACTTCACCGTGCAGTCTCCGACTTTCTCAAGCGCCGAACACACGCGTTCACCGATAATGCGGCCGAGCAGCGTATGGTCGACTATTACGTAAACCTGGCAAAAATGCAGGCGACCAATCTTCACGTGTTAGAACAAGAGGAGAAAAATATTCTGGCCGCGCTCGAAGTCGCGTACAAACTGGATCTATGGCAAGCGGTAGTCGAGGGAACGAATGCACTTTTTGGATATTTCGATCGGCGAGGGTTATATGTCCGGGCCGAAGAGACGCTGGATCGAGCGCGGAAAGCAGCTCAGCAATTGAACGACGACAGCCTGGCGAACATTCTCCTGAAGATTGGAGAGATAAATGAGAGGCGGTCGGAATACGTTAATGCAAATAAGCATTTACAAGAATCATTAGAGATCGCAAGAAAGTTTGAAAATGATGATCTCTGCGCCCGTGCGCTTCAAGTCCTCGGTGTGGTCTCGATGGCTGTAGCAAAGTACGAGGATGCGGAACGTTATCTCACCGAGGCATTGGACTTGGCCCGCAAGATCAAGAACACTGACATTGAATGCGCCATCGAGACCAGATTGGGCTGGATGGAACGTGGCCTCGGCAGATTTAAGGAATCCAGAGAGCGGACAGAGCGTGCTCTGAAGTTGGCTCAGCGTTTTCACTACATCCGGCAAGCGGCCGAATTGAAGCTCAGCTTAGGCGTTCTGGATTTTTTTGAGCTCGACTACAAGCAAGCCAAAAAACACGACCTGGAGGGTCTTCGCTATGCCGAAAGGGCAGAAGACAAACGCTTGCAGTGCGCACTCCATCAGGCTCTGGGCGGAGTTGAAATCGAGCTGGAAAGTTTCGAAAAAGCAGAAGCCCACCTGATGAAGAGTTTGCACCTCTCTATGGAAATAGGCCATCGCTGGTATAACGGCGTCATTTGGAAAGAACTTGGTGAACTCAAACTCAGGCAGAACCTTCCGAATGCTGCTGCCGGCGCATTTAAAAACGCAGCGGACCTGGCGCGGGAGGTGAACAGTCCCGAATTGATAGGGTTGGTTTTGTATGGCCTGGCGCGGGTGGCGGAGGCACAGCAAAATTATGTTGAGGCGCGACTTCAGGGTCAGAACAGCCTGAACATCTTTGAGTCAATTGGTCACCACAAAAAGTCGGAAGTCAAGGCCTGGATCAAATCCATTAACTCTAAAGGCCACACTTCAGAGCAACTCGCTAGTGAGGCAGTTTGAATCGGACGTCTCCTTGGATTGCGGCGGGCGGCCACCGAGGGCCGCCCCTACAGTTGTTGTTGATCAAGCGCCTCCAGTGAAGTTACGTGATTGACTACAGCTAGGGGCGGCCCTCCGTGGCCGCCCGCGCACTCGAAAAATCGGGAGCTAACTTCAACGTAAACGTTGTCGTTAGCTCCCGCGTTTGTCTGTCTGCATGTTCGCAGAGAAACTCAGAAGAATAGTGAGTACAACAGACGATTCGGCGAGCCTGAACCCGCATTTGTTACGTGGTTGGTTGTCGAGCCGTTGACGATCGCGTTGCGCGTCGTCGACGCTGAAGCACCCGGGCTGAATTGCTTGTAGAGCGCTGCCACTCCGGCGACGTGTGGTGAAGCCATTGAAGTTCCACTCAATGTTGCCGTAGCAGTGTCAGAGCTGAACCACGCTGACAATATCCCCGAACCCGGCGCGAAGATATCCAAACACACGCCAAAGTTTGAGAATGAAGAGCGCGCGTCACTCGTCGTTGTTGCGCCGACTGTGATCGCATTCGCTGCACGAGCCGGCGACTGAGTGCAAGCATCGGTGTTGCTGTTCCCGGCTGCAACTGCGATCGGCACGCCCGAATTAGCGAGGTTGTTGACGGACGTATCGAGTGCACTTGACGCACCACCACCCAGGCTCATATTCGCGACTGCCGGATTTATGTGATTGTTTGTTACCCAATCAACGCCGGCGATCACGCCTGAGGTCGAGCCGGACCCCGAGCAATCGAGCACGCGCACGCCGCGCAGCAACGCACTCTTTGCCACGCCGTAAGTTGAGCCGCCGATCGTGCCTGAGACGTGAGTGCCATGACCATTGCAGTCTTGCCCGTTGCCGCCAAACGCGTCAAAAACGTTGGAAGCACGTCCGCCAAACTGAGTGTGGGTGGTGCGAATACCGGTGTCGATCACGTAAGCGCGAACGCCTGATCCGGTCCAGTTGTAAGTGTAAGTTCCACTCAACGGCAGGTTGCGTTGATCGATGCGGTCGAGGCCCCACGGCGGATTAGTTTGTGTTGTATCAGCCGTGACGACGCCGTCCTCTTCAACATATGCGACGCGGAAGTCCTGGCTCAACGCTTCAGCATCCGCGGGCGACATCTCAACTGCAAAACCATTCAGCGCGTGCTGGTAAACATGCTTGAGCTGCCCGCGGTGTGTGCCGGCCAGTTCCTGTGCGACGTACGGCGCGATTGAAAATCTTCCTCTCTCGCCGATCGTTTCGTTTAGCACGACGATGTAGTTGTTCTCGATCTTATTTGCATTTCTGCGCAGTTTATCTTTTCTGCCCTGGCTGTTGACGGGTGATGAAATGAACACAGCGGTGCAGAGGCCCACGAAAATGAGTAACGCGAAAACTTTCTTCATACTTTTCTCCTCCAGATAGAAGTAAGGTTTGGTGGGGGTGTTCGAGTGTCGAATTTGATAACAACGAAATACATAGATAGCTTCGCCACTTAGGAGGTGAAACGTATGAATCTGGGATATGAGTTTGTGTCTGGGACGGGAGGGGCGCAGTATGCCACAAAAAGGCACAAAAGTCACAAAAAATCAGAACGAGATATTTACCTTTTCTGGCCGTTCTCGTTTTGTGCCTTTTTGCGGCTATACTTTGCCGACAAACATGACCACTTTTCGATCCGTCGTCCTCATTCTTCTGCTTTCAACACACGGATTCGCTCAGCGAGATCTCACTCGTTACGTCAATCCTTTCATCGGCACCGGCGGGCATGGCCATACTTTTCCCGGCGCGATCATGCCCTTCGGTATGGTCCAACTCAGCCCTGATACGAGACTCACTGGCTGGGACGGCTGCTCGGGTTATCACTATTCCGATTCGATAATTTATGGCTTCAGTCACACGCATCTCAGTGGCACGGGCATCTCCGATTACGGCGACATCCTTCTGCTGCCAACAGTCGATAATGCATTTGTTGATGGCCGTCCTCAGACTGCCAGATTCCAGCATCGAAATGAATCCGCTTCTCCCGGTTATTATTCGGTCAAACTCGACAACGGAAACATTCTTGTAGAACTCACTGCGACTGCTCGTGTGGGCATGCATCGTTACACCTTTCCGAGCACACAATCAGCCAACATCATTCTTGATCTTGCGCACCGCGACAAAGTGCTTGACTCGAGCTTTCGCGTCACGGGTGCGAACAGCATTGTGGGTTGGAGAAGATCGCAGGCGTGGGCCAAAGATCAGGTTGTTTATTTTGCATTGGAATTTTCGCAGCCTTTTTCGGCGCATGGAGTAATCGTTGATGGCCTCAAGGCTTACTTCCGATTCGATGCACGAGCCGGCGCGCCCATTCTAGTCAAAGTCGGAATTTCTGCTGTAGACATCGAGGGCGCACTGAAAAATCTGCATGCTGAGGTTAATGATTGGGATTTCGACAAAGTGAAAGCTGATGCCAAAGCAGCATGGAATGCTGAGCTCAGCAGGATAGTAGTGAGCGGCGGTACTGACGCAGAGTTAATCAACTTCTACACCGCGCTCTATCACGCGATGACTGCGCCGAATCTCTTCATGGACGTTGACGGTCGCTATCGTGGTCGTGATTTCAAAACGCATAAAGCGGACGACTTTACGAACTACACCGTCTTCTCGCTTTGGGACACGTTTCGAGCAGCCCACCCGCTCTACACCATCATCGATCAAAAACGCACGCGCGATTTTATTAACACTTTCCTGGTCCAGTACGAGCAAGGCGGGCGGCTGCCCGTCTGGGAGTTGGCGGCAAATGAGACCGACACGATGATCGGATATCACGCTGTGTCAGTGATTGCGGATGCAGCGGCGAAGGGGATCGACGGGTTCGATCTCCAAAAAGCGCTTGCCGCTATGAAGCACTCAGCAGAGCTGAGAGATCGGGGACTGGGTGCTTACATGGACCAGGGCTTTATCTCGATGGAAGATGAGCGAGAGTCAGTATCGAAGGTGCTCGAATATGCTTACGATGACTGGTGCATCGCGCAGGTCGCACGCATGCTCGGCAAGACCAGCGATTACGAACGCTACAATCGACGAGCGCAGTCGTACAAAAACGTCTTCGATCGAGGCTCAGGCTTTATGCGACCGCGAAGTAACGGCAACTGGGTCGAGCGTTTCGATCCACGTGAAGTAACGTTTGCATTTACCGAAGCGAACTCGTGGCAGTACACGTTCTTTGCTTCGCATGATATTGCCGGTCTCATCGATCTCATGGGTGGGCGACGGGAGTTTGTGCGAAAGCTCGATCAGTTGTTTGCAACTGATAGCCCGACGACCGGGCGCGAACAGGCGGACATCACCGGTTTAATGGGACAGTACGCTCACGGGAACGAGCCGAGTCATCACATGGCTTACCTCTACGACTATGTGGGCCAGCCAGGGAAGACGCAGATGCGCGTGCGCGAGATTATGGACCGCTTCTACAAGCCAGAACCGGATGGTCTGATCGGGAATGAAGACTGTGGCCAGATGTCTGCGTGGTATGTGTTGAGTGCGGCCGGATTCTATCCAGTGACGCCGGGTTCGAAGGTCTATGCGATCGGATCGCCGCTGTTTCCAGAGTTGCGGTTCAATCTGGAGAATGGGAAATCGTTTGTAGTTCGCGCCAACGGCGTTTCCGAGCGCAATGTCTACATTCAATCAGCAACGTTGAATGGCAAACCTTACAACAAATCGTTTCTTTTGCACGACGACCTTATGCGCGGCGGTGAGCTGGTTTTTCAAATGGCACTGCGGCCGAATTTGCGATGGAGTACAGGAGCAGGGAACGAGCCTGTGTCGCGAATTGATGGTCCAGAGATCGTTCCGGTTCCGGTTATAAAAGCAGCAGGCCAGACGTTCAGAGGACGCCTCGAGATCAGTTTGGCGGGCATCGACAGCAAACCAGTCGACCTTCATTACACCGTCGATGGCTCAGAACCGAATTCGCACTCGACGAGATTTACCAAGCCTTTCTTCATCGAAGCAGATACAACTGTGAAAGCGCTGGCGATCGACCCGAACGGCAGACAAAGTTTGGCAGCAAGGGCGAAGTATCATCGCATTCCGCACGATTGGCAGATCACGCTCTTATCCAACTACAGCTCACAATACACGGGCGGTGGAGACTTCGCCCTAATCGACGGAATTCGCGGCACCACGAACTGGAGCGGTGGTGGATGGCAGGGTTATCAGGGCAAAGATTTCATTGCGGTGCTGGATCTCGGACGCGTAGAGCAGGTTTCAAGAGTCGGGGCGGGATTTTTGCAGGATATTGGTTCGTGGATCTGGCTGCCGCGGGCCGTCGAGTTTGGGCTATCGGTTGACGGCAAAACGTTTGAATCGGGTTTTTCGATTGTAAATGAAGCGTCGGAAAGACAAGAAGGTGTGATGACGATAGACTTCGTTGGAAACATCTCACCGCAGAATGCGCGCTACGTGCGCATTCACGCGGTGAACTTCGGAAAGATTCCAGCCTGGCATCCTGGAAGCGGCGGGGATGCGTGGATCTTTGTGGACGAGATCTTTGTAGAAAAATAGGTCCTACAGGGCATAGGACCTATTTCTTACCACTCCAGCGTAAACTCATAATCCGACGCGCCGCCCTTTGGATCCTTAATGCGGATGACCGCCGTGTAATCGTTTTCGCGCGATGGTTGCTGCTCGACAAAGATGTCACCTCGACCGCGCTTTTGCGTCAATCTCACCGTCACGCGTCGATAGGGCAGCGAATCAGAGAAGTTCGGCTGCGCGTCGTAATACGGCGTGCCGCCGATCGTTTCGACATCAGCCGTGCCGCCGCGAATTCTGATCCGCACATCGTCATCCACGCGGCCGCGCCACGTCATGCGTCCGCCTCGTCCGGTATCGGGATATCCACCGCCGCGGTCAGACGTGTTGTAATTGAGCTCGCGCGAGATATCGCTCATGAGGCGTTGGATGTTGTACCCGCCGCTCCGTTGGAAGTTGTAGCGCTCAAGCGAGCGCGCGAGATTCTGCAGGATGTCAAACGCATCGCGCAGATCCTGATTGCGCCTGCGGTCCACAACCATGCGGTAGAAGATCTGCGAAGCCCCTGAAAACTGATGCGCCAGCATCACAGCCTCGACGTCGTTTCTAACCGCGCGCGAGTTATTGTTGAAATTGCTGTAGCTGGAATCTGCAAATTGCCCCGCCTCCCGCGACAACTGCTCCGCCAAGTCGGTCAACCTGTTGTTTGACTGCCCAAACTGTCCGAACGCCGGGCTCGCAAACAAGAATGTCGCCACTACGATCAAAATGCTTCTGTTAATCATAGATCCTCCTGAAGTGTCCTTTGATATACTAGCCACAAAAAGACACGTAGACCACAAAAATTAACAAAGAAATAGTAGCCAGCGTTTTCTCGTACTTTTGTGCCCTTGTGCCAACTCAAAGGAGACTACCCACCATGTTAATGCGAAAGCGCGCCGTTGTTTTACTCTCACTGCTTGCGATCTGCTTTTTGACGTTCCGGGCAAATGCGCAGGAAGCCAACAAGGATGTTTTAGGTGCGCTTCGTTACCGGCATATCGGACCCGTTGGGAATCGTCTCACATCAGTGGTCGGCATCCCCGGCCAACCAAACATTTACTACGTTGGCGCAGCATCAGGGGGCGTCTGGAAAACGACTGACGGCGGTGTTCACTGGGATCCAATCTTCGACAGTCAACCGGTTTCTTCCATTGGCGCGCTGGCAATTGCTCCCAGCGATCCAAATATTGTCTGGGCCGGTACAGGTGAGCCATGGATCCGCAGTCATATCTCAGTCGGCCAGGGAATCTACAAATCAACCGATGCAGGTAAGACGTGGACGTTAATGGGATTGGAGAAGACCGGCCGCATCAGCCGGATCGTCATCGATCCGAAGAACCCCGACATCGTACTTGTCGGCGCGCTGGGCCATGCATATGGCCCACAGCCTGAACGCGGTGTGTTCCGCACAACCGATGGCGGTAAGACGTGGGAACGCGTCTTGTTTACCGATGAGAACAGTGGTTGCGCGCATCTCGAAATGGATCCAAACAATTCCAAAATTCTGTACGCCGGCATGTGGCCACTCGAGATCCACACCTGGGGCCGCGACAGCGGTGGACCGGGCAGCGGACTTTTCAAATCGACTGACGGCGGCGTGACGTGGAAACGTCTTTCGGGCAATGGATTGCCCACACGCATGACCGGAAAAATCGTTTTCGCGATCGCGCCCAGCAACTCCAAACGCATTTACGCCCTGATCGAAACCGGGGACGGCGTGCCTCTGAACGGCAAGGAAACTGATCGCGGCAAACTCTGGCGCTCCGACGATGGCGGTGAAAAATGGAAGCTGATTAGTTACGACCGCAATCTCGGCGGCCGCACGCATTATTACTTCCGAGTGGCCGTTGCTCCTGACAACGAGAACGAAACTTATTACCTCACCGCCAGCTTCGCACGATCTAACGACGGCGGCGAAACAGCCAAGTTGCAGATCGGAGGCAACAGTCCCGGAGGCGACAATCACGATATCTGGATCGATCCGACGAACACGAACCGGATGGCAGTAGCGAATGACGGTGGCGTTTCAATTTCGACGACTCGCGGGCAGATGTGGCATCACATTCAACTTCCGATCGCGCAGATGTATCACGTCACTGTTGACAATCGCATTCCTTATTACGTGTACGGGAACGAGCAGGATGATCCGTCTTATCGTGGACCAAGCCGCTCCGGCGGTGGTGGTGTCGCAGGTTCGATTCCGCGCAGCGCCTGGCAATCAGTGGGCGGTGGTGAAAGTGGCTGGGCCACTCCGGATCCGGTCGATCCAAACATCATCTGGTCCAGTGCGTCAGGGTCGGGGAGCATCGGTGGTATCGTGGAACGTTTTGACTTGCATAACGGCCAGATGCGTCGCGTCGAAGTGTGGCCGGAACAAGTCAATGGTTCGCCGGCGTCAGATGTGAAGTACAGATTTGTCTGGACCTTTCCTCTGACAATCTCGCCGCACGATCACAAGAAGCTTTACGTCGGCAGTCAGTTTGTTCATCAAACCACTGACGATGGTCAAAGTTGGCAGATTATCAGCCCTGACCTGACTACGAACGACAAGAGCAAACAAGGATTCTCCGGTGGTTTGACCGGTGACAATATCGGCGTCGAGTATTTCTCAGTCATCTTCGCGCTCGCCGAATCACCGAGAGAGAAAGGATTAATGTGGGTCGGAACCAACGACGGACTGGTCCAACTGACGCGTGACGGCGGCAAGAACTGGACCAATGTTACAAAGAACCTTCCTAACCTGCCGCCGTGGGGAACGGTCAGCAACATTGAGCCATCTCGTTACGAACCAGGCGCTGCTTATCTGACTGTCGATTTCCACCAAGTGAACAATCGTGATCCATTCATCTATAAGACGAAGGATTACGGCAAGACATGGAAATTGATCACCAACGGGATTCCCCACAGCATGTTGAGTTACGCGCATTGCATTCGTGAAGATCCCGTCCGTCGCGGACTGCTGTACGTGGGAACGGAAAATGGTCTTTATGTGTCTTTTGATGACGGCGAGAACTGGGAGCCACTGCAAAGCAATTTGCCGCGCGCGCCGGTCTATTGGATGGTGGTCCAGGAGCAGTTCAATGATCTCGTGATCGCAACGTACGGGCGCGGTTTCTGGATC
>DASUYO010000443.1:0-4491 GCA_036377375.1 Pyrinomonadaceae bacterium
TCTCGCTGTTACCGCTGAACTATTTTCTCCGGGCAACAGATCGAAGTTCATTGCAAACAACATCAGCCTGGTCCGTTGATCCAAGCTGAAGTTGAAAGTATTAGTTAGCGGAAAAGGATCGCGGACCATCGTCACTGAGTCGAGTGCAACGGCAAGATCTGAACCGGCCTCTGAAATGAGCACAGGCTCGGCGAATTGCACGCGAGACACTATTCCACCGCTGCCTCGCGCGAGGTAATAAAAACTCCCGTCTACCCCGACTTTCAGATCAACCGGCACCGAGATACCGGTCGCAAAACCCGACGCCGTTCCCGTGGCAGGATCAAAAAGTCTTATCCAACCGCTACACAGATCCGCGAAAAAGTATTTCCCCACGAAGCTCTGTGGAAACTGGACCGTACTCGGATTGTAGAAAGCTCCGCCGGTAATCGCGCAGCCCGTTGTGTCGCTGATACCGTGCCCGTAAACAAACAGCGGCGAACGAAAGGCCGGGTTGGTAGTTACTCCTTCAGTGTCGGGCCAGCCGTAGTTTGAGCCTGCGATGCCGTCGTTAATCTCCTCCCACGTATTTTGTCCAACGTCGTTGATGAACATTCGTCCCGTTCCCGGCTGAAACGCGAAGGTAAACGGGTTGCGCAGTCCTAACGCCCAGATAGATCGATTGTCTCCTACGGCCGTGTTGAAGAAGGGATTGTCAGTAGGAATAGATCCGTCTGAGTTGATGCGCAAGACTTTCCCCAGCCTGTTGCTCAGCGTTTGCGCGTTTGACGCGGTGGCGTTCTCGCCTACCCCGACGTACAGCTTGCCGTCAGGGCCAAAGTGGATTGCGCCGCCGTTGTGGTTTGTTGCTGACGTTAGATTTTCGAGCTCGAGAATAATCGTTTCACTGCCGGGCACAGCCACATCACCGTTCGCAGTGAAGCGACTGACGCGGTTATGTTTGGGCGTGATCGGAACGGTGTAATAGACGTAGAGAAAATTGTTGCTCGCGAAGTTTGGATCGAAAGCGATGCCGAGCAGTCCGCGTTCGTTGGTGGAGTCTACCTTCAGAGTGAGAAATGGTGTGGTTAAGAGAGCACCGTTCTTGATCACGCGCAAACTGCCACCCTGCTCGCAAACAAAGATGCGTCCGTCCGGCGCGAAGTCCATTGCGGTCGGCTCGGTGAGTCCGGTGATTGATGTTTCAGTGAAACCAGCGGGCAAAGTAGCGCCATATACCACAGGCGCCATCAACAAAAGCATGAACAAGATCTGTGTAATCTGTGGATAAAACAACTTCACTGCTTAGATAGTTCGGCCACAATCTCCCGAGCCGCCTGGCGCGCCTCTTCTACTTCTTCCGGCTTGAACGAAACCGCGCCCACTACCGCATGACCACCACCGCCATAACGCTCACAGATCTTCGCGATGTTATGCGTGCGCGGCACGGGCGCCCACGGATTTGATCCTACAGAAATCTTCGTGCGCTGCGGTCCGCGCGTCAGCGCCACTGAATAAGACGCTTCAGGATGCAAATAGTAAGGAATGAACTTGTTGAAGCCTTCGTAACCTTCGTCAATCAAATCAAACTGGACCACGCCATTCGCACTCGATGCTTTTCGGCGAACTGCTTCAAGCGTTTTCAGATGTTGTTTGAGTATGGGTTGAAAACGCCGTTGCACTTCAGCACTGGTCGCGACCTCTTCGAGCGACTGCGTCGTAAGCTCGCGAATAATGCGCTCGATAAAAGTGTCGTCAGGATCAGCTTCGATAACCTGCATCAGTTGCAACGCAGGCTCTTTCAGCTCCACGCACTGTGCCGGCGATTCGTAAAGCGCGCCGTCGATGATGTGTGCCCAGTGAACCAGCGACTTAACGGGCTGAGGATTGAATCCGAAACGTTCGTGAGTGACGTCGGCAATGAACTCCGTGCACGACTTTCTAGTGGGATCGAGAAACTTTCTTCCCGAAGTGTCAGCGCGGAAGTGTGCTTCATCTTCAGGCGTTAGAAACGCCGACTCGTGATGATCGAACCACCACGTCAGTTTCTCTGACGCTGCATACTTGAAATCAACGATGGCGTTCTCGTCTGAGTCAAACATGTCCAGGTCAAACAAGTTGCCTGGTCGGTGCAGCAGCCCGGTGTAGTTGACCTCGGCGTCAGGGTGGATGCGTTCTTTGTAGAACCGCGTAAACGTCGCCGCAGAAGCGACACCGTCAAAGCAGTGACCGTGATAAAGGAGGCGAAGGTTCATCCGTGAGATCCGTGGCTCAATTCTTACAAGGCTGAATCACGGTGGCAGTCGCTGCGCCGACTTTCGATG
Organism: Pyrinomonadaceae bacterium; assembly: GCA_036377375.1. Lineage (GTDB taxonomy): Bacteria > Acidobacteriota > Blastocatellia > Pyrinomonadales > Pyrinomonadaceae > PSRF01. Next base: position 2,304 of record DASUYO010000443.1, read on the forward strand.
CGATGAACTTGTCAACTTCGTCTTCGATTAACTCGCCGTTCACAACCCACGCCTTTTCGGTAAGTACGTCGCCCTTGTCATTAACTTTGGTCGGCTCGAGAAAGATATTCCAGGGTGAGCCCCAGTTCCGTGTATCGCCGGTAAGTTTCCGGTATCCGTAGTGAGCAGTTTTCTCTTTATCATCCCTCGAGAGGGATTCGGTAACGACAGGATACGGTGGACCATCCTGACCGAAATAGCCGCGTACTGCGTCTTTGTCTGCGTATTCACTGATACCGATCACCTGGAATCCCTGCGCCTTGTACTTGTCGTACAACTTCGCAGCGATGGGTGCTTCGTTACGCCAGTTTCCGCACCAGGGCGCGAAGTAAACAATCATGACCAGCTTCTTGCCCTTCATGAGTGCGCGCAAATCTTCCTGCTTGTCAGTGATGGCATTTGGCAACGCCCAGTTCTTGTAGTTCACCGTGCTCTCAGTGAGCGGCGAATATTCGTGACCTGCCTGCGCGCGCGCAATGGAAGGTGAAAGGGCGAATGCGAGAACAGAGAGGGCGATCAAGAGTTTCTTCATGGTACTACTCCATAGAACTACTTTGGTTAATTCGCGACGCTCGCAGTTGCAGGCGTCTCGGCCAGCAGCGGTTTGACGACAGCTTCCCAGGTAGCTTTGTCACGGGCGCCGATTATTTTCTGGCGAATGCGTCCTTGCCGATCGATTAAGTAAGTTGTCGGCAAGGCGGACTGCGGGAATTTTACTTTCGCATCACTGCCGCCGATCAAGACGTCATATTCAAACTTCGTCACGTCCTGCTGGTATGCGTTTACTCCGTCAGCAGTGTCGTCGAGCGAAGCACCAATTACTTTCAATCCCTGCGGCTGAAGCTCGTGCTGCAAAGCATTCAAGGCCGGAATCTCTTCGCGACACGGAATGCAGTAAGTGGCCCAGAAGTTCAGCAGCACAACCTGGCCCTGAACTTCTTTGAGTCGAAACGGCTTACCCGCGAGTGTTTGAAATTCTACGTCAGGAGCGAGTTCGAAATTCGTGTTTGCAGCCGGCGCTGCGGGTGCCGCAGGTGTCTTCTCCTTGAACTTCAATAAGCCTTCCGCATTCGGAATCCACGCCATGAATTTCGAGCTGGCGAGCAACGTCGATTGACCACTCATCACTAGCAGACCGACGAGAATCAATACAACGCCCGAAACGACCTCGACTTTGTGCAAGTGTCTGCGAAAGTTTTTGTAGAAACTCAAAAACTTATTAATGCCGAGGCCCGTCAAAAGAAATGGCACAGCCAACCCTGCTGAGTAAAATGCCGACAGCACTAAGCCACTGCGCCAGCCTCCACTTGTAGCGGCCAGGCCGATGATACCCCCGAGTATTGGACCAATGCATGGTGTCCAGCCGGCTGCGAAAGCAATACCGAGAGCAGCCGAGCCGAGCACACCGCGCGGCTTGTCATCGGAAAAGAAGCGTGTGTCTTTGTAGAGCGCGGAGATCTTGAGCAGGCCGATTAGTTGCAAACCGAAAGCGATGATGACGAGCCCGCCGATGATTCGCACCCACGGATTGCTCGTGATTGCCGCGCCGACCAGTCCTGCTGTTGTGCCGAGAATGAGAAAGATGACTGACAGTCCGGCATTGAAAGCCAGCGAGTTGATGATCACTGCGCGGCGACTGCTCGTGCCTTCTTTCAGGTTATCGATACTGACGCCGGAGATGAGCGAGATGTAACCCGGCACCAGCGGCAGCACGCACGGCGAGAGAAACGAGAGTATTCCCGCCGCGAACGAGATCACAATTCGAAATAATGTAACGCCTTCCATTTTTTGTTAGCCGCAAAAGGGCACAAAAATCACAAAAGCTTTCTTTGTGCCTTTTGTGCGTTTTTGCGGCTCATTTTTCGTCAATCAACTTCTTAATGAGTTCACCAAGTATCTCAATCTCTTCTTCGCCGCCCCCGATCGAGATATAACGCACAACACCGTTGCGATCGATCAAAAACGAAGTCGGAATCGAGAACACGCCATAGTTAAAATCATTTATATCCTTATCCGAAACTACAAAGCCGTACGGCAGCCGCTGAAGCTTGCGAAAATCGCGAAGGTAGACCAGCTCTTCGTCCTGCGTCAGTGCCTCCCCAGCGCCGTGCCCATAGTACTTGGTCACGCCCAGAATCACGAGTCCCTT
>DASUYO010000444.1:0-5020 GCA_036377375.1 Pyrinomonadaceae bacterium
TCACCCATGCGTTGACGAGCAGCTTTCATCACTGGCTGTCGAAAACCGAGCCACTGCGAATCGTGTGTCTCGTAAGAATGAAGATCGTGCCGCTCTGAACCGACGCCCATCGGCAAAACATAATCAGCGTAGTACGAGGTCTCGTTCCACGTCGGCGTCAGTGCGACATAACAGCCGACGAGATCCGGATCGGTCAACATCTCAATCCACGAAAAACCGTCAGGGTTGGTCCAGACGGGGTTATAAACGCGCGTGAAGTAGACATCGAGTTTGGCGCGGCCGTCTTTGAGCAAGTGCGGCAGCAGAAACGACATCTCATGCATCGACAACGGATACTCGCGCGGCCACGTGGTTTCGTTCCACATCTTCGGATGAGGAGGTGTGTAAATGGAACGCGGAACAAACTTGTTCCACGCGTTCGGATAAACTCCACCTTCAGTTGCGACGGCGCCGAGCAGCGCATTCAACATGAAGAGACTGCGCGCGACCAGCCAGCCGCCGCTGACGCCTGAGGCCACGCTGCGCCAATTGTGAGTTGAAAAGCGCGTCCCCGCCGAAGCTACCAGCTTCGCGATCTCTTCTATTACATGCACATCAACACCTGACTCGCTCGCCGCAAACTCAAAAGTATAGTTTCTGTAGATCCGTTTTAATCGTTCTTCAAAATCAGTGAAATCCGCGCCCCCGCCTTCCGCCATCTGAAACTCTTTCCAATTCCACCAGCGCTCGACGAACTCGCGGTTATAAAGATCGTTTTGAATCAGGTAGTTTGCAATCGCAAGGAGAATCGCAGCCTCGGAGCCGGGATAGGGCGCGATCCAGTAGTCGGCATGTGTGGCGGTGTTTGAGAGTCGGGTGTCAAACACGATCAGTTTTGCGCCGTTTGCTTTTCCGTCGATCACGCGTTGCGCGTGAGGATTGAAGTAATGACCCGATTCGAGATGCGCGCTGATCAAAAGGATCACTTTTGCGTTGGCGTGATCCGGGCTGGGTCGATCGAGTCCCATCCAGAGTTGATAACCTTCGCGGCTGCCCGAGGAACAGATGTTAGTGTGTGAGTTGTGGCCGTCGATTCCCCAGGCCGCCAGAATGCGTTCTGTAAAACCGTCTTCGCCGGGCCGGCCCACGTGATACATGATCTCACGCCGGCGGTTCTCCACGATTGCTTTGCGAATACGCGCGGCGATCGTGTCGAGTGCTTCATCCCACGTTGTGGGTTTCCATTTTCCTTCGCCGCGTTTACCTGCGCGTTTGAGTGGATACAGAATACGATCGGGATCTGTTACCTGGTTGAGTGTTGCGGGACCTTTCGCGCAGTTGCGTCCACGCGAGCCGGGATGTTCGGGATTGCCTTCGAACTTCTGTACTTCGCCAGTGACTTTATCGATGTAAGCCAACAAGCCGCACGCCGATTCACAATTGAAACAGGTTGTAGGAACGATCGAATAATGTCGTTCCTTTCGTTGCGGCCACGCGCGCGAATCGAGCTCGGTCCAATCATCCCAGCGCTCCTTCGGCGGAAACGCCGCCAGATGACTGCGACTCGGACCGGGGTAGAAGGTTTCTTTAGCCACGGATTAACACGGATTCCTTCACGGATTTAAGCCAGGGGCACGGATTGGCCGGCCTGGACGTACGCGTTTTCGAAGAGCATCAAACCGATTAACGCCAGTGGCGCACCCGCTACGCCGATCGACATATTCAAGACAGCAAACACTGCGACCAACGGCAACAGTGCGCCCAGCAGCGACAGAATGATTCCAACCCAGAAATCGGTTTTGTAACGTCCCGTCACCATCTCCCAGATCGCTAGGCGTGCGTGTGCCGTGGGATGCGTCATAGAGACTTCGCCCCACACCATCAGCAGATGAACTAGACCAGAGAGACCGAGTATCCACAGCAACAACAGGACGTCCGTTTGTCCGACGTTTAGGAATCGCTCAACCGCTGATGCACTCCGCGTCATTATCGTCAACGGCAACAAGACTGCAGAACCCAACAGCACGGCCTGGAAAAACAGGTGCGGCGGCAATAGCGGGTTCTGCCACATGTCGCGCGCCTTTGCCTGTGCAAACAGATACGCTGTGTAGATCGCGGTCATGATCGATAGAGGAATTCCAGCAATCATTAGCCACGTCTGAAACGATCTCAATCCAATCCAGCTCGCGATGAAGTGCAACGCAAGCACAAGCGTATAACCGGCGATGATGAAAGCACCTTTAACTAACCAGCTGCGCCACTGCGGCCGCGTAAAGATCAGATGAAAACGTTCCGGATGTTCCAGATCCCAAATCAGCAGCCCGCCGGTTATCGCCAGGAACCCGCCGGAGACAATCGGCGTGGCCCATAACCAAATGGAATTATTGACATCGAGCACGCCAAGCAGCACGAGCAAACACGCCACGAGGTAAACACCCGACGCAATCCCTTTTGTCCACGTGTAAAGACTGACGCGCCAATCCCAGGGAATCGAGTGCGCAACATCGTACGACAGCAGCGCCGCTGCCGATGAATTGTTGAAGTTGGGATTGCCGGAAGTTACAAAGCCGGAGCCTTCCTGCTGCTCACTCCACATGAAAAGACCACCCTCCGGCCGTCTTGCCGCAAGTGGATCGAGCGTCGCCTGGTGCGCGCCTTTGTAAAAGAGTTTAGGCAGTGTTTCCTTTTCCGGACGCCTGACCGTCACTGTATCTCGATTGATGATTTGCGCGACGTATGAGTCAGCATCATTCATGTCGCCAACAAGAATCGCCTGAGTGGGACAAACCACCACGCATGCGGGCTCGAGCTGCATGTCGATGCGATGCGCGCAGAAGTTACATTTTTCAGCCGAGTGATCCTCCGGGTTGATGAAGATGGCGTCGTACGGGCAAGCAGCCATGCACGCTTTGCAACCGATGCAGATCGATTTATCAAAATCAACGATGCCGTCCTCACGTTTGAACATGGCAGTCGTCGGACAGGCAGTTACACACGGAGCATGAGCGCACTGATTGCAACGCGTGACCTGATGCGCCCGGCGCGCTTGTGGAAAGACGCCGATGTCGACGTGCTTGACGTAGGTGCGCGTGACGGAAAGTGGAACGAGATTCTCCGATTTGCATGCGGTGGTGCACGCATGACAGCCGATGCAGCGTGTGTGGTCAATTACCTTGGCCCACTGAATCGGCTCGGTCCGTTCCATCATTTAAGCTCCTGTTGGAGGCGAAAATATACCATAGACGGATTGACAAATCTGACGACGCGTAACACATTAGAGACCCCTTGGAGGTCGCGATGAGTCGGAAATTCTATGTGGCAATCATATTCGCCGTAGCTGTCTTCCTTGCGGCGTGCAATGCAGTTGACCAGACGGTCAACCATAACGCACCGAAAACTCCCCTCGGCCCTGAAACAACATACGCCGATGGCGCGCGTCGCATCACGCCTGCTGAGCTCGACACGTTAATGAAAGACGGCCAGGTTTTTGTAGTCGATGTGAGAAATCAGTCGATGTACGACACCGGCCACATTCCGGGGGCGCGCCTCATTCCTTCGACTGAAATCGCGAACCACTTGAACGAGCTGCCGCGTGACAAGATGATTGTCACGTATTGTTCTTGACCAAACGAACACACATCCGCCGGTTCGGTGGTAGTCCTCAAATCAAAAGGTATTGAAAACACGGCAGCTTTGCTCGGTGGGTTTCAAGAGTGGCAACGTGAAGGTCGACCTGTGGACCACAAATAGTAGCCGCAGATGAACGCGGATGACGCAGATCAGATAAGACAGTGTGCTTGCTGATCTGCGTCATCCGCGTTCATCTGCGGCTTAAGTCTGCGGCACCACTTGCGTCACCAGCGCGGGCAGCGGCGTCATAACCCTCGCTGCCGGCACGCATAACACCGGGCACGGCGCATTTCTGATCACTCTCTCAATCTCGGATCCCAACACCTGACTGCTTCCAAACAACGATCCGTGCACCGCTGTTCCGATTACGATCAGATCCGCGTCGAGTGTGGCGGCAAGTTTGACAATCTCCTGGTAAGGCCTGCCTTCCTCGATGTGTGTCGCGGCTCCGCCGCCGGCGCGGAACAGCTGCGACATACGATCCTGCACGTAACTTCGCAATCGTTTCAGCGCTGCGAGACCGCCTTCGGGAAACATCGCCGAGAGCTGGTCAAAGTAATCTCCGATCACATAAACAGCATGAAGCTCCGCGCCTAACTGGTTCGTGATCTGTGTTGCGAGTTGAGTTGCGGCAGAAGAAGAAGGGCGAAAGTTTGTCGCGAGCAGCACGCGCTTGAGTCGAATCTCAGTTTGTCCATCTTGCTGTTCGATAAAATCTCGCTGAGGCGGACGAACAGCAAGCACCGCACACGGTGACTCAGCAACGATTGCCTCAGCAATCGAGCTTCCGAACGCTCGTGACAGTCGATTGCGGCCGCGCATCGCCACCGTGATCAGATCAATATCGTGATCGATAGCGGCCTGTGCAATCTCGCTCGTGGGATCGCCTTCGACCGTGACGAATTCCAAGTCGATGCCTTTCAGTAACGACTCAGAAACTAAACCATCCATGTGCGACTGAACGTTTGCGGTCCCCTTCGCATCCTGGGCATTGAACAAGACGACGCGCCCGCGACTGTGCCGCGCAAACGCGACCGCATACTTCAGTGCCGCCTGTGAGTGCGCAGAGAAGTCAGTCGGGAAGAGAATGTTTCTAAACGGAAACACCACGCAACCCTATCACCAGCCCTCGATGCCTGTAAATCCTGTCTACGGATTCGTGTCTAAGCATTTACAACTGAGGGACTTCCATGCCAAACTCCGCAAGCTTTCCCTACAGCAAGTAACTGTTATCTAAATCCAATCCCGGAGGCGACACCTTGCTTCGAGGACTGTTTCGTACAAAAAACCTGGACGATATCCTGGCTGCGGCTCACGAAGAAGGCCACACGTTAAAGCGTGCGTTGGGAGCCTTTAACGTCACTTTAATTGGTATTGGTGCAATTATCGGCGCCGGAATTTTTGCAACGGT
>DASUYO010000445.1:0-8821 GCA_036377375.1 Pyrinomonadaceae bacterium
TCTCAAGTGCTCCGTGATGTCTGGTCCAAGCCATGGCTGCGCCGGCGAGCCGCTGCGGCTTTGGTAGACGAGATCCCAGTTATCAATATTCAGCGCCTCCGCGATCAACGTTCCCGTTTCGGTGAGCTGCTCCGCGTAATCGCAATTAGCGGCCATCGAGTCCGGAATGCTGTGCGCAGTGAAAACCAGATGTGCCGAAGCTCCGTTCTCGAGCTGACTCAACGCGGCACGAACATGAGCGACATTCGCTTCAATGAACAGCGGATGCTTGTAGAACGCTCGCAGCTTTTCAACGCGCGGCGCGCCTGGTCCAACGTGAGCCTGCGCATCGCTGATGTTTTTAAGATACTGCCGGCAACTGGAGTAGGAACTGTAAGCAGACGTGACAAAAGCCAGTGCGTTCCGAATGCCAGCAGCGGCCATCTGACTCAAAGTGTCAGGCAGCAACGGATGCCAGTTGCGATTGCCCCAGTAGATCGGAAGCTGTGGACCATGCTGGTCCAACTCTTTTTTCAGCGCAGCAATCAGATTTCGATTCTGCTGATTGATTGGACTCACACCGCCGAACCGCGCGTAGTGCTGCGCCACCTGGAGCATCCGTTCGCGCGGCACATTCCGTCCGCGCAGCACATTCTCGAGGAAGGGAATTACATCGTCCATCCCCTCCGGCCCACCAAAGGACACAACTAACAGCGCATCATAATCCGTCTTCATCCGTGTAATCTGTGGCTCATTTCATGGACCATCTCAACGAGCGCAATCACATTTTCGACTGGAGTCTCAGGCAATATCCCGTGTCCCAGGTTGAATATGTGCCCCGCACGCCCACCTGCCTGGTCTAAGATCCTTTTAGCTTGTGCGCGAATGATATCCTGCTCCGCAAACAACACGACCGGATCGAGATTCCCCATCACTGCAACGTCATGACCGACGCGCTGCCAGCCTTCGTCGAGCTGGACACGCCAGTCGAATCCGATCACATCGCCACCAGCTTCGCGCATCAGCTCCAGCAGCGCCGCTGTTCCCGTTCCGAAGTGAATCACAGGCACACCCGGTGTGACATTTTGAATAACGCTCTTACTGTGAGGCAATACAAAATCGCGATAATCGTCGGGACTTAAACAACCAACCCACGAATCGAACAACTGCACCGCCTGCGCGCCTGCGGCAATCTGCGCGTTGAGATATTTCGCGAGCGCCCTTGAGATCAGCCTCATCATCGCGTGCCATACACCCGGGTCGTTGTACATCAACTGCTTCGTTTGGATGTAGTTCTTGGACCCGCCGCCTTCGGTCATGTACGAGGCGAGCGTGAATGGCGCGCCGCAGAACCCAATCAATGGAATGTCTGGCTTGAGAGCGCTTCGTGTTTGCCGTATCGCTTCATACACAAACTCCAGCGCACCCACGTCTTCCACTTCACGTAATCGATCGACGTCTTTGGGATTGCGGATCGGATTATGAATCACCGGCCCTTCACCGTGAGCAAACTCGAGCTCGATACCCATCGGCTCGAGGATCAGCAGGATATCGGCAAAGATGATCGCCGCGTCGACGCCCAACCGCTCGACTGCGGTCACCGTCACCTCAGCCGCCAACGATGGATTCTTACAAAGTTCAAGAAACGTATTCTTCGCGCGTACCTCACGATACTCGCGCATATACCGCCCCGCCTGCCGCATCAGCCAGATCGGCGTATACGGCACCGCCTCCCTCCGGCACGCCCGCATGAACACGCTGTTTTCGAGTGATTGAGTCAAAGGAGAAGAATTATATATTTTGTCTTGCAGCGAATGACAGCGCGCAGTCAAAATGAGCTGAGCCAGGGAGCACAGGATGTGAATCGTGATGGGTGATAGGCGAAAGTAACACTGGAGAATTCAAAAGTCCGTCCCTCGTGACTATAATGAATGCGCCCGAAGAGCGCGGCTGATAGGTGATTCAATAATAGCCGCGTTACAACCAGACCCGGCTAAAACGTAAACTGAGACATCTTAATTTGGGGGTGGTGCAATGAGAGGGTTCGATCAAGTGGATACCTTCAAGAGGCGCGAAGACACGGCAGCCATAGCACGCGCTGAGATTCTACTCTTGGCGGAAGCAAAGGGACTACGCTCGCGACTGGCTTTGCCGATTTGTTGGGTGATGGTGGACCCGCCGGCGAAACGGCTGATGAAATGATTCAGGCGATTAGGACCTGGCGCGATACTTCATCAACCAGGAGTCTGGATTAGTGCCAATTGTCGTAGACACTGACGTAGTCTCTTTTCTCTAAAAACGAGACACACGAGCCAAGTTATACGAGCCTCACCTGAATGACCCGCCTTTTATTATTTCTTTCATGTCTCTGGCTGAACTCCGACGATGGACTTTAGAACGCAACTGGGGTGAAGAGCGGCGGAGAGAATTTGAAGAGTATCTCGCGAGATACTTAATTCTGCATTCTGATGATTTGATGTGTAGCCTGTGGGCTCAGGCAATCAATAGCACTCGGCTGCGCGGGCGACCCATCGCACCAGCAGATGCGTGGATTGCCGCAACTGCGCTGCCACTTAGCGTCAGTGTCCAATTTGTGTTTTCGGGGTTATGAGGGAACAGTTTTAGGTTAAGCCCTAAGACTGAATTTGTAAAGGTGAACGCAGATCCGAAAGCAACCACGCAAGTCAAATAGTGATCCAACAAACCGTTCATTTCAAAAATGTGGCTAAGAAATTTTTGAAATAAGAAAATAATTCAAGTAGATTGTGCCTTATGTGAACCCAGCACTGGGGCGTAAGCCAATTCCTGCTTCGTAAGAGTTGGCACTAATCAGCCCAACCCCCCCGGAGTCTTATCAGGTTTCGGCTAGACATGCAGCGGTCCATCGCGCTCCCGATCAACACGCGATGATTGCAAACAACCAATTCGGGAAAGGAAATCCATCATGCTACGGCCCCACGGGTCTGAATCCCCGATGGATAACGACATTCTCAATGCCTTACCGCGCCAGCATTATCCGCTTCTGTTTTCCGAATTAGAGTTGGTTAAACTGTCTCGCGGCAAGATCATCTACCATCTCGCAGAGCAAATCTCGTTTGCGTTTTTCATAATGAGCGGAGCGGTCTCGCTATTGTCAATTACACAGGATGGCTCGACGATACAAATCGCTATGGTAGGCAGTGAGGGAGTACTTGGCATTCCTGCTATGCGGGGCATTAATAAACCTCCCTACCAGGTCATGGTCCAGATTCCCGTGAGAGCAATGCGAGTCAGGACGGACGTACTTTTCAGTGAATTCAACCGCGACGGGCCGCTACGCGATATGATCCTCCGCTACGAGCAGGCCTTGATTTGGCAAATCTCACAATCAGCCGCCTGTAACCGATTCCATACAGTCGAAGAGCGACTCTGTCGGTGGCTGTTAACAAGTCGCGATCGAATAAAAGCAAATGACGTTCAACTCACACAGGAGGCGCTCTCACATATGTTAGGTGCGACTCGACCAAATGTTACTGATGCGGCTATTCATCTAAGAATTGCGGGATTAATCGATTATCACCACGGCAACATCCGGATCTTGGACCATGTAAAGCTCGAAAGCGCGGCCTGCGAATGTTATCGCACCCTGGCGGACGCAATAAGCAGCCTGCACGTTGCATGTGACAAGAGCTATCGCTGAAATTTTTTTTCGTCTTTGTCTTGCAGAGGACAGACAGTTGGACCAATCACGAGTACCTTCCTCTCACTGCTCACATCAATGCTTGTTCCCTCCATCCTTGAAGCACGATCGTGAGTGTTGCATCTACTGGCATTCCCCCATCTGAAAGTCTAATTCATTTCCAACCAGAGACGGGTTGGGTGTGTCTTTTAACAGCAGCCGCGAGGTCAACTGAATAGTTTCAATGATTGGGAGGTTCAAATGAACAAAAAGGCTCTGACGATCTTTGCCCTGATCGCAATCTCACTCACTATCTTCGCTTTCAATGGATTTCAACCGAGCAGCGGGAAAACATCTCAAATCACACCATCGTCGCCTCAGGGCACAAAAGAATCTCCGCGACCTTCGGATGCACCGGAGCACGTAATTTACAGGCAGTTTTTCCATCACCTGGTAACTCTCAAAGCGCGTGCTAACGATGTCGAGAGCAAAGGTGGTGATGGTCGCGGGCTGCGCTCCTACTTCAAACGAAAAGCCAACCTCACTGAGAATGAAGCAGCTGTTCTGGATGCTGTGGCCGCCGATTGTGAGCGTGAAGTCGCGGATCTAGATGCTAAGGCTAAATTGATTATCGACGCTTATCGCGCCCGTCTTTTACACGGAAAGATTGATAGCAAGAACCTTCCTCCTTTGCCTCCCCAACTTGCAACGTTACAGGAACAACGAAACCTGGCGATTCTGCATGCCCGCGAACGCTTGCAGAAGTCACTGGGCCAGCAGGCGTTTTCACGCCTTGATGACTTCATCAAAATGAATGCCGAGCGCAATAGCAGACCTGCTCAGGTCACGCCGGCCCCAGGCCTGAATCCACAAGTTGGCCGATAGTTTTTGACAAGCAAGATCTGAAAGGGAAAGAAGATGCGCACAACAAGTCTGTATACTTTTTTGTTTGCCGCTTTAGTTTGCCTGGCATTTAGTTCTCGTGCCAACGGCCAGGGCGCCTACGGATATGCTTCGATTGACATTGATCCGTCCACACACATAGCGACCGGCTACGCTTCAACCGAGCTGGATTACCAAACGGCTGCTTATTACAACGCGGAAGTGCAAGCCTATATTGAGAACGAATACGGGACCGTACTTGCATCCGCCAGCACCACGGGAGTGCAAACAGCAACTGTAGTATTTAGTGCCAGCAATATCATCCAATGCATTATCCATCGAATAAGAGTCTACACCATTCTTAATGCGATCATCTTCGATGATTGTGGCTACGTTGATCCTTTCGGCTTTGGTTATCTGCCATTCGATATTTGGTGGGACTATGGTTATTGGTGGAATGATCGTTGGTTGTGCCGGTTTGAGTCATTTATAAGAATTGCGGAGATCATTGAAACTGTAGTTGACTGCGTAACGGCAAACGTAACCTGTGAGCCATCAACGTTACAGGTCTTGCCGGCCGGACTGACTCAGGCTGAAAAGAATTCCATAAATAACCCTGCCCCCGCCGTCCCGGATACCGCCACCTTCACCTGTCATGCCTTTGATAATCTTGGACAGCCGGTGTCGAACATTGCATTTAGTTTCACCGTCAACACAAATAATGTTGCTCATGACGGGGGACATCAGAATCATACCGGCGCCCGCCCGCCCGGCGCCTTTAACCACGCAAACCTACGAACTGATGGCAGTGGACAGGTGTCGAGTGTCTTTACACCGGATCGCTTCGGGGGTTCCAGTAACATTGTCATTACTTCCAATGGAACCACCATTGTAAACACTCCGGTGTTCATACTGGTGCCAGGTTTAGAGGCGCTGCAGCCCGCTCAGGCAAACGATGCATATGTACTAACTGGTAGCGCCGAAGATGGAAACAATTACCATCCGAATGGACATTACGCGAAACCGCAGGCAAACAACGGGTTGCGACAAATCGCCGCAACGTACCAGTCGACATTCTTTCCGGCAGCAAATTTCCCCAACGGCGTTCCGCAGGGGGACAGACTGAGGTTCAACGATGCGAGTCTGGTGTTTGGCGGAGTATTTGATATTACTCCCAACTTCAGACAGGGAGCGGCGCCGAGTTGGCAACTCCGCCCTCACGATGAACATCATGTGGGGATAAATTGCGATCTCAGCGATAGGAATATTCCCAATAATCAGGTGATGGTTAACGGCGTTCTTCGAAATCGCTGGCAGGTAATGGAAGAGATATTCTGTGCTAACGGATCGACTCGCACCAATCGAGAGCATTGCCGCCATCACTGGCATCTGCGCTTCGAGTTTGGTCAGAATGGCTGTCATGAGACCGAGGGTTGTTATGAGGGTGCCGCAGGTTCATCCATACCTGCCGACGGGGTAGCTGTTGCCATACCCGGAGTAATCCAGGTAGAGGCATACGATAAAAGCGACGAGGACACTGGCTCATTTGTTCCGGATGATGGTAACGGTCCAGCAGACGGCATTTACTATAACTATCCACAGGTCCTCTGGATGCCCGGCAATGTAAACAATTCCTATGTGCCGACAATCGGAGGCCAATGGATGAACTACACAGTTAACATTGCGAGCGCTGGAACTTACACCATCTCGGCGAATGTTGGCTCGCCATTTAGTGGTAATACATTCCACATCGAGCAGGACGGGGTAAACATAACCGGACCGATCGCTATCCCGAACACAGGCTCTTTTGATGCATATCAGGTCGTGTCAATCAACAATATCTCGCTGGCAGCAGGACAGCATGTATTGGGCTTGTATTTAGACGGATTTCTTCAGGCGACTGGGAACTTCGACTATCTATCGATAAATCCTTACCAGGTCCCGCCGGCCTGCCATCCATCTTCTGCTCAGCTCAATGCGTGTTACAGGCATGGAGGTGACTGGGACTATGACTTATGCTACTGCGTCTACTAATCGACTCCGGAAGGAACCATTCGCCTGCGGAATGGTTCCATTCGCTGATGGCTAAAAGCACGCGAATGAAGAAGATTTTCTTAATCTTTCTCCTGGGAACACAGGTAGCTGCTGTAGCTTGCTCGTCAATGCGTGCGCAAACAGTGATTCAGCGCCAGGCGCTGGAAAGGAAGTTGGGAGATATCAAGCTCTCGAGTAATTATCAGCCGCGTGTGCGCGGCTACGACCCGAAGACCGGATCACCAATAACTTATGATCATAAACCGCGACTCGAGGTCGTCGATGCCAAAGCGCGTAAATACGTTCTTAAATGGATTGGATACGACGGCCAGGAGAAGTCGGCTGCATTCCAGAGGAGCGACGCCGTTCAGGTAATGGTCGTCGCGTCAGTGTCGCGGACCTCCAGAGGAGGTTATTTGTACACCTACGAGGTTAAGAATCTCCCCTCGAGCGGCGCGTCTCTAAAAAGATTTATCGTACAAAATGTCGCCGCTGATGTTACGGCCGAAAACGATGGGAAACTCATGCCGTTTTCAATGTCCAGGGAGATTCCGTTTTTTAATGAAGGTAACTGGCTATCATTTGCAGATGTCTCAGACGAGGTTCAGATTGATCCGGGACAAAGCGTGGTAACTCACTTGACCTCATCGGCTCCACCGGGAATAGTGCGATGTCTTGCCAGTGCGGAAACCGTTGTCGAGGGGGCCGACGAGGACGTCCCCGATGACCTGGAATCTTTAATTGCTGGATTCGACGAATATCCTCACGGTTATACCATTGGACCAGTCGATAGTTTGAAGAGCCTCTCTGTTAATAAACGTGTTGAATACTTGCTTGAGAATCTTCCGGTGTTTCGCAAGGCTGGTTGGATTACAGAGGATGCAGTCGGAAAATATCAAGAGTTACTGAAGAGTGGTGATTTGAAAGCCAGCTTACAACAAGCGGAAGAGGATCTGCGGGCGGAACAGATCACTCGCGAAGTCTATGAGATCTTTCAAGCAATGAAGTAACGCGATTGCCGATTTCGTTTTTAGCTGCAATTTCCCACGCACGCTGACGGGATTACCCACAGCACCGTCCTGTGGATTCGTTTCTTGCTAAGCTGGACCTCACTTCCTATAGTTTCTGGTGAAGTTAGTTAAATGCAAATGAAATTATCGGTCTTCATTTTACTGTCGCTACTCCTGGTGTTAACCGGACTGGAAAATTCCGGTTTGTCGGTGACAGATCCTCAAATCACCAAAGATCATTTTATCGCCAGCCTGATTACATCAGACGCGGTCCTGGTGCCGTTCGCCCAATACAGTCATGGCCATTGGGAGAACCCATGGCCCAAGTCGTCAGATGCGTCGGCGAAAGAACCTAATACCCTTGCGAATCTTCCAAAACCATGGTTTGCAGAAGGCCGGGTCCCATCGCCTGTATGGCACTTTTGGTCTCTGGATGGTAAAGCCCACTTTCTGAACGCATCGAAGATCGTCGAAGTCCAAAGCCATTGCCAGACATTATGGGGAATCGCCAGTGACTTACCGAAAGAAGAAGCAGTGGATGATCGTTATGGAATGGTGGGAATTGCGCTTGACATTGACCGCAAGGTGAATCCCAGCTACGAACTCAACAAAACCCAGGATGACGGGCTCAAGTTGCAGTCGTTCATTCAATCTGAGTTTGGTAAGGAGGAACAAGCCAAAGCTACCGAACTAAGTCGATTTCTGAAGCCTCCCCGTCGCGAGGAGCAGAAAAATAAAAGCGTCACGCTTTCCCATCTATATCAGATGACTATCGAAAACACCGGCGAACGCCTCTACTATTTTGAGTCGCTGAAAGAATACAAAAAGCCCATTCCCACAAACGATCAGAGTTGCAATGATGTGTTTTTCAATGGATGGATATCAGCCAAATCAGGTGAGCTTAAAGTAATTGATTCAAAGATAGGCTGGACGGACTGTGAAGGCAGGCTGGATAGTATTCCTCTGGGTCTTCTTGTCTTCGATAGCGAAGTATTTATCTTTACTCGTGACTTTGGATATGAAGATGAGAAGTACTCGATCTTCAAGTTGAGCGAATCCCGAATGCAACTGATGCTTGAGACTCAGGGCGGAGGCTGCTGATAACTGTTTCATTTAGGAACTGAGAAAGCGAAGAAAGGGTAGGCCGCAGATTTTCGCGGATTAACGCAGATCCGATCTGCCTCAATCCGCGAAATCTGCGGCTTATGACTTAGGACATATGGGCCAACAACTCGCCCTCAACTACTGCAACTTGAGC
>DASUYO010000446.1:0-5444 GCA_036377375.1 Pyrinomonadaceae bacterium
AGATTGAGTACATTGATCAAGCCGACGAAATGCACGCCGTCGTAGTCGAAACTCTGCCAGCCCTGTCCCTGAGTTCCGCGCCCGAATCTCTCGAGATAGAGTTTTCCGTCGTCGGTAAACACGTCATGTTCGCCCGGCACAAAATAAACCTCGCTAGCTCTCACACCTTTCAGGATCTGCGACGCGGTATCAAATTCTTCGGGCCGTGAAAGATGTGTGATGTCGCCCGTGTGAATCACAAACGCGGGCTGCTCCTCGAGTGCATTGATCTTATCGACTGCCTCCTGAAACGTCTTTTTGACCTCGTGATTTGGATCCTTATTAAAGCCGATGTGACTGTCGCTGATCTGCGCGAAGCTGAAATTGCCTTTCCGTTTCGCTCCTGAAGCGAGGGCACTCGAACTGAGCAGTCCGCCATTCATCGTCCAGATGATTCCCGTTCCTGCCCACGCCATGCATTTAAGAAAACTGCGGCGCTGTATCTGTTGTTCTGACATTGGTCGAATCTCCTCGATCACTTGACGATCACTTGCCCCGTCATCTTTGGATGGAGCGCACAGTAATAGTTGTAAGTACCCGGTTCCTTAAATTCGAACGAGAATTGGTCGCCGGTATCCAGTGTTTTGGAGTTGAACCGTTTGTCAGTGGCGGTTGCCGTATGTGGGTCGTCGTCGCGGTTGACCCAGGTCACTTTTGTTCCAGCCTTGACCGTCAGTGTGGCTGGCTGAAATGAAAAATCTCGAATGACGATCTCATTCGCGTTCGGCACAGGTGTGGCGCTCGCACGCGGACCGAATTCGATAACAAAGAGAGCAAATAGAGTCAGCACCATTGCGAGCGGAAGACTCAGTTTTGAATTGATAAGCATTGCGAAAACCTCCAAAAATATTCTGACGTTTCCTCAGACTAAACAGGCCGGGAACTTATTCCCGAGAACAGGAGTTGTACTCAACCGCTCATCACCTGTACTGTGTTTCGGCATGTCTATTCGCAAGGCAATTCTGATTTCTAATCCGAAGACAGGACGTTACGGATCGCGCCGGCGTTCGATTCAGGATGCTGTCTCACGTCTTGAATCGCTCGGTATCAGAGTTGACTTGCAGTTAACCAGCCGCCCCGGTGAGGCGACGGAGATCGCCGCGCGTGCTGCTCGCGATGGTGGTTTGGATGTGATCGTCGCCGGTGGGGATGGAACGATCAACGAAGCAATTCAGGGGATGGCGGGAACGGACGCACGCCTCGCGATCATCCCTCGTGGCACAGCAAACGTGCTCGCACGCGAGCTGGGTTTGCCGCTTGACGAAGAAGAAGCAGTAGCCGTTGCGGCGCAAGGCAAGTCACGCAAGATCTATCTCGGCCTGGTGATCGATGAAACGACTAACGAAAGCCGTCACTTTGTGTTGATGGCAGGTATTGGACTCGATGCTTCAGTCGTGGGGCGTGTGCAGCCGTCGCTCAAGAAACGGATCGGGAAAGGCGCTTTTTGGCTGTCCGGACTAAGTCATCTTGCGAACTGGAACCCGCAACCTTTCACACTCGAAGTTGACGGCAATGAATACACTGCGACGTTTGCGGCGATCGGCAAGTCAGCAAAGTACGGTGGCGATCTCGCGATAACACCGGGCGCTCGTTTGGACGAACGCGAGTTTGAGATCTGCATTATCGAAACGACGCGCCGGCTGCGCTACCTGCATTTGCTCTCGCACGCGATGCGCGAAGGCATGCCTCGCAACAACCCTGAAGTGAAGTTTGTCAAAGCCGCTCGCGTTCGAGCCTACGGCGACGCACAGGTGCAGGTTGACGGCGAGTTGATCGGACACCTGCCGATGCGCTTCGAGATCGCACCACATTCATTGCAGGTAATCGTTCCTTAAATCCGTGTTCATCCGCGGCTAATTACCTCTTAACCACGCTGTCCGCAGTGTCTTCTGCTCCGCCGTCGCATCTGACTTTTCCTCGATCGTGTACTCAAATCTCTCCGGCTGGCCCAAAACTATATTCATGTTGATCGTCCGTCGATCACGTTTTACGGTGACGGGCACCGAGTCGCCCGGCTTGTACCGCGCAAGCGTCTTACGCCACGAATCCGCTGTTATCTTGTTGCCGCCGAGCGAAATAACTTCATCCTTGCTTTGCAATCCAGCATCTTCAGCCGGTGAGCCGTTGCGAACGTCGTCGATGATCGCGGTGTGATCTTCAAAGTCTATCGACAGCCCCGCGTCATATGGCTCCTTCGCATTAGTCTTAACCAGCCGTAAGCCCACATACGCAAACGCCTCTTCGTACGGAAGCATCTCGGTATCGCGAATATACCGTTTGAAGAAATCGCTAAAATCGAAACCCGAGCGGCGCGACACGATGCGTTCGAGATCCTGCGTTTGATACCCGCGGCCACGCAGGTAGTAACTGCTGTTTGGGCTCTTCAAATAAAGCTCGTCGTACATGTCGCGCATCACGTCGTCGAGCGAAGCCTTGCCTTGCGTTCGACCACGCACGAGCAAATCCATCACCATCGCGATCAATTCGCCCTTCGGATAATAGCTGATCGAAGTGTTTTCAAGATTGGTCGACTGCGCGTGTGGCGCATCGTCTAGAAACGGAGCTACCAGTGACGATTCTTCGGCACTCATCAAACGATTTCCTGGAGCATGCTCGATACGCGTGATGGTCTGCGACTCTCGACTAAAAAATTTTTTGTTGTCGAAGATACCTGCGCGTCTTGACATCAGGTGACCGTAATAGTTTGTAAAGCCCTCGGCTATCCAGAGGCCACGCGTTGCAACCGGACGGGTGAAATCCCATGGTCCAAGTTCCTGCGGGCGAAGTCTCTTTACATTCCAGACGTGAAAGAATTCGTGTGCGACGGTATCGAGAGCCCTGTCGTAAACACCGAGTTCGGCGAGAGCGCCGGGTTCGATGATCTGAGTTGAAGTGAGATGCTCCATGCCATCGCCGGATTGATCGTCGGAGGCAAAGTGAATCAAAAATGTGTACTCTTCAAACTCCGGTGGTCCCCACATCGCCACCTCTGCACGCACGATCTTTTCAATGTCTTTGACGAGCGCGGGCCGCTTTCCTCCTTCTGGACCAAACGAGTGAACGACGACGTGATATTTCTTGCCACCGACTTCGAAGTCATCCTGCGTCCAGTCGGGAGCGATCTCGGTCGGCGTGTCGATCATGATGTCCCAGTTTGGAAACTGCCATTCGCTCTGGCCGGGATGTGCCGTGCGTCCGTTCACAATCTTCCAGCCTGACGGAGCTTGAATACTGAGCTTCACCGGGTCAGGCTTATGGCCCACCACGTACATGAAGATCGAACCACCGTTGTAGTTTGCGTGACGATTGTCGAGTTGTGAAAAGGTGCCGGAGAGATCGTTTCCAAAAACTTTGTAGGAGATCGTCAGCGTGTCGCTTCCTCGCGGCGTGACACTCCACGTTTGATCGTCTACGCGCGTCACCGTACCATTTGCACGAAACTCCTGTACGTTCTTCGCGAAATCAAAGACGGCGTAACGTCCGGGTGACCACTTCGGCATCTGAAACTGTAGCGGCTTGTCTTTCAACTGTTCGGGCAGTTCAACTATGATCTGCACTTCGAACAGATGCGACACAGGCCGCGACATCGAGAGGTGGTAAGTGATCGATCGCAGTGGCGGCTCTTGTGCCGCAGCAACGCTGCTCAGTATCGCAATGAGTATTAATGTGACGATTAGTCTGTGTCGAGAAGGATTCATGGGCTGACTATCTTACAAACATTTCTGTAAATCTGTGTAATCTGTGGATTCATGCCAGTAACCGAACGTCTTTATTACTCCGACTCTCATCTGATCGAGTTTGAAGCTCGCGTCGTAGATGTCACTGATCGCGTCAGCGGCTGGACTGCTGTTGTCCTGGACCGCACGGCGTTTTATCCGACTGGCGGTGGTCAGCCGAGCGATACGGGAACGCTGAATGGAGCGCGCGTGGTGGAGTGCATTGACGACGGCGCCAACGGCGTGCTTCATGTGGTCCAGGGAGCTGCTCCATCTCGCAATGAGATTGTGCGGGGACGTGTAGATTGGTCGCGAAGACTGGACCACATGCAACAACACACCGGCCAACACATTCTGTCGCAGGCGTTCGTCACACTGTTCAACGCGCCCACGCGGAGCTTTCGCGTCCTGGAGAGCTCATGCGAGATCGATATCGAGCTCAACAATCCGGCTATCGAGATCATCGAGCGCGCAGTCGAGCTCGCAAACAATGTCATCTGGGAAGATCGCGCGATAACGATTCGGAACGTGACGCCGGGCGAAGCGGCCGAGCTGCCTTTAAGAAAAGAGCCTGCGCGTGAAGGTGAGCTGCGTTTGATTGAGATCGAAGGTTTTGATTTGACGCCTTGTGGCGGAACGCATGCCGTTCGGACTGGTGAAGTCGGGATGATTGCAGTGCGATCGTGGGAGCGCGCCAAGGGCCTCACGCGAATCGAGTTTGTCGCAGGTGTGCGCGCGCTTGCAGATTATCGCAAAGCAAACAAGAGCGCGCGTGATGTGGCGACGTTGTTTAGTACCGGCCGGGATGACGCGCCGCAGCTCGCGGCGCAGATGGTTGAAGAGCACAAGGAGCTAAATCGGCGGATTCGCGCGCTTGAAGAGATCGTCGCAGAAGTTGAGGCTGAGAAGTTGCTGGCTTCTGCTTCTGACGGTGTAGTGATGCGGGTATTTGATGGTCGCGACTTGGACTCACTGAAAAAGCTCGCACACGCTTTGGTTGAGCATCCACGCACGATCGCACTTCTCGCTTCTCGCGACAAAGACACTGCGCGCCTCGTCTTCGCTCGCTCTTCTGACGCTTCCGGTGATATGAGCGCGCTCATGCGTGAGGCGTGCGCGATGCTCGACGGCCGCGGCGGCGGCAAACCGGAGCTGGCGCAGGGCGGCGGCAAGAATGTTGCGAAACTTCAGGACGCCCTCACTCACGCCTTGACACTAATCAAGCGCGATTCCTAATATGGCACTCCGCGTGGGGCAGTAGCTCAGTTTGGCAGAGCGCCGCGTTCGCAATGCGGAGGTCAGGGGTTCGATCCCCCTCTGCTCCACCAATAGAATCAATGACTTAGGGCAGGGCGGCCACCCTGCCGTGTTTGTTTTTTCACGATTTTGGCGTGAGGTTGACGTGGCGGATTGGAAACCAGCTTCTCCAAGGCCATTCGCTTTCGTTCATGCATGCCGTGTGAGTATCTCTTGGTCATCCTGATATCGGTGTGACCGAGGATTTCAGCAACGGTTACGAGCTCTTCACCCTTGTCTGAAAGCCGAGTTGCACAACTGTGACGAAGATCCCTTAACTGAAAATCAGGAATTCCCGCTTCGAGTCGAGCTGAACTGAATGCCTTCTTCACGTCGATCAAACGACCGCCAGTCTTTTCACTGGTAAATACAAATTCGCTCGATCGCTTTTGT